>NZ_JBXASO010000011.1:17156-152424 GCF_058809375.1 Brevundimonas sp. GW821-FHT10E09 | reverse complement strand
CCGCCACCGCTCGGCGCCCCGAGCTTGCAGGCCAACCATTCGCGCGGGGCGTCAAACCTTCGTCGAAACGGTACTCAAAACACAAAACTCCGGGCGAAGGCCCGGCGCCCCGCCCAGCCCTCCATGAACTTCGCATCGAAAGCGCGAGGGCGATCCCCCACGCCGTCATCGCGCCCGGTTCAAATCGTCACCAAGGCGCCCTATGTCAGCGGGCCACCACGGAGCCGCCTCTTGCTGATCGTTCTTTCTCCCGCCAAGCGGCTGGACTTCACCGAAGCCGACCCCGCCATTCCCGGCACGGACCGCCGCTTTCTGGACGACACGGCCAGCCTGGCCGTGACGGCGCGGCGTCAGACCAAGGCGGACCTGCGTCGTCTGATGGGGATTTCCGACGACCTGGCCACCCTGAACCTGGAACGGTTCAAGGCCTTTGATTCGGACTCGACCGACGGGGTCCAGGCCGCCTTCGCCTTCGCCGGCGACGTCTATGAAGGCCTGAAGGCGCGCGAGCTCGACGTCGAGGCCCTCGACTTCGCCCAGGACCGGTTGCGCATCCTGTCGGGCTTCTACGGCCTGTTGCGCCCGCTGGACCGGATTCAGCCCTATCGGCTTGAAATGGGCACGCGGCTCAAGACCCGGCGCGGGTCCAGCCTCTATGATTTCTGGGGCGACCGGATCTCGAAACAGCTCAACGCAGACGCCGAGGGCCACGCCGACCCGACCCTGGTCAATCTGGCCAGCCAGGAATATTTCGGCGCCGTCGACGCCAAGGCCCTGAAACTGCCGGTCGTCACCCCCCAGTTCCGCGAAGAGAAGAATGGCGAGAGCCGCATCATCTCCTTCTTCGCCAAGAAGGCCCGCGGGGCCATGGCCCGGTTCGCCATCGACGAGCGGGTGGAACGGGTCGAGGACTTGAAGGCTTTCGACCGCGACGGCTACAGGTTCGACAAGGCCGCCTCGACGGACAACGAATGGATATTCATCAGGTCGGGAAATTCTTGATCCCCGCCCCGTCCTGCCGCTAGTCTCTCGACAAAACACGAAGGGCGGATTCATGTTCAACTGGTCGAAGTCATCCAAGGGCCCCAGCGCCGCACCAGCCGCCGCACACGGCGACGCCCCGGTGTTTCGCGACATCGGCGACCTGAAGGGTCAGGTCGCCGTCATTTCGGGCTCGACCTCGGGCATCGGCCTGGCCCTGGCGCGGGCCGTGGCGGCGCGCGGCGGCGACGTGGTGCTGAACGGTCTGGGCGATCCGGCCGAGATCGAACGCACCCGCGCCGGGCTGGAAGCCGGCTCCAGCGGCCGGGTCCGCTATCACGCGGCCAATATGATGCGCGGCGATGAGATCGCCGACATGGTCGCCTTCGCCAAACATGAGTTCGGCCGCCTCGACATCCTGGTCAACAACGCCGGCATCCAGCACGTCGAATCCGTCGAGAAATTCCCCACCGACAAGTGGGAGCAGATCATCGCCATCAACCTGTCCTCGGCCTTCTACGCCACCCGGGCGGCCATTCCGATCATGAAGGCCCAGGGGCGCGGCCGGATCGTCAACATGGCCTCGGCCCACGGCCTGGTCGCCAGCCCGTTCAAGTCGGCCTATGTCGCGGCCAAGCACGGGATCGTCGGCTTCACCAAGACGGTGGCCCTGGAACTGGCCCAGGACAATATCACCTGCAACGCCATCTGCCCCGGCTTCGTCGAGACCCCCATCGTCGAGAAACAGATCGCCGACCAGGCCCGCACCCGCGGCATCTCCAAGGAACAGGTCCTGCACGACGTCATCCTGGCCGCCCAGCCGACCAAGAAATTCGTGACGACCGACCAGTTGGCGGGCCTCTTCCTCTATCTGGTCAGCGACCTGGGCGCCTCGGCCAATGGCGCCAGCTTCTCCATCGACGGCGGCTGGACCGCGCAATAGACCAATGACCTAGGGGACGGCGGCATGGCGATCTTCAGACGCAAGGCCGCCGAACCGGCGGACATCGTCCCGTCGGCCTCGGGACGACGGCCCCTGTCCCTAGCACTGCAGGGCGGCGGGGCGCACGGCGCCTTCCAGTGGGGCGTTCTGGACCGGCTGCTGGAGGACGGCCGGCTGGAGGTTCGCGCCGTCTCGGGCGTCTCGGCGGGGGCCATGAACGGCGCAGCCCTGGTTTCGGGTCTCGCCGCCGGCGACGCCCGCGCCGCCCTCGACAAACTGTGGCGCGAGATCAACCAGTCGGGCGGCCGCAACGTCTTCGGCGACAGCACCCTGTGGAACCCGGCCCAGACGCCGGACTGGATCAAGGACACCCCGCTATGGCGCGCCGGCGAGACCTTGGCCATGTCCATGAGCCCCTATGAATTCAATCCGCTAAATCACAACCCTCTGACACGGGTTCTAAAGGCGGCGGTCGATTTCGGCGCGGTTCAGGCATCCGATATAAAGATGTTCGTCGCCGCCACCGCCGTGCGCCAGGCCCGGGCCCGCATCTTCGAATCCGGCGAGATCACCGCCGACGTCCTGATGGCCTCGGCCTGCCTGCCCCATCTGTTCCAGGCGGTCGAGATCGACGGCGAACCCTATTGGGACGGCGGCTACCTGACCAATCCGCCGCTGTGGCCCCTGACCGGCGATGACACGCCCGACGACGTCCTGCTGGTGACGCTGAACGCCATGGTTCGCGACGAGACGCCGCGCAGCGCCGGCGACATCGTCGAACGGCTGAACGAGATCGTCTTCAACGCCCCCCTGGTCGCCGAGCTGCGCGCCATCGCCATGGCCGCCGAGATGATCGCCGGGGGCCAGCTGAAACACGGCGGCGGGTCCTATCGTCAGGTGCGGCTGCACGCCATCGAGGCCGACGGCTGGCTCTCGGACCTGTCGCTGAGGTCCAAGTTCAACACCGAATGGAGCTTCCTCAATGATCTGAAGGCGCGGGGACGGGCCGCCGCCGACGACTGGCTGGAGACCTGCCTGCCCTGCGTCGGGCGGCACTCCAGCGTCGATCTCCAGGCCCGGTTCGGCTAGCCGACGAAGCCGGCGGCGCGGCGCAGACGGTCGTTGATCGCCTCGCCCAGACCCTGTGACGGGATCGGCGACACGGCGATTCCGGCAGGATGCGTGCGATCCGCTTCCCTGAACAATCTGAACAGGTTGGCCGCCGCTTCTCGCAGATCGCCCGAGACGCTCAAGCTCCAGCGCGGATCGCCCGCCCCCGGCCCGAAGCCCAGCAGGATCTCGCCGTCACGAGGCTCGACGACGTCGATCCGAACCGGGGCGTCGGGGGCGTAATGCGCCGCCAGCCGGCCCGGCGACCTGTGCCCGTCGCCGCCGTCCGCCAGCGGCCCGACCACGGCCTCGATCTCGGCGCGGGTCACCGCGCCCGGCCGCAGCAGCGACACCCGCCCGCCCAGCACCGACACGACCGTGCTCTCCAGCCCCACCGCGCAGGGGCCGCCGTCCACGGCCGCCGTGACGGCGAACCCCGTCTCCTCGACCGCATCGGCGAAATTCGTCGGACTGGGCCGTCCCGACCGATTGGCCGAGGGCGCCACGACCGGCCCGCCAAAGGCCGACAGCACCGCCCGCGCCGCCGCATGGCCCGGAACCCGGATGGCCACGCTGTCCAGCCCGGCCCGGGCCAGATCACAGACCCGCCCTCCGTCCCGCACCGGCGTCACCAGGGTCAAAGGCCCCGGCCAGAAGGCCTCGGCCAGCGCCCGGGCCGAAACGTCGAACACCCCGACAGCCTCGGCCGCGACGGCGTCGGCGACATGAGAAATCAAGGGATTGAAGCGCGGCCTTCCCTTGGCCTGGAAGATGGCGGCCACCGCCTCCGCGTTGCCCGCGTCGGCGCCCAGGCCATAGACGGTCTCGGTCGGCAGCAGGATCAGTTCGCCCCGGCGCAGGGCCGTGGCCGCCTGATCGGCCGTATCGCCGGACCTTTGGGTCATGGCCGACGCGGGATCAGCGGGATCATCCGGTGCAGCACATTGTCACGATTGATGAATTGATGCTTCAGCGCACCCAGCACATGAAGCGCGATCAGGACATACAGACCCTTCATCACCACCTCATGGACCTCCATGAACCGACCCGCCGTCTCGCGACCGCCGCCGACCGGCAGCAGGGGCCAGTCGAACAGACCGAACCAGGCGATCTCACGCCCGGCCGCCGATGAGGCCAGCCAGCCGGTCATCGGCATGGCGATCAGGATGACATAGAACAGCACATGGGTCGCACGCGCCGCCTGCCTTTCCCAGCGCGGCAGGTGGCCCGGGAGGGGGATGGCCGGATGCGCCAGCCGCCAGCCGATTCGCGCCAGGGTCAGGACCAGGATGGTGATGCCCACCGACTTGTGCAGCATGACGAATTGGCCCGACAGGACGCCTTCCGTCTTCTCATGCGCCGTGATCAGCAGCACCTGGGCCAGCACGCCCAGGGCGATGATCCAGTGCAGCGCCAGCGACACCGTCGAATAGCGATTGCGAGGTTCGGCCATGACTTCCCTTCCGTGGCGGCAGGGCGCCAGTGTGCCCCGACGAAGAGCCTTGCGCCAAGCCGCTTGCGACAAGGGGCGATGACGAGGCACTTAGGCCTGAATATGCATCGAGGAAACCCATGAGCTACCGCGCACCCGTTCGTGATCTGGCCTTCACCCTGGAGGCCATCGCCGGCATGGCCGACGTCGCCGCCACCGGAGCCTTCCCGGACTATGATTCCGACGTCGCGGGCGCGGTGCTGGAAGCGGCCGGACAGTTTTCCGAGGAGGTGCTGGCCCCATTGAACCGCATCGGCGACCAGCAGGGCTCGCACTATGCGAACGGCGCGGTCACGGCCGCCCCCGGCTTCGCCGACGCCTATCGCCAGTTCGCCGCCGGCGGCTGGACCGGCCTGTCGGCTCCGGTCGAGGTCGGCGGCCAGGCCCTGCCCAAGGCGCTGGAGCTGGCGGCCTATGAGACCGTTCACGCCGCCAATATGGCCTTCGGCCTGTGCCCCATGCTGTCGCTGGCGGCTATCGAGGCGCTGGACCAGGTCGGGACCGAGGAACAGAAGGTCAAATATCTGACCAAGCTGGTCAGCGGCGAATGGACCGGCGCCATGGTCCTGACCGAACCGGGCGCCGGCTCGGACCTGGGGTCTCTGATCACCACGGCCACGCCGAACGGCGACGGCACCTACGCCCTGAACGGCCAGAAGATCTACATCACCTGGGGCGACCACGACGCCACCGACAACATCATCCATCTGGTTCTGGCCCGCCTGCCCGACGCGCCCAAGGGCCCCAAGGGCATCAGCCTGTTCCTGGCGCCCAAGTTCGCGGTCAATGACGACGGCAGCCTGGGCGACCGCAACGGTTTCCGCCCGGTCGGGGTCGAACACAAGCTGGGCATCCACGCCTCCCCCACCTGCGTCATGAGCTATGAAGGCGCCCGCGCCGAACTGGTCGGCCGTCCGAACGAGGGCCTGGCCCACATGTTCGTGATGATGAACGCCGCCCGCCTCGCCGTCGGGGTTGAGGGCGTCGGCATCGCCGAACGCGCCTATCAGCACGCCCTCGCCTATGCGCTGGACCGGCGTCAGGGCCGCTCGGTCTGGACCGGCGAGGCCAATGCTCCGATCTTCGACCATCCCGACGTGCGGCGGATGCTGGGGGTGATGAAGGCCAAGACCTCGGCCGCCCGCGCCATCTGCCTGTCGACCGGCGTCGCCGCCGACCTGGCTCGTCATGCCGGAACTGAGGAGGATCGTCGGCGCTGGAAGGCCCGCGAGGACCTGTTCACCCCCATCGCCAAGGCCTGGTCCACCGACGTCGGCTGCGAGGTGGCGTCGCTGGGCGTCCAGATCCACGGCGGCATGGGCTTCATCGAGGAGACGGGCGCCGCCCAATACTACCGCGACGCCCGGATTGCACCGATCTACGAAGGCACCAACGGCATCCAGGCCATGGACCTGGTGGGCCGCAAGCTGTCGATGGACGGCGGGGAAGCGGCCCGGGCTCTGATCGCCGACATGAAGGCGACCCTGGCGGACCTGGCCCACCTCTATTCCGGAAAGCCGCTGGAACGGTTCGCCACGGGGATCGAGGCGGTTCAGGACGCCACCCTGTGGCTGCTTGATCGCAAGGCCGAGGCCGAGGCGGCCGCCGATGTCCTGGCCGCCGCCGACGCCTATCTCAAACTGCTGGGCGACGTGGTCGGCGGATGGATGCTGGCCAAGGGCGCCCTGGCGGCCAAGGCGCGCCTCGACGCCGGCGAGGGCGACCCCGTGTGGCTGCAGGGCAAGCTGGACCTGTATGAGGTCTATGCCGCCAATGTGCTGGGCCATGTCTCCAGCCGCCTGGCGGCCGTAGGCCAGGGCGGCGATCTGTTGAAGCGGTTGACGGCCGAAGCCCTGACGGGCTGAAGCAGCGGCGTCAGGGCGCCGGCGCGGCCTTCTGGTCCAGCAGGTCCACCGCCTCACGGATATAGTCGGCGTGGACCACCACGCCGATCCTCAGGCGCTCGTCCTGAACGATGACTTCCTGCGTCAGAACCCCCGCGACACACGGATGGACCGGCGACACCTGCGTCGCCGGCGTCCAGAACACCGGTCCGCCCGAGTCGCCCGGAAAGACGGCCAGATCGAGCAGGAAGGTCGGAAAGGCGCTGATCGGCGTCAGCGGCCAGGATGCGATCCGCCCGACGCGCAGGATCGGAAACCCGGCGCGGTTGGCTGACCGCCCTCGGGGAAAGCCCAACGTCCGCATAGCGTCGCCCGGCCCGACCGCGGTCGTGTCGAACGCCTCCCTGTCCGCCAGCCATGCGATCGGAATGGCGTCACGGGCGAAGGCGGCCGGCGCGCTGATCTCCATGACCGCAATGTCGCGGTCGCCCGGCTTGGTCCATAGCGGGTCAGACTCTGCGTCCCGAATGATCAGCGGCTGGGGATCGAAACGCCACCCGCCGTCCGGCAGTTCGACGCGCCATCCGATCCGCGCCTCGCTGTCCGGCATGCGGCTCAGCACGTGATCGGCGGTGACCAGGACGGTGCGCGGCGTGCCGTCCGCGCGGGGCGCATTCAACAGAAAACCCGCGCCCACGGTTCGCGTGCCGTCGCCGTTCGGCTGGTCGATCTGGACCGTCGCACGGATCATGGTCACGGTCAGGTCTCTGGCGGAACGCGACACTGTCTGCGTCGCCTCGGCGGAGGTCGTCGGCAGGGTCTGGAGGTCGAACATCAAGGCAAAGCGCCTCTCTGGGCTTTTCTTCATTTGACGCCGCCATGGGCCACGCACAAGGTTCGGGTCCGAATAAGGGGGCCTAACCGATGAACCGTCGCCAACTGATCGTCTCGACCGCCGCAACCGCCGTCGCGGTCGCCTCCCCCGCCCTCGCCAAGCCCGCTCAGACTACCGGACCCTCGATGCCCCAGCCCCCCGTCGCCAAGAAGATCCCCGTCGTCATCGAACAACTGGGCCGCACGCGGACCGACGACTATCATTGGATGAAGGACGACAACTGGCAGGCCGTGCTGCGCGATCCGACCCTGATCAAGACCGAGGTCAAGGAACATCTGACGGCGGAGAACGCCTACCGCGAGGCCATGATGGCCTCCACCCTGCCGCTGCAGCAGGCGATGTTCGCCGAGATGCGCGGTCGCATCAAGGAGGACGACAGCTCGGTTCCGGCCCCGGACGGCGATTGGAACTACTACGTCGAATACCGCACCGGCGACCAGCATCCCCGTTACATGCGCGTCGAACGCCAGGGCGCGTGGATGGTGGACGGTCAGCCGGTGACGAAGAATTTCGTCGTCGCGCCCACGCCTCAACTGCTCCTGGACGCCAACGAACTCGCCGAGGGCAAGGCCTATTCGGAAGTGTCGGCCGCGAGCCACAGCCCGGACCACAGCCTGTTCGCCTATGCCGAGGACGCCCAGGGCTCCGAGGTCCACAAAATCTACGTCAAGGACCTGGCGACCGGTGAAGTTCTGCCTGACGTGATCGAAAGCGCCACCGGAGACTTCGTCTTCTCGCCCGACAGCCAGTGGATCTTCTGGACCAATCGCGACGACAACGGTCGCCCCGACAAGATCTTCCGCCGCCCGGCGCGCGGCGGCGAAACCACCCTGGTCTATGAAGAAGCCGACGACGGCATGTTCATCGGCGTCGGCCGCACCGCCGACGACCAGTTCATCGTCATCGGCATCCAGAACCAGGAAACCTCCGAGGCCCGCTACATCCCCGCCGCCACCCCGACGGCCGCGCCGGTCGTGCTTGAACCGCGCATCGTCGCGCTCCGCTACGACGTCGATCACTGGGGCGACCGCTGGGTGATCCGAACCAATGCGGACGACGCCATCGACTTCAAGATCGTCCAGGCGCCGACCGCAACGCCGGCCAAGGCCCACTGGACCGACCTGGTGCCGCACACGCCCGGCCGCTTCATCGAAGGCCTGGACCTGACGAAGGATCACCTGGCTCGCCAGGAACGGGCCGACGCCAACACCCGGATCATCATCCGCGACCGCGCCGGCGCCGAACACGAGATCGCCGTCGACGAACCCGCCTTCGCCCTGTCGCTGTCCGGCGCGTCCGAGTTCGAGACGACCAACACGCGATACAGCTACAATTCGCCGTCCACCCCGACCCAGACCTTCGACTACGACATGGCGACGCGCGAGCGGACCCTGCGCAAGACGCAGGAGATCCCGTCGGGCCACAATATTGCGGACTATGTGGTCGAGCGGTTGAACGCCCCCGCTTCGGACGGACAGCTGGTGCCGGTCACGGTGCTGCGTCGAAAATCCACGCCGGTGGACGGTTCGGCGCCCCTGCTGCTCTACGGCTACGGCTCCTACGGCATCCCCATGCCGGCCAGTTTCTCGACCAACCGGCTGTCGCTGGTCGATCGCGGCTGGATCTACGCCATCGCCCATATCCGGGGCGGCTCGGACAAGGGCTGGGGCTGGTTCCTGGACGCCCGCCGGATGACGAAGAAGAACACCTTCACCGACTTCATCGCCGCCGCCGAACACCTGATCGACCGGAAATACGCGACCGCCGGACACATCGTCGCCCAGGGCGGCTCGGCCGGCGGCCTGCTGATGGGCGCCGTCAACAACATGCGGCCCGACCTGTGGGCCGGCGTCATCGGCCAGGTGCCCTTCGTCGACGTGATCAACACCATGAGCGATGTCTCCCTGCCGCTGACGCCGCCGGAATGGCCCGAATGGGGCAATCCGATCGAGGACCCGGAGGCCTACGACTATATGATGAGCTACAGCCCCTATGATCAGGTGGGGCCGAAAGCCTATCCGGCCATCCTGGCGACCGGCGGCCTGTCCGATCCCCGCGTCACCTATTGGGAGCCTGAAAAATGGGTCGCCAAGCTGCGTCCGGCGACGACCTCGGGCAAGCCTGTGCTGCTGAAGATCAACATGGAGGCGGGACACGGCGGCGCCGCCGGCCGGTTCGACTATCTGAAAGAGGTCGCCCACGACTACGCCTTCGCCGTCTGGGCCGTCGAAAAGGGCTGGGAAGCGGCCTGATCCGCGGCTTCCCTTGCGCGGCTTCAGTCCTTCGACTGAAGCCGCGCCGCCAGGCTGGAGGTGTCCCAGCGATTTCCGCCCATGGCCTGGACCTCGGCGTAGAACTGATCGACCAGGGCCGTCAGGGCCAGACGCGCCCCGTTCGACCGCGCCTCGTCCAGCACCAGGCCCAGATCCTTGCGCATCCAGTCGACGGCGAAGCCGAATTCGAACTCGCCTCTGGCGGCCGTCTTCCAGCGGTTGTCCATCTGCCAGCTCTGGGCCGCGCCCTTGGAGACGGCGTCAAAGGCGGCGTCGGTGTCCAGGCCCGCGACCTGGGCGAAATGCACCGCCTCGGCCAGGCCTTGGACCACCCCGGCGATGGCGATCTGATTGACCATCTTGGTCAGTTGGCCCGATCCGGCCGCCCCCATATGCTTGATCGCCTTGGAATAGGCCTGGAGCGCCGGTTCCGCCTTGGCCAGGGCCCCGGCGTCGCCGCCCGCCATGACGCTGAGCTGGCCGTTCTCGGCGCCCGCCTGGCCGCCCGACACCGGGGCGTCGACGAAGCGCCGCCCCTGCCCTTCGGCCAACGCCGCCATCTCCCGCGCCACCTTCGCCGACGTCGTCGTGTGATCAACGATCACAGCGCCTTCAGCCAGATGCGGCAGCCCCTCGGTCACGACGGCGCGCACGTCGTCGTCATTGCCGACGCACAGGATGAACAGATCGACGCCCTGCGCCGCCTCGGCCACCGTCTTCGCGAAGCGGCCGCCCGTCGCCTCGGCCCAGGCCTGCGCCTTGGATATGGTGCGGTTGAAGCCGACAACATCATGGCCGGCCTGCACCAGGTGACGCGCCATCGGGGCGCCCATGACGCCCAGGCCGGCGAATGCGATCTTCATGACAGGCTCCGTGTTTCAGGGCACGGACTAGGCCGGGTCGAGCGGGGGTTCAAGCCGCTGTGGCGCGGATCAACGCCCGGTTAACCTCGGCGCCCCACATTGGGACAGTAAATTCCCGGGGTGCGTCCATGTCCGTGAGCGATCGTCCGATCCTCATCAAGAAGGTCAAGAAGGTCTCCGGCGGCGGCCACCACGGCGGCGCCTGGAAGGTGGCCTATGCGGACTTCGTGACCGCCATGATGGCCTTCTTCCTGCTGATGTGGCTGATCAACACGACCGATCCGGAGCAGAAGAAAGGCATAGCCGAGTATTTCGCTCCGGCCAGCGTTTCCGAAACCACCTCCGGATCGGGGGGCATACTGGGCGGCACGGCCCTGGGCGACGACGGCCCCAAGAGCTCCGGATCCCAGTCGGTGCTCGAGCAACTCGCGCCCGAGGCCCCGGCCGACGCCGCAGCCGTCGGATCCAGCACCAATCTCGCATCGGCCAGCGAGGCCGCGCTCCAGGCCGAGATCCAGAAGCGCGAGGCGGCGGAGTTCGCCAGCGCCGCCGAATCCCTGCGTCAGGCCATGCAGTCGATGCCGGAACTGGCCGAGCTGTCGAAACAGCTGATCGTCGATCAGACGCCCGAGGGCCTGCGCATCCAGTTGGTCGATCAGGAGGGCCGCTCGATGTTCGACAACAACTCGGCCCGGCCGAACGCCCGGGCTCAGGTCCTGCTGCGCGCCGTGGCCAAGGTCATCAACCAGCTGCCGAACCGCATCTCCATCACCGGCCACACCAGCGCCACGCCCGGCTCCAATCGCGCCAGCGGTCCGGCCGACTGGACCCTGTCCTCGGAACGGGCCAACGGCTCGCGTCTGGTGCTTCAGAGCGCCGGCGTGGACGCCGACCGGGTCTATTCCGTCGCCGGCAAAGCGGGTTCGGACCCCCTCTATCCCGACGACCCGACCCTGGCCGGCAACCGCCGCATCGCCATCGTCCTGCTGCGCGAGGCGCCGGTCCTGCCGATGGACACCTCGCTGTGATCCCGCTCGGCTGTGGCGCGAACGCGCTTGCGGCCCGGCGAGGAATGACGCCAAATCCACGAATGAGCCTTCGACCGTCACACTCTCGGCAAGATCGGGTGCGGATCTAGCGCCGTGACGCAGCATGTTCCGACACGACAGCTCCGGTTCTTCATGACCTCGGTCGCGCCGTGTCCCTATCTGCCCGGCAAGACCGAGCGCAAGGTCTTCGCCAACCTGCCCTTCTCGGACGGCGCCCACGTCAATGACGAACTGACGGTGGCCGGCTTTCGCCGCAGTCAGAACATCGCCTATCGCCCGGCCTGCGAAGCCTGTGACGCCTGTGTTTCGGTCCGCCTGCCCGTGCCCGAGTTCGCCTTCACCCGGTCCCAGCGCAAGGTTTTGACCCGCAACGCGGATCTGTCGCGCAGCCTGGTCGAGGCCGAGGTCACGACCGAACAGTTCCAACTGCTGCGCCGCTATCTGACCACCCGCCACCCGACCGGCGGCATGAGCGACATGGGCTGGCTCGACTATGTCGCCATGGTCGAGGACACGACCGTTCGCACCCATCTGATCGAATATCGCCTGGCCTCGACCGACGGCGGACCGGGCGATCTGGTCGCCGTCACCCTGACCGACCTGCTGAAGGACGGTCTGTCGATGGTCTACAGCTTCTATGATCCGACGATGGAGCGCCGCAGCCTGGGCCGGTTCGCCATTCTCGATCACATCCGCCAGGCGGCCCAGGTCGGCCTGCCCTTCGTCTATCTGGGCTACTGGGTCCAGGGCTCCGACAAGATGGACTACAAGTCGGGCTTTCGCCCGATGGAAGTGCTGGGCAAGCTGGGATGGTCTCGGCTGCAGGACTAGGCGAACCGCCTCTCCCTCCCCGTCCGGGGAGGGGCGTCGCGCAGCGACGGGGTGGGGGCGGCCCGGCAGCAGCGCACCAACGGAGCAACAGCGAAGTACCGCCCGGCCCTTCCCACCCGGCTTCGGCTACGCCTCCGCCCCCCTCCCCCGCAGGGGGAGGGAGAGGCCAACTCTACCTGAACTTCCTCAGGCCTCGCGGCCCCTGACGGCCGGCGCCGGCGCGCTTGCCCAGCCAGTCCTTCCAGTCGGGCCAGTTGCGACGGCGTCCGCCGCCGTCGGCCCATTCCGGCCCCTGTTCGGCGTTGAACACGGTGACGTCGGCCAGACCGCCCTGTTTGAAATTCTGCAGCCGCACCCCCTTGCCGCGCCCCATCTCGGGCAGTTCGTCCAGCGGGAAGATCAGGGTCTTGATGTTCTCGCCGATGGTCGCGACATGGTCGGCCGTCGGCGTCTGCGGGATGCGCAGCATGGCCAGCATGTCGCCGTTCAGCACCTGTTTGCCGCCCCGCTTCTGGGCCAGGGTGTCGTCTTCCGGCGCGATGAAGCCATAGCCGGTTTTCGACGCGATCAGCAGCTTCCCGCCCGGCTGGTGCGCCAGGACGTTGATGATCTCGGCCTTCTCATCCAGGTCGATCATCAGCCGCAGCGGCTCGCCATGCCCGCGACCGGACGCCAGCTTGTCGGCCCCAATGGTGAAGATCCGCCCGTCCGACGCCCCGACCAGCAGCTTGTCGGTCGTATAGGCCGGCACCAGATAGGCCAGTTGGTCGCCTTCCTTGAACTTCAGCTCCGACGGATCCTCGACCTTGCCCTTGGCGGCGCGAATCCAGCCGCGCTCTGACAGGATGACGGTGATCGCCTCGCGGGGAATAAAAGCCTCGGGCGCGACGAAGGCCGAGGTGTCGACGGCGTCGGCGATGGTCGTCCGGCGCGGCGAGATCAGCGCCTTGCGCACAGCCTCCAGCTCCTTGGAGATGGCCTTCCACTGCTTGCCTTCCGAAGACGTCAGGGCCTGCAGGTGCGCCAGCTCTTCCGAGAGTTCCTTGAACTCCTTCTCGATCGTCATCTCTTCCAGACGCGCCAACTGACGCAGCCGGGTGTCGAGGATGAAATCGGCCTGGACCTCGGTCAGGCCGAAGTGCGCGATCAGGACGGCCTTGGGCTGTTCCTCCTCGCGAACGATGCGGATCACCTCGTCGATGTTGAGGAAGACGATGCGCAGGCCTTCCAGCAGGTGCAGCCGCTTCTCGACCCGCGCGATCCGCCACTGCGACCGGCGGTTCAGAACCTCGCGGCGGTGATCCAGGAAGGCCCTCAGGCAGGCCTTCAGCCCCATGACACGCGGGGTGCCGTCTGCATCCAGCACGTTCATGTTGATCGGGAAGCGCACTTCCAGATCCGACAGCTTGAACAGGCTCTCCATCAGCATCTCGGGCTCGATGGTGCGGTTCTTGGGCTCCAGGATCAGGCGGATGTCCTCGGCCGACTCGTCGCGCACGTCGCCCAGCAGGGGCGCCTTCTTGTGCTCGATAAGGTCCGCCAGCGCCTCGATCAGGCGCGACTTCTGCACCTGGTACGGCATCTCGGTGACGATGATCCGCCACACGCCGCGCCCCAGGTCCTCAGTCTCCCAGCGCGCCCGCAGCCGCACCCCGCCCCGCCCCGTCTCATAGGCGTCCAGAATGGCGGCATGGCCCTCGACCGCGACGCCCCCAGTGGGGAAGTCCGGTCCCGGCACCAGTTGCACCAGCTCCTCGGTCGTCGCCTCGGGCCGGTCCAGCAGCATCTGGCAGGCGTCGATCAGTTCGCCGACATTGTGCGGCGGGATCGAGGTGGCCATGCCCACGGCGATGCCGGACGAGCCGTTGGCCAGCAGGTTGGGGAAACCGGCCGGCAGAACCACCGGCTCCTCGTCCTGATCGTCGTAGGTGGCGCGGAAATCGACCGAGTCCTGATCGATCCCGTCCAGCAGCAGCACGGCCGCCGGCGTCAGCTTGCACTCGGTGTAGCGCATGGCCGCGGCGCTATCGCCGTCGATATTGCCGAAGTTCCCCTGGCCGTCGACCAGCGGATAGCGCTGGGCGAAATCCTGGGCCAGGCGCACCAGGGCTTCATAGATCGAGGCGTCGCCGTGCGGGTGGTATCCGCCCATGACCTCGCCGACGACCTTGGCGCATTTGCGCGCCGCCGCCTGCGGGTTCAGCCGCATCTGGTGCATGGCGTACAGGATGCGCCGGTGCACGGGCTTGAACCCGTCCCGAACATCGGGAAGGGCGCGGTTGGTGATGGTCGACAGGGCGTAGGCCAGATAGCGACGGCTGAGGGCCGTCTCCATCGGCTCGTCGATGATACGGCCGCCTTCCGGCGGCGGAGCGTGGATCGTCATGGGCCAGCGAATCGGGGATCGGAAGCGCGAAGTCTAGCCCGTTCGAGCAGGGACAGGGCGTCTATCTGTGGGAGATCGTACGCCGAAGGGTAACCGAACGCCTCCCGGCTTCGTATGTGAGTGACCCCGTCACGTCAGGCCCGCCTTCATGATCCTGTTCCTGCTCTCCTATCTGGCCGGCGCCCTGACCATCGTCAGCCCCTGTATCCTGCCCGTCCTGCCCTTCGTCTTCGCCCGCGCCGGTCGGCCGTTCGTGCGCAACGGCCTGCCCCTGCTGGTCGGCATGGCGGTCACCTTCGCCGGGGTGGCGACCCTGGCGGCCCTCGGCGGCGGCTGGGCCGTGCGCGCCAATGAGGTCGGTCGCTGGATCGCGCTTGCGGTCATGGCCGTCCTGGGGCTCAGCCTGCTCGTGCCCTCCATCGGCGATCGGCTGATGCGGCCGTTTGTGGCGGCCGGTTCCTGGCTGACCGATCGCGTCGAGCGCCGCTCCGCAGACCAGGGCGACGTCCGCGCCTCCCTGTTGCTGGGCGTAGCCACCGGCCTGCTGTGGGCGCCCTGCGCGGGCCCCATCCTGGGCGTCATCCTGACCGGCGCGGCCCTGCAAGGCGCGGGCGTCGGCTCGACCGTTCTGCTGCTGGCCTATGCGGCGGGCGCCGCCACCTCCCTGGCCTTGGCCCTGCTGGTCGGCGGACGGGTGTTCAAGGCCATGAAGGGCGCGCTGGGCCTCGGCGAATGGGTGCGGCGCGGCCTGGGCGCCTTGGTGCTGATTGGCGTAGTCGCCATCGGCCTGGGCCTGGACACGGGCCTGCTGACCCGGATTTCGGCCGGAAGCACCGGCCGTCTGGAACAGGCGCTGCTGAGCGGCATCGGTCGCGGCGCGCCGATGAACGCGGCGCCGACGGATCTGGCGAACCTCCCGGTCGAGGGCCAGTTGCCCGCATTTACCGGGGCCACCACCTGGATCAACTCCCCGCCCCTGACGCCGCAACAGCTGCGCGGCAAGGTCGTGGTCGTCGATTTCTGGACCTACTCCTGCATCAACTGCCTGCGCGCCCTGCCCTACGTTCGCGCCTGGGCCGAGAAGTACAAGGACCAGGGCCTGGTCGTCATCGGCGTCCACACGCCCGAGTTCGCCTTCGAGAAGTCCGAGGCCAACGTCCGCGACGCGGTGCGCCGCCTGGGCGTCGACTATCCGGTCGCCATGGACAATGATTTCGCCATCTGGCGCGCCTTCAAGAACCAGTACTGGCCGGCCCACTATTTCATCGACGCCCAGGGCCGCATTCGCCACCACCATTTCGGCGAGGGCGACTATGAGGGCTCGGAACGGGTCATCCAGCAACTGCTCAAGGAGGCGGGCGCCGCCGACGTCGCTGCGGACGTGGTTCGGGTCCAGGCCCAGGGCGCCGAGGCCGCCGCCGACATGAACCAGCTCGGCTCGCCCGAAACCTATGTCGGCTACGCCCGCGCCGAAAACTTCCGCTCGCCGGGCGGCCTCGCCCGGGATGTGGCCAAGGCCTATGTGGCCAGCCCGCTGCACCTCAACGACTGGAGCCTGGTCGGGCGCTGGCGCGTGACGCGCGAGCACGCCGAACTGGCGGCGTCCGGCGGCCGGCTGTCCTTCCGCTTCAAGGCGCGCGACCTGCACCTGGTCATGGGGCCCGGGTCCAACGGCGCCATGCCGCGTTTCCGCGTCCTGATCGACGGCCAGGCGCCGGGCGCGGACGCCGGGTCCGACATCGACGCCCAGGGCGTGGGACGCATCGACCAGCAGCGCCTGTATCAGTTGATCCGCCAGTCCGGCGCCGTTCGCGAACGCACCTTCGAGATCGAATTCCTCGACCCCGGCGTCCAGGTCTTCGCCTTCACCTTCGGCTAGAGATCCAGCAGCAGTCTCAACCGGTTCTTCGCCAACTGGCGACGCTTGCGCACCAGTTCCCGGCTGATGTTCAGATGGGCGGCGATCCGTTCGTCGCTCCAGTCGTCGAGATGGAGCCGCAAGGGCTCGACCAGGGCGGCCGGAAGAGCGTTCATGGCCCGCCCCCAGGCCGCGTCGCTTTCCTGTTGCGACACCGCCTCTTCCGGCGAGGGCGCCGCCTTGACCCAGGCGGCGGCGGACGGCGGCGGCAGATCGGCGTCCTCTGCCACGATGGGAATGCGATTGGCGTTCTGGCGGTGCTGATCCATGCAGGCGTTGTGCAGGATCCGCACCAGCCAGGCCCCGGGGTTCTGCACCGGCTGGCGGTCAAAGGCCTGGGCCGCCCGCACCATGGCCGCGCTCAACGCGTCCTCGGCGTCGGCCCGATTCCCGCCGGAGAGCCGCAGGCTTCGATGCCGCAGACTGTTCTGATGCACCATCCAGATCGCCCAGAAACGGTCCATCGACGGCGGCCGGTCCAGAGCGCGCGCGATCACGCCCACAGGCGTCAACCCGGCCTTGGGCGCCCCGCCCCGATTACCGCCGGCCGCTCGGGCCAGAACCTCGACCGGAGAAGGCGTGCGCGGCGCTGAAGGATGAGAAGCAGAACGCCGCTCAGGCGGCGCAGCCGTCGCGGGCGCCCTCTCTTCCTCGCCTTGCGTCTCCCAATCCGGAAACAACCGGACGACATTCATATTCGTCACTCCCCCTCGGCGTGGGGAGCGACCGTCAAGCCCAAAGCGAGCTCATCCCCCTACGCTTGGCCTGGCAGAACCAACGGGGCGTATCGGTCGAGGTCTCGTCGCGATTCCGGATCGCCGACGTCGCATCAACCAGAGTTTGCAAGAACCCCGTTATCACTACTTAGACGGGTGTATTTGCTTTTTGTGAAGCCGTTTGATGCGGTGCTGGAAAATACTGACGGCTACTGGCCGCCTGACGCCCCGTCAGCCGGCGCGGCGGCCGATGGCGATGCGGCGGTCCGTTCGATCATTGCGCAGATCGCGAGGTCCAACTGCCGCGTCACCTCGCGCGCGATGATCTTCTGCAAGGCCTCGACGATCTCGAGACTGACCTGGGCGGAAGGCCCCCTCGCCGCGCGCTGCATGTCCTCGGGCATGGCCGCCAGGCGTTGCTCGGCCACGGCGCGTTTCAACAGCTCGCGCTGATCGGCGAAACTGTCGACGACCATGTGTTTCTGCTCCGATATGGAGTCATAGAGATGCCGCCCCGTCGCCCCTTGCGCATCCGTCATCGGGCGGATCCGTCTTCATCGGGCGGCAGCCCCAGAGCCCGCGTCAGCTGCGCCTGAAGCTGCTCGATCATGGCCTCGGTGAACTGGGGAATCGGCGTGTCCGGCGGCGACTGAGCCGCCAGCAACTCGGGCAGACGCGCGGCCGAGGTCCTGAAGACCTCGGCGACCATCCGCCGAGCCGCCACGACAATGGGATCCGCAGCCGGAACCGGCGGCTCGCCGGCGGCGGCCTCAGGCGATGGAGAATCGTCGGTCATCAAACCCTCCTGTCCGGCCTCATTCCTTGTCGGTTCCGGCGGGAACGAACGAGATCTTCTCGACCAGCTCGCCGTCTTCGATATCGGTCAGCAGGCCCCGCGCCTTGACCATCAACTTCGCCGCCCAGGGCGCATAGGGATCGGTCAGCAACGGCTCCTGCATCCGGTACAGAATGGCGACCATCCCCTCCGCCGCAGCACGCAGTTCCCGATATCTGGACTGGCTTTCCTCAAACCCTTCGGCGGAGGATCTGTCTTCTGCGGCGTCGCTCCACCGCTCGGTCTCGCATCGCGTCTCCCATTCCAGCGTCTGCGCTTCCTGAACGACGGCCTCGGCGTCGCTCATCTTCGATAGGGTCAAACGGGACATGGCTGCTCCTTCTCTCTCTTCGACTAGTTTCTGGGAAAGGTCTTGACCGCCGTGGTGACGGATTCGGCCGCCAGGCCCGCCGCGATCGGCGCCGCGAACGAACTGACCAGGGCCATGGCGTAGGCGACAAGCGCCGGTTCGTTCATCCCGCCCGACGCCAGCATCATGGCCATGGCCTTGCCCTGGACGGTGGTGCTGATGGACAGCATGTTGCGCTGGTAATCGGCGGCGTCCTGCACCGACAGAGCCGCCGCCTGGGTGGCCTTGTCGTAGGCGATGGCGCCACCGGCCGAGACGCGCGTCGAGGTCGAGGGCGTGCCCTGCTCGAGCGGCGCGAAGCCCAGCGCCCAGTTCGTCGAGGTCTGAACGGCGTCCTTGATCTGGCTGTTGACGGTCGGTTCGGTCACGGCGCGAAAGCTCTCGTTTCAGATGAAGGCGCTATTTCTGCGCCGCGTTCATGATCATGGTGACGGCGCTGGAGGTGACGGCGTTGCCGATCTGCTGCAGCCCCCCTTGCGCCTGCTGGGCGTTCTGCATGGCCAGGGAAATCGAATGGGCCATGCTCTGATAGACCAGCGCCATCGATTGGGCCGGCGCTTCGCCCAGCACCTTGACGTTGGTCTGGGTGACCGCGTCGGTGACTTGCGAGTTGACGGGCGTGTCGGCGGCCATGGTTCAGATCCTGACAATTCTAGAGATTCAGCAGTTTGGCGGCGATAAGCAGAACAAGGGCGTTTTCGAGCGGGCTGGGCGGCGGCGGTCGGGCGGCGATCCGCGTGGTGGCGATGGCCGAGACCATGCTGCCCATCTCATAGACCTGCATCACGCCCTGGTTGGTGGCGGCCTGGGCGCAGATCGAGGCCTGGCGCTGGGCCTGGACCGCGTTCTCGAACACGATCGCCGTCGAATGGGCCGCGCTCTGATAGATCGAGCCCATGGCGATCGTCGATGCGGCGCCCAGGACCATCAGGTTCTGCTGCGTCACCGCATCGGTGATCTGACTGTTCACGGCGGTCGGATAGGCCATCGCTCAGACCGCGATTTCGAGAATCTTGGCGATCAGGGCGCCGACGGCGGCGTTGTTGATCTGTTGCATGCCCCCCTGGGTCTGGCTGGCGTTCTCGACCGACAGGCTGGTGGCGTGCGCCACCGCCTGGACCGACACGGCCATGGCTTCCGCAGGCCCCTCTCCCAGCACCTTGACGTTGGTCTGGGTGACGGCGTCGGTGATCTGTGCGTTGACGGTGTCGCTCACGACGAAGCCTCCCCCCCTTTCTTGATGCTCAGGTGACGACCGGCGCGCCGTAGAAGGCCGATGGCGCAGGCTCCTGACGAACTTGCGACACCGACCGCACGCCGACGTCGGCGGTCCGGACCGTGCGGATCTGCTGCATGTCGGCCAGGCTGGTCGCCAGTTGCCGGATCTGCAGCGTCGACAGTTCCGCCGCATGCTGCGTCGAGGCGGCTAGGCGCGCAGCAAAAGCGTCCGCCGAGGCCATGATGGTGATCAGACCGGCGTTGCACACGCCGGCTCCGGCGCACAGCAGCAGGGCGTCGTCGCGACAGGCCGCGACGGCCAGCCCTTCTTCGGTTCTCAATCGCTTTTCCTCGCGTGTCATTCGAACGGCTCCTCACGGCGCGGACCGATGTCCGGCCACGGAATGACGGACGGCTTGTCCATCAGCGCCTGGACGCAGTTCATGGTCGCGACCATGCCCAGGATGTTGGTGGTCTGCTGGTTGGCGACGGCGTTGTGGTACATCATCCCGCTGGCCTGATTGGCGGCCACCAGGCTCTGCATCGCCGCGAAGCTGGGGCCCGAGCCGATGACGGTCAGCAGGGTGTTGGCGACCGATTCCGCCGTGGGGGCCGTCGCGGGGTTCTTGCTGAGCTCCAGCATGAGCTTCAGAATCTCCTCGAAGTCGCCGAGGGTCTGGGCGGATTTTTCCGCCGTCTTCTCGTTCATCTTCGCCTCGACCATGGTCGTCCTCCAGGGGGTGGCGCGGCGGGCGCCAGTCTCCCGCCGCGGCCGTCACGGATATCCAGGGTTCGGCGTCAGGCCGCCGTAGCGCGCAGGGCCGTCAGCAGGGACAACAGATTGTCAGGCGTGTCCGACTGGCTGATCTTGCTGGCGGCGACCGCGCCGGCCATGGTGTCGACGCTGTAGATCTGGATGACCCCCTGATTGGTCGCGGCCTGGCCGGCGATGGCCAGTTGCTGCTGCGAAGAGGCGGCGTTTTCGTAGAGAATGCCGGTGGAGTGGGCGAGCGACTGATAGATCGCGCCCATGGCCATGGCCGGGGCGTCGCCCAGCACCTTGACGTTGGCCTGGGTGACGGCGTCGGTGATCATGCCGTTGACGGGTGTCGGAAGCGCCATGTCTCAAGTCCTTCTTTTGGAGTTTGCGGGGCGAAAAATCAGGAAACCGCAGCCGTGGGACCGACGGCGCGCAGGGCCGTCAGAAGGGCCATCATGTTGTCGGGCGTATCGGACTGGGCGATCTTCGATGTGGCGACCGCGCCGGCCATGGTGTCGACGCTGTAGATCTGGATGACGCCCTGGTTGGTCGCAGCCTGGGCGGCGATCGCCAGCTGCTGCTGCGAGGAGGTCGCGTTCTCGTAGAGAATGCCGGTGGAGTGGGCGAGCGACTGATAGATCGCGCCCATGGCCATCGCCGGGGCGTCGCCAAGGACCTTCACATTCGCCTGGGTGACGGCGTCGGTGATCTGACCGTTCACCGGGGTCGGAATAGCCATGGTTGTCTCCTTCCATTCGATTGAGGCCTCGGATGGAGGGTCGCGTGGCCCCGTTGAAAGTCGACCCCCACAACCATGACGCGCCATGGGGCGTGGCGTGAATTTCCCGCGGTTGTTTTTCGAGATCTGAAGCACGGCTCAGGCGACGCAGCGGCGTCAGGCCTGCAAGGCGCCCAAGAAAGCGAGCCCCGCGCCGAATTGGCTATGGGGCTTGAACCCGAAGCCGTCGCTTAGAGACGTCCCGTCTCGGCCAGCCGGTCCAGCATCCAGACCCGCGCGGCCGGCAAGGGCTTGTTCTGCGGGTGGAAGACGAACTGTTCCAGAAAATGGCCGGTCAGGTCGAACCCCGCCCTGACGTCGCCCTCGACCAGCCCCGCCTGCGCCCCCAGCATGAAGGGCGGCAGGCTCAGCATCTTGTCGGCATAGGGGGCGCCGGCTTCGCGGCTGACCGCCCGCCCGGTGCGGGGGCTGACATAGATCAGGTCGTCCGCCGTCCCCGTCGCCGCACATTTCGACAGATCGAGGCCGAAGCCCAGGTCTTCCAGCAGCCCCGCCTCGAACCGCACGAAGATGGCCGGCCAGACGTCCGGAAGGGCGAAGGCGGCCATCAGGGCCTCAAAGGCCAGGAAGACGCCGGGATGCGGCTCACGCTCAGGCAAGGCCCCCTGCGCCACCCCCGCGGCCGCCGCCAGGCCGGTCAGGGCCAGGGCGTCGTCGAACAGGGCGCTGGGCCCCTCGCCCACCGGCTCCAGCCGCGCCCCGCCCAGATGATCCGATGTCCGCGCGCGATAGTCGGCCACGACCCGCGCCCCGGCCTGCAGGAAGGGTCGCATCTTGCGGGACGCCCCGCCGGCCACATAGGCCGCGCGCCGTCCATGGCTTTCGGTCAACAGATCCACCACGGCGCCGGTGTCCCCATGGGCGCGCGCCGACAGGACGAAGGCCTCTTCATGAAAATCCATCAGTGCGCGGGGTCCGCGTCAGGCCGGGCCTCGACCGGAGACTGAACCAGAGCCACCACGGCCTTCGCCTTGTCGTTCGGAATGGGCATGCTCAACACATACTGCTCGATCTTCCAGCCGTCCTCGGTTCGGCGCAGCACGCCGGAACCGCGCGTCAGCCCATAGGCGTCGTTGTCCAGCAGTTCGTCGAACCAGACGATGCAGCGACAGTCGCCGGGCGCCAGTGTCGTGACCCGGTCGTGGGGCCGATAGGTCCACCCCTGCCCCCGCGAGAAATAGGGCGCCGCATAGGCCTTGAACTGAGCCAGCGACCATCGCTCGGTCGCGTCGGTGCCGATGAAGCGGGCGTCGGGCGTGAACAGGCCGAAATAGGCGTCGGCGTCAGCATGCGAAGCCGCCGCATGCATCCGATCCACCACGGCCTCGGCCGCGACCACGGGGTCCTCCGTAGATTGCAGGGGGACGGACATCAGGGCCAGGGCGGCGAGAGCGGCGATCATGGGTTCGTTCTACTCCTGTTCTCGACTTTCGAAAACAGGCTAGCCGCCGGAGCCGGCCCCCTGAATATTTGACGAGGATCATGGACGAAGCGGGCAAGCTCGACCAAGGTCTAATGGACCGTCGAGATCGCGACGCCCAAGTCCAGCCCCGCCTTGCAGGCCCTCCCCGGCCGTAACCTTGAAGAGCTCCATGTCGCGTATCCGCAGCCAATCCCTGCGCTCCAAGCTGATGTCCGCCCAGGACGCCGCCGCCCTGATTCCCGCAGGCTCCACCGTGGGCATGAGCGGCTTCACCGGCTCGGGCTATCCCAAGGCGGTGCCCTCGGCTCTCGCGGCGCGGATCGAGGCCGCCCACGCGGCCGGCGACGCCTTCCGGCTGAACCTCTGGACCGGCGCCTCCACCGGGCCGGAACTGGACGGCGCCCTGGCCAAGGCCGACGGGATCGAACGCCGCCTACCCTACAACTCCGACCCCATCGCGCGTGAGAAGATCAACTCGGGCCAGATGGACTATCTGGACATGCACCTCAGCCAGCTGGCGCCCATGGTCTGGCAGGGCGTGCTGGGGCCGCTGGACACCGCCGTGGTCGAGGTTTCGGCGATCAACGCCGACGGCAGCCTGGTGCCCTCCTCCTCCATCGGCAACAACAAGACCTGGCTGGACCGGGCCGAGCGCGTGATCCTGGAGGTCAACGCCTGGCAGAACCCGGCGCTGGAGGGGATGCACGACATCTATTACGGCACCGCCCTGCCGCCCAACCGTGTGCCCATCCCCCTGACCCGGCCCGACCAGCTGATCGGCCAGCCGACCCTCCGCTGTGACCCGGCCAAGATCGTCGCTATCGTCGAGACCGAGGCCCCCGACCGCAACCTGCCCTTCGCCGCGCCCGACGCCAACGCCCGCGCCATCGCCGGCCACCTGATCGAATTCCTCAAGCACGAGGTCCACGTCGGTCGCCTGCCCACCGCCCTGCTGCCGCTGCAATCGGGCGTCGGCAATGTCGCCAACGCCGTGCTGGCAGGCCTGATGGACAGTCCGTTCGAGCGGATGGCCGCCTATACAGAGGTGATCCAGGACGGGATGCTGGACCTGCTGGACGCCGGCAAGTTGACCGTCGCCTCCGCCACCGCCTTCTCCCTCAGCCCGGAGGCGGCGGCGGACATGAACAGTCGCATGGAGCAGTTCCGCGGCAAGATCATCCTGCGCCCGCAGGAAATCTCGAATCATCCCGAACTGATCCGCCGCCTGGGCTGTATCGCCATGAACGGCCTGATCGAGGCCGACATCTACGGCAACGTCAACTCGACCCAGGTGATGGGATCGCGGATTCAGAACGGCATCGGCGGTTCCGGGGACTTCTCGCGCAACGCCTTCATCTCCTGCTTCGTGACGCCTTCAACGGCCAAGGGCGGCGCCATCTCGGCCATCGTGCCCATGGCAAGCCACGTCGACCACATCACCCAGGACGTCCAGGTCATCGTCACCGAACAGGGCCTTGCCGACCTGCGCGGCCTGTCGCCGAAACAGCGGGCCAAGCTGATCATCGCCCACTGCGCCCACCCCAGATACCGCGATGCGCTGAACGACTATTACGACCGTGCGCTGAAGGGCTCCTACGGCCTCCAGTCGCCGCACCTGCTGAACGAGGCCCTGTCCTGGCACCAGCGCTACATCGACACGGGGTCCATGCTGCCGACCTGACGGGCGGTCAGCGGGCCAGGGTCGTGGGGAATTCCCGGCCCAGGGCCTCGGCCATCGCCTGTTGGCTGATCAGGAAGACCTGGTCGCGGAGGTGATAATTGTTCGACAGCACGATCACCGTCACATCGGCCTCGGGCTGATAGAGCATCAGGTTGCGGAACCCGCCCCAGCTGCCGGTGTGATAGATCTGGCGATCCTGGAAACTGGGCCGAACCTGATCGCCCAGCCGGTTCGAGAAGATCCCGTAACCCCAGTCGCGGCGCGGACGGCCCCGCTCCTTGGGCGTGTCGGCCGGGGCGTGGTCGGCCAGCATCTGCTGATAGCTGAACGGCTTCAGCAGCGCTCCCCGGTGCAGCGCCCTTTGCCAGACCAGCAGATCGTCCAGGGTCGAATAGACCGCACCCGCCCCGGCGACGATGGAGGTGTTGGCGTTCGGCTGGGCCGCCAGCCCGGCCGGGAAGTTGGCGTAGCCCATGATCACCCCATGGTCGCCGCCGTCCAGGTCCAGCCCGCTGTCCTTCATGCCCAAGGGGCCGAAGAAGGTCTCGCGCATATAGGCGTCATAGGGCCGGCCGCTGGCCTGCTCGACGATGGCCGCCGCCAGGTTGAAGCCCGCATTGTCGTAACGGACCTTGGTTCCCGGCGCGAACTGCAGGCCGAAACGTTTCGAATCCTCGGTCAGCTCGTTCAGGGTCGCCGGCGTGGTCCGACGCATGCCCCAGCCCGGCCGCGCCATCAGGTCCGGTATCCCCGAGGTGTGCGACAGCAGGTGGCTGATCCGCACCGGCTCCCACGCCTTCGGGCACGGCTGGATCCATTTGCACACGGGGTCGGAGATGCGCAGCCTTCCCTCGTCCTGAAGACGCAGGATGGCCGTGGCGGTGAACTGTTTGGAGATCGAGGCCAGGCGAAACCGGGAATCCAGCTTCAGCGGCCGATCCTGCTCATAGTTCGCCTCGCCATAGACCTGACGGAACAGCACCCGGTCGCCCTTGGCCACCAGCACCGCCCCCATGAAACGCCCGGCGGCGGCCTCACGGTCCAGCCGTGCGGCCAGTTGCGGCAAGTCCTCGACCACCACCAGGGGCGGACGCGGCGGCGTGTCGGGACGTATGGAGGCCAGAACCGCATCGCTGGCGGGTTTCACGGCCGTGGAGAAGCCCGCCCAGACCGCGCCGCCGAGGATCAGCGCCCCAAGGACGCCCAGAACGAGCCGGGGATGGCCCCCAGGGGTACGCGGCACTTCAAACACGGGAACTCAGACGTCGAAATCCAGACCGAACTGGGCGTAAAGCGCCCGCGAATCCTGCCACTTCGGATCAACCTTGACGGTCAGGAACAGGTGGACCTGGCGGCCGAGGATCTCGTTCAGCTCCTCGCGCGCCTTCTGGCCGATCCATTTCAGCGTCTGGCCCCCCTTGCCCAGGACGATGGGCCGCTGGCTCTCGCGCTCGACATAGATGGTCTGTTCGATCCGGGCCGAGCCGTCGGCGCGGTCCTCGAAACTGGTGGTCTCCACCGCCGCCGAATAGGGCAGTTCCTCGTGGACGCGCAGATAGACCTTCTCGCGCGTGATCTCGGCCGCCAGAACCCGCACCGGCACGTCCGCCGCCTGGTCCTCTGGATACAGCCACGGCCCCTTGGGCATCGACCGCGCCAGACGCTGCTTCAGGTCCTCGACCCCGTCGCCGTTGGCGGCGGAGATCATATAGACCTCGTCATAGACGCCGCTCTCGAACAGTGTCTGCGACAGGGCCAGCAGGGTGTCGCGGCGCATGCCGTCGATCTTGTTCAGCGCCAGAATCACCTTCGTCCCGGTGGACTGAAGATTGGCGATGATGGTCTCGGTGTCCTCGGCCGAGCGGCGGTCCGCCGCCGTGCCTTCACGGCCCTCGGCGTTGATGTGCGACTGGGCGTCGATCAGGTGGACGACCACGTCCGCGTCCTGCGCTCCGCCCCAGGCCGAGGCGACCATGGCCCGGTCCAGCCGACGGCGCGGGGTGAAGATGCCGGGGGTGTCCACCAGAACGATCTGGGCGTCGCCTTCCATGGCGATGCCGCGCACCGGGAACCGTGTCGTCTGCACCTTCTGGGTGACGATGGAGACCTTGGATCCGGTCAGCCGGTTGACCAGCGTGGACTTGCCGGCGTTCGGCGCGCCGATGATGGCGGCGAAGCCCGCGCGCTGGTTTTCGATATCGGTCAAATGACGCCTTCACGTTTGAGGAGAGCCGTTGCGGCCGCCTTCTCCGCCTCCTGACGCGAACGCCCCTGTGCGGTCAAGGGCTCCACGCCCTCGACGGACACCTCGATGGTGAATGTCGGCGCATGATCCGAACCCGTCCGATCCGCGACGCGATAGGTCGGAAGCGGTCGGCCCTTGGCCTGGGCCCACTCCTGCAGCGCCGACTTGGGGTTGGTCACGGTCCGTGACGGCGGGGCGGAAAACTCTTCCGCCCAGGCCTTGTCGAAGAAGGCTCGCGCCGCCTCCAGCCCGCCGTCCAGATAGACGGCCGCCAGGATGGCCTCGACCGCGTCGGCGATCACCCCGGCCTTGCGGCGCCCCCCCGTCTTGGTCTCGCCCGGCGACAGCCGCAGCGCAGCGCCGACGCCCAGGGCCTCTCCCACCCGTGCGCAGGCGGTCTTGTCGACCAGGGCGTGCAGGCTGGACGAGAGCTGACCCTCGTTGGCGGTGGGATAGTCCCGCGACAGCTTCTCGGCCACCAGCAGGCCCAGCACCCGGTCGCCCAGGAACTCCAGCCGCTCGTTGTCGCGGGGGCCATGCACGCCGACCGGCGCGCCCTCGCCCACGCTGGCGTGGGTCAGGGCGCGTTCCAGCAAGGCCGCATCCCTAAAGGCATGACCAATGCGTGTCTGAAGCGCCGCGACCGCCTCGGCCCGTAAATTGGCCATCAGTGCAGGACGTTGAAGAACCGGTCGAGCCGCACGTTGAACCAGCTGACGGGGTTCCACAGCGACGATCCGGGCTTCCACGAGAACAGGATGATCTGCGCCTTGCCGACCAAGTTCTCGGCCGGGACCATGCCCACGCCGCTGGACTGTTCGACACGGCTGTCGATCGAGTTGTCGCGGTTGTCGCCCATCATGAAGTAGTGGCCGACCGGCACCTCATAGACCGGGGTGTCGTCCAGGTCGTTGCCGGGGCCGAAGTCCTGGGTCATGAAGCTCTTGCCTTCCGGCAGGGTCTCGCGGACCTCGGCGATCGGGTGCGCGCCGAAGATGTCGTCGATCTCACCCTGGCTGACGACGACGTCCTGAACCGGCTTGTCGTTGATATACAGCTTGTTGGCGATCATCTGGATGCGGTCGCCCGGCAGGCCGATCACTCGCTTGATGAAGTCGGTCTTGTCGTCACGCGGCAGCTTGAACACCACGATATCGCCGCGCTTGGGCGCGGACCCCATGATGCGGCCGTCGAACAGCGGCGGGCTGAACGGGATCGAGTGTTTCGAATAGCCGTAGGACCATTTCGACACGACGATATAGTCGCCTTCGTACAGGTTCGGCTCCATCGAGGCCGACGGGATGGTGAAGGGCTGGAACAGGAAGATCCGCAGCACCATGGCGATCAGCAGGGCGAAGAAGATCGTCTTGACGATCTCGACCGTTTCGTCGCCGGCGCTCTGTTCGCCCTTGGCCTTCTTGGCAGGCTTGCGCGCATAGACCGGAGTGGTCGGCTCGTCCTCGAACGGCGCATCCCCCTTGTCGCTCCAGACCGGGCGCTTTTCGGCGGCGGGATCCTTCACCGCCTCCACAGGCGCATCGGCCTCGGACGCGGCGAAGACTTCCTCCGGCGTGGCGTCGGTCGCGTTGGTCTGGGCAGCATCGGCGTCGTGCGGCTTCTGGTCTTCGCTCATGCGATCAAGCATCCCCTTGCCGCGTCTGCGCGGTCGTCTCGTGACGGGTATATCGCGATTACGACAGCGGCAAGGCTTCGATCACCACGAAGGCGAGTGCATAGGGGTGTTCATCGCTGAGGGTCAGGTGAATCCTCGCCTCATGACCCGCCGGCGTCAGTCGCGCCAGATGGTCGGCGGCGTGGCCCGTCAGGGCCAGGGTCGGCTGGCCGGAGCGCAGATTCACCACCCCCATGTCGCGCCAGTAGACATCGGTTCTCATCCCGGTGCCCAGGGCCTTGGCGCAGGCCTCCTTGGCGGCGAACCGCTTGGCGTAACTCCAGGCGGGATCGGGCTTGCGGTCCGATCGCGTCCGCTCCAGATCGGTGAAACAGCGCTGTTTGAACCGCTCGCCGAACCGATCCAGCGAGGCCTGGATTCTCCGAATATCCGACAGGTCCGCCCCGACGCCCAGGATCACAAGGCGGCGTCCATCGCCGCCCGCATGCGGCGGATGGCGGAATCCAGGCCGACGAAGATGGATTCGCCGATCAGGAAATGGCCGATATTCAACTCACGCACTTCGGGGATCGCCAGCATGCGCGGCGCCGTGTCGTAGTCCAGCCCATGGCCGGCATGGACCTCAAGCCCCAGGATGTCGGCCTGAGCGGCGGCGGCGGCGATCCGTTCGAACTCGACCTCCCGCTCGCCGGGATCGGTCCGCAGGCAATAGCGACCCGTGTGGAACTCGACCACCTGAGCGCCGACGGCGGCGGCGGCCTCGACCTGGTCTTCGGACGGTTCGATGAACAGCGACACCCGGATGCCAGCCTCGGCCAGGGCCTGGGCCACCGGCGCGATCCGCGCCTCATGCCCCGCCACGGCCAGACCACCCTCGGTCGTGACCTCCTCGCGCCGTTCGGGCACCAGACAGGCGGCGTGGGGCCGATGGCGCAGGGCGATGGCCAGCATCTCCTCCGTCACCGCCATCTCGAAATTCAGGGGCTTGCCCGCCCGGGCGCACAGGGCGCTCAGAACATCGATGTCGGCGTCGGTGATGTGGCGACGGTCCTCGCGCAGATGGGCCGTGATGCCGTCGGCGCCGGCGGCCAGCGCCGCCTCGGCGGCACGGGCCGGATCGGGATGCGTCCCGCCCCGCGCGTTCCGCACGGTGGCGACATGATCGATGTTGACGCCCAGCCTGACCCGTTCGCGCATCTCAGCTCCTCGCCAAACCGAATATCACTTCGAAAGTCTGCGGCTGCCCGGATCTTCAATCGGCAGAGCCGCCAATTCCGGCGGCAAGGCGTCGGCCGGATAGGCCGGCACTTCCAGCGAGGCCAGGGCGATCAGGGGCACGCCGACGTCCGCCTTGCCGCCCGACCGATCGACGATACAGGCGGCCGCGACGACCTCGCCCCCGGCCGCCTGGATGGCGGCGATACATTCGCGCGACGACAGGCCCGTGGTGACGATGTCCTCGACCATCACCACCTTCTGCCCCGGCTCGACCGAGAACCCGCGCCGCAGCTTGAACTGCCCGCCTTCCCGCTCGACATACATCGACGGCACGCCCAGGTGACGTGCGGTCTCATATCCGGGGATAATCCCGCCCACGGCCGGCGAAATGGCGACATCCACCGGCCCCACAGTCGCGACGATCTTGTCCGCCAGCGCCTTGCACAGGCGTTCGCAGCGGTCGGTCTGCATGAAGACCAGGTTCTTCTGCAGGAAGACCGGGCTGTGCAGGCCGGACGACAGGACGAAATGGCCTTCGCGCAGGGCGCCGGCGTCACGGAATTCGTTGAGGACGTCTTGGGTGTTCATGGCGCGGTCTTAGCGCCTCGGCCCCTCGAGTCAAAGGCTCAGCCTCGACCGCGATCGACGTTGTCGACGGACGGATTGGCCCGCAGCGCCGCCATGAGCATGGTCGCATGTTTGGCGTCTTCGACCTCGACGTCGATGGTCACATCGAAGAAGTCCTGCTGGCGATAGGCCATGGACAGGTTGATGATATTGCCGCCCGCCTCGCCGATCAGGGTCGTCACCTGGCCCAACACGCCCGGCGCGTTGCGAATGGTCGCGTTCAGACGAACCGCCGCAACGGCGTCTGTCTCGGCCTGGGGCGTCCATTGCAGGTCGTGCCAGACCGAGTCGTCATCGGCGAAGGCCGCCAGGGACTGGCAGTCGATCGTATGGACCGTCAGGCCGATCTCCGGCTCCAGGATGCCGACGATCCGATCGCCCGGCACCGGGGTGCAGCACTGCCCGAAGTGAACGCTGACGCCCGGAGTCAGTCCGCCGCCGCGCACGAACAGACGGGCGGTGTCGCTTTCGATCCGTTGTTTCTCTGGTCCGGCCTTCAGCCGCCCCTTCATGGCGGGGAACAGGGTCTCCGCCACCGTCGTCGGCGACAGTCGGCCGCGACCCAGGCTTTCGAACACGTCATCGTCACCCGCGACCGCCAGGGTCTCCAGAATCGGCTTCAGCGACACCTCGGCCAGGGTCTTGTCTATTCGGGCCAGGGTCTGCTGCAGGGCGATCCGGCCCAGTTTGACGAACTCCTCGCGTTCCGAAGTCCGGATGTGGCGGCGGATGGCTGAACGGGCCCGGCCCGTGACCGTCAGGCTGCGCCAGTCGGCGGGCACTTCGCGTTTGGCCCCGCGGATGATCTCGATCACGTCGCCGTTCTGAAGCGGCGTCCGCATCGGCTTCAGTTCGCCATTGACCTTGACCCCCACGGCCGTGTCCCCGACCTCGGTGTGGACCGCATAGGCGAAGTCCAGCGGCATGCCGCCGCGCGGCAAGGTCACCAGCCGCCCCTTGGGCGTGAAGACGAACACCTGGTCCAGATACATTTCGAGCTTGGCGTGCTCGACCCAATCTTCGCCGCCCTCGCCGTGCTCGATCACCTGAACGAGATGGCGCAGGTTCTGCAGCGGATCGCGTCCGCCGCCCTTGGCCATGGCCTCGTGGTCGAATCCATAGGACTGGTTCTTGTAGCGCCAATGGGCCGCCACGCCGTCTTCCGCCACGCGATCCATCGCCTCTGTGCGGATCTGCATCTCGATCCGGAGGCCGCGCGGCCCGACCACAGTGGTGTGAAGCGAGCGATAGTTGTTCGACTTGGGCGTCGAGATGAAATCCTTGAACCGCTCCGGCACCATCGGCCATTCGCGATGGATGACGCCCAGGGCGCGGTAGCAGTCGTCTTCCGCTTCAACGATCACGCGGAAACCATAGATGTCCGACAGGGACGAAAACCCGACCGACTTGCGCTGCAGCTTGCGCCAGATCGAATAGGGGGTCTTTTGCCGCCCGAACACATGGGCGCCCACGCCCGCCTCGGACAGAACCCGCTCGACCTCGCCGGACACGCCTTCGATGGCGCGGCCATGCTCCAGCTTCAGCGCCTCCAGCCGCCGTTCGATGGCCGTCTTCGCCGTCGGATTCAGATAGGTGAAGGCCAGTTCTTCCAACTCGGACGCAATCGAGTGGATGCCGATCGACCGTCCCAGCGGGGCATAGACTTCCAGCGTCTCGCGGCTGATCCGTTCGCGCTTCTCCGGCTTGACGTACTGGAGCGTGCGCATGTTGTGCAGACGGTCCGCCAGCTTGACCAGCAGCACCCGGACGTCCCGGCTGATGGCCAGGATGAATTTCCGCAGGTTCTCCGCCTGGCGGGTGTGTTCCGCCTGAAGCTCCAGCCGGCTCAGCTTGGTCACGCCTTCGACCAGGACCGCGACCTCCTCGCCGAACATCTGGGCGATGTCGTCGCGCGTCGCCGAGGTGTCCTCGACCACATCGTGCAGCAGGGCTGTGACGATGGTGGCTGTGTCGAGCTTGTAGTCGGTCAGTATGCCCGCGACCTGGATCGGGTGGGCGAAATAGGGATCGCCCGAGGCCCGCATCTGCGAGCCGTGCATCTTCATCGCATAGACATAGGCGCGGTTCAGCAGCGCTTCGTCGGCGGTAGGGTCATAGGCCTTGACGGCCTCGATCAGTTCGAACTGACGCAGAACGGGCGCACGCTTGGGGGCAGGCTCAGGTTCGGATGCTGTCGAAACAGGTTCGTTTTTGTTTGCAGTTTGGGGCGCCGGCGGAACCGTCTCGGTCCGCGCCGGCAGGATAGTGACGCCAGGGGCTCCCTCGGGCGTCAGTACCGCTCCTCCTGACCGCCGTCGCGGTCGCTTTGCAGCGCGCGGATCAGCTCGGCCTCGGCCATGTTCATGTGTTGCGGTTCGGCCAGCAGGGCGACGGTTTCCGCCTCGTCCTCGGCTTCGGTGCGCTCATCGACGCGTTGCAGGGTGGTGATGATGGTTTCGCGCAGTTCATCCGGCACGACGGTGTCGTCGGCGATCTCGCGCAGGGCGACGACCGGGTTCTTGTCGTTGTCGCGGTCGATCGTCAGGGCGGCGCCGTTGGCGATGCTGCGGGCGCGGTGGCCGGCCATCAGCACCAGACCAAAGCGGTTCGGTACCTTTTCGATGCAGTCTTCGACGGTGACGCGGGCCATGAAATTCCTCGAACGCGGGGGAGAACCGCGTGAAATACAGATAGGGACTGACTTTTGCAACGCCAGAGCGGCGAAAGTGCGGCCTCAGACCGGATGGGCGTCGCGCCCCACCGTCGCCGAAGCCGCCAGGGCCTGGGCGACCCCGCCGTGGGGATGGACCCAGTCCGGCGCGATCTCCGCAATCGGCCCCATCACGAAGCGGCGCTCGGCCGCGCGGGGGTGCGGCAGGATCAGCCCGTCCAGGTCCCCGCTCAGTCGACCATAGGCGATCAGGTCCAGATCCAGCGTGCGCGGGGCGTTGCGGACCGACCGCTGACGGCCGAAGACATCCTCGATCCGCCCCAGGGCCGCCATCAGCGCGTGGGGATCGTGGCGCGTGGCGACGATGACCACCCCGTTCAGGAACGGCGGGTCCTGCGGATCGGGCCAGGCCATGGACGACCACCAGGACGACCGCGCCACCACATCAATCCCCTCGCTGCGAAAACGCGCCAAGGCGGCTTCCAGCGCCTCGCGGGAGGAGGCCCAGACCCCCTTGTCATTGCAGCCCAGCGCCACGATGACTGCAGCGTCCAGATCGGGCGCGCCGTCGATTCCCACATCGACCGCAGCGTCCGGCCGGGCGCCATTTTCTTCATTTCTTTTGACGGCCTCGACCATGTTTCATTCCACCGACCGCCTGGCGATCTTCATCGACGGCTCGAACCTGTATTCCGCCGCCCGCGCCTTGCAGCACGATATGGACTTCAAGCGGATGCTGGACTGGTTCCGCGAGAAATCCATCCTGACGCGCGCCTATTATTACACGGCGGTGGTCGAGGGCGAAGAGTTCTCGCCGGTGAAGCCTCTGGTGGACTGGCTGGACTACAACGGCTTTTCGGTCGTGACCAAGCCGGTGAAGCGCTTCACCGACGGCCAGGGCCACAGCCGGATCAAGGGAAATATGGATATTGAGATCGCGGTGGACATGCTGGAACTGGCCCCCCGCCTGGATCACGCCGTGCTGTTTTCCGGCGACGGGGACTTTCGGCGACTGGTGCAGGCGGTGCAGGCGCAAGGCGTGCGCGTCACTGTCGTCTCGACCCAGAAGACCCAGCCGCCGCATATCGCCGACGAACTGCGTCGCCAGGCCGACGCCTTCCTCGACCTGAACGACCTGATGGCCGAGTTCGGCCGCCCCAAGACCGGCGCCGGTCAATGAGCCTGAAACCCGAGCCCCCCCGCGACTGCCCCCTGTGCCCGCGCCTGGTCGAGTATCGCCAGGAGAACGCCCGCCAGAACCCCGACTGGTGGAACGGCCCCGCCCCGTCCTTCGGCGATCCGAACGCCCGGCTGCTGGTCGCCGGCCTGGCGCCGGGCCGCACCGGCGCCAATCGCACGGGGCGGCCCTTCACCGGCGATCACGCCGGCTGGCTGCTGTACGACACCCTGAAAAAAGCCGGCTTCGCCCAGGGCCACTATGATCCGAACGGCGACGACGACCTGAGCCTGGTGGACTGCATGATCACCAACGCGGTCCGCTGCGCCCCGCCCGGCAACAAGCCGCTGCCGATCGAAGAGACGACCTGCCGCCCCTTCCTGATCGACCGCCTGGCCTTGCTGCCCAATCTGAAGGTCATCGTGACCCTGGGCGACGTCTCTCGCCGCAACATCCTCAAGGCGTTCGGCCGGCCGGCCTCGGCCATGCCGGCCGGCCATGGCGCCGAGGGCGAAGCCGGCGGATACGTCATCCTGAACTCGTATCACTGCTCCCGATTGAACACGAACACCGGCCGGCTGACCCCGGCCATGTTCGAGGCGGTGTTTGATCGGGCGCGCGAGATCATCGCCCGCTAACCCTCTACTGTTGCGTGCGTGTCGCACGACTCTGCCATGTTGAAATAAGGCGGAACAGAGGCGAGCGTTCGGCGTTCGTCTCCCAGCGGGAGGCTGGACGATGCGACGCACTGACGGATTATTCACGCGACGCGAGCGCAGGATCGCGATCCTGGCCGCGGTCCTCGTGATTGTCATCACGGCCCTGGCCCTGATCACAGGCGGCCTTTTCCATCCGTCCACAGGGACCGGAGGCGCGGGCGGCTATGGTTTCGCCGATCTGCCGGGCGTCACGGACGCCCGGCCGCTGGGGTAGTGCTCGGACCTCAGCCCTTGTCGCGCATCAGACGGGCCTTGTCGCGCTGCCAGTCCCGTTCGGCCGAGGCCTCGCGCTTGTCGTGCAGCTTCTTGCCCTTGGCCAGGGCGATCTCCAGCTTCGCCTTGCCCGCGTCGTTCAGATACAGCTTCAGCGGAATGATCGTCTGACCGTCGCGCTGCACCGCCCCGATCAACCGGTCGATCTGCTTTCTGTGCAGCAGCAGTTTGCGTGGCCGGCGCGGCTCGTGATTGAAGCGGTTGGCCTGCTTGTACGGCGGGATGTCGGCGTTGATCAGGACGATCTCGCGCCCCTCCACCGCCGCATAGCTTTCGGCGATATTGGCCCGTCCGTCCCGCAGCGCCTTGATCTCGGTGCCGAGCAGTTGAATGCCCGCCTCGATATTGTCCTCTAGGAAATAGTCGAACCGCGCGCGGCGGTTCTCGGCGATGACCTTGGACTTCGACTGCGGCTGCGGCGCCATCAGACGACGCCCGCATCCGCCATGGCGCGGTCGATCAGCGGCTTGACCCCTTCCGACGTCGGCGACAACGGCAGCCGCGCCTCCTCGCTGCACAGGCCCAACCGGGCCAGGGCGTATTTGGTCGGAGCCGGAGAATTGTCGAGGAACAGCGCCTTGCACAGGCCGATCAGTCGATTCTGCCAGTCGCGGGCGGTGGCGTAGTCGCCGGCCGCCGCCGCATTGTGCAGGGCGACCATGGCCTCGGGCGCGACATTGGACGCCACCGAGATCAGTCCGACCCCGCCACAGGCGTGATAACCCAGATAGCTGGAATCATCGCCCGAGATCAGGTCGAATTGGCCGTCGATATTGGCGCGCATCCAGCTGACCCGGCTCATGTCGCCGGTGGCGTCCTTGACGCCGACGATGTTCGGATGGGCCGCCAGCCGCGCTACCGTCTCATTGGCCAGATCGACTCCCGTACGCGACGGGACGTTGTAGAGCAGGATCGGCAGCTGAACGGCGTCGGCGATAGCCTCGAAATGCGCCGCCATGCCCGCCTGCGAGGGGCGGATGTAATAGGGGGTGACGATCAACGCCCCATCCGCACCCACCGCCTTGGCGTGCCGGGTCAGGTCGATGGCTTCCTTGGTGTAGGGCGATCCGGTTCCAGCGATGACGCTGACGCGTCCCGCCACCAGCCGCACGCACAGGTCGATCACATGCTTGTGCTCGTCCAGGTCCATGCTGGCGCCCTCGCCCGTCGTGCCGACGGGCACCAGCCCGTCGACTCCTGCGGCGATCTGCCGCTCGATGAGCGTGGCGAATGCGGCTTCGTCCACGTTTCCGTCATGAAGTGGTGTGATCAGGGCGGTGATCACGCCCTTGAACAAGGGGGCGGTCATGGGACTAGCTAGCCTGCGTGGGGAGGGGCGATGGACGGATGTCCAGAACCTCTGTCTTGAGAGCGCGGGACGTTAGGTCGCCAGCGGCCTCGCCGCAACCGGGATGAATGAGAACAGGAAATATCATGATCGCGACCAGTCTGGCTGCGGCCCTCGCCGTCATCGCCCCGACCCCGCAGGACGCCCTTCCCGGCCAACCTGTTCCCTATTCCGCCGTTTCACAATCCGTGCCGGGTTACAGCCCCACCTATCAGGGCCGCGTGCTCGATGACCAGGACACGGCCCTGTTCCGTCAGGGCCTGGCGGCGGCGCGGGCGCGCGACATACCCGGCGCCCAGGCTGCGATCTCGCAGATGCGCGACCCCACGGCGCGCAAGCTGATCGAGTGGGCCCTGATCGACACCTCGGGCGAACAACTCTCCTACGCCGAACTCGCCCAGGCCCAGACGGCCTTGAAGGGCTGGCCGCGCGCCGAATCACGTCGCGCCGCCGCAGAAGCGGTTCTGGACCGCGTCGGCGCCACGCCGGACGCCGTCATGGCCCTCTTCTCCGACCACCCGCCCGAAACCGTACAAGGCGCCATCGCCAACGCCTCGGCGCTCGAACAGCGCGGGCGTCACCGCGAGGCCCGCGCCCTGATTCGCGACTGGTGGCGGACCCGATCCTTCGACGCCGAGCCGCAATCGCGCATCCTCGCGCGCTGGGGCGGGGAACTGACCCCGGCCGATCACGAGGCGCGGCTGAACATGCTGTTGCTCGGTCCGCACGGCCCGGCGACGCGCGCCATGCTCGATCTTGTCTCGCCGGAACAGGTGGCCGTCGCCAATGCGGTCATGAGCCTGCGCACCGCCTACAGCCCGGACGCCGTGGTCGCCGCCCTGACGCCCGCCCAGGCCGCCGATCCGGCGGTGACGCTGGAACGGGTGCGAATCCTGCGCTCTCAGAACCGCCAGTCGGAAGCCTTCCCCCTGCTGGCCAACCTGCCGCCCGCCCCGGCTCATACCGCAGGCGACAACACCCTGTGGACCGAGCGCCGCAACTATTACCTCGACGCCCTGCAACAGGGGAATTGGCGCGCCGCCTATGACGCCATGAACGGCCACGGCTTCACCTCCGGCGACCGGATGGTGGACGCGGAGTTCTTCGCCGGCTGGGTCGCCCTGACCAAGCTGAACCAGCCTGAGATCGCCGCGCGGCATTTCGAGGCCCTGCGCACCGCCTCCTCCACCCCGATCACCCAGGGTCGGGCCTATTACTGGCTGGGCCGGGCCGCCGAGGCGCGGGGCGAGCGCGACGCCGCACTCGGCTATTACCGCAACGGCGCCCAGCATTGGCAGACCTTCTACGGCCAACTGGCGGCCGAGAAAGCCGGGATGACCACCCTGACCCTGCCCGGCGAACCGGCCCCGACCCAGGCCGACGTCGCCCGGTTCGAATCCAACGAGCTCGTCCGCGCCACGCGAATCCTGGGCGAGACCGGCGAGACCAGCCTGCTGCGGGTCTTCGCCTATCAGCTGGACAACGACCTGCCGACCATCGAGGACCTGGCCCTGCTGATGGACCTGACCCGCAGCTATGGCGAAGGCTTCACCGCCATGATGGTCGGCCGCGCCGCCAGCCAGCGCGGCTTCGTCCTGCCCGAACGCATGTACCCCGTGCGCGTCCCGCCCCAGGTCGCCGGCGCCGCGCCGCTGGAATTCACCCAGGCCATCACCCGCCAGGAATCCAGCTTCGACCCGCGCGCCCGCTCCGGCGCCGATGCGCGCGGCATGATGCAGTTCCTGCCCGCCACGGGTTCGGGCGTCGCCCGTCGCCTGGGCATGGGCTTCTCGGCCGAGCAGCTGTGGGATCCGGACTACAACATGACCCTGGGCAGCTATCACCTGGGCGAGCTTATGGCGGCCAACAACGGCTCCATGCTGCTGGCGACGGTCGGCTACAACGCCGGCCCGGCCCGTCCGAGCCAGTGGATCGCCCGCTGTGGCGACCCGCGCGGCGATTCCAATGCGGCCATCGACTTCATCGAATGCGCGCCCTTCACCGAGACGCGCAACTATATGATGCGGGTGATGGAGAATATGGCGGTCTACAAGGCCCGGCTGAACGGGGGATCGGCCCCGCTGACGACCTCGGCCGACATCGCGCGCGGCGCGGCCTCCGGTCCCCGTCCCTACGCCGCCTACTGAGCCCGGCGGGCCGCCAGCAGCGGCCCGTTCGGCCCTTCGATCCACTGACCGTCGAGACCGAAGACCTGGCGCAGCACCTCCGGCTCCAAGGCCTCCATCGGCGACGCCTGAGCCACGACATGACCCTGATCCATAACCGCCACGCCGTCAGCGAAGGCCGCCGCCAGGGTCAGGTCGTGCAGGCTGACGAGGACTGCCGACCCGTCGTCGGCGCGGGCGCGCAACCGCTCCAGCACCAGGCGTTGGGCGTCCGGATCAAGCCCCGCGATCGGTTCGTCCGCCAGCAGCAGGGGCGTCTCGTTGGTCAAGGCGCGCGCCAGCAACACCCGCGCCCGCTCCCCGCCCGACATCTCCGCCACGCCTCGATCCGCCAGATGGGCGACGCCGACTTCGGCCAGCGCCGCATGGGCTCGCGCCAGGGCTTCGGCTCCCGACAGGAAGGGTGCCCCCAGGGCCGCCACCTCCACCGCCGGCAGGTTCCAGGCGATCCGCCGCTCCTGCGGTAGATAGGTGACGCGACGGGCCCGTTCTCGCGGGGACAGGGTCGTGACGTCGTCGCCGTTCAGCCGCGCCACGCCGCCGTCCAGCGCCAGAAGTCCGGCGAACGCCTTGATCAGGCTGGACTTGCCCGCCCCATTGGGACCGACCAGGGCGACAAGCTGGCCATACTCGACCTGCACATCCGCACCGTCCAGCACCTTGCGCCCCCCAAGGGTCGCGTCGGCGTCCCACATCGTCAGGGGCGCGATCACAGCCGCCACTCCCGCGCCGCCCGCCAGGCGATCAGGGCGAACAGGGGCGCGCCGATCAGGGCGGTGAACACCCCCAGCTTCAGTTCCTGATCCGTCGGCGTCAACCGCGCCAGCAGGTCGGCGACCACCAGCATCAAGCCACCGGCCAGGGCCGAGGGCGCCAGGATCCGCCCCGGATCGCCCCGCACCGCCGCCCGCACCAGATGGGGCGCCGCCAGACCGACGAAGCCGATCACGCCGGCCACGGCCACCGCCGCCCCCGTCGCCACGGCCGCCGCGATCAGAGCCAAGGCGCGAACCCGTCCCATGGACAGGCCCGACGCGGCCGCCGCCTCGTCGCCCAGTGTCAGCATCCGCAGCCCTCCCGCCGACAGGCCGGCGAAGACCGCCGCGACGACCACCGCCGGCGTGACCCAGGCTACATCGACCCAGCTGCGGTTCTGCACCGACCCGAGCAGCCAGGACATGACCTCGGCCTGGGCGATGGGCGACGGAGACAGGTTGAAGATCAGCGCGGTGGCCGCCCCTGCAAAACTGGACAGGGCCACCCCGAACAGGATCAGAGCCTCCGGCGCCCGCATCAGGCCCGAGGCGACGATCAGCAGACCGCCCGCCGCCGCCGCCCCGACCAGGGCGGACATCTCGACCACGCCCGCCACCCCGGCGCCGCCCAGGACAATGGCCAGGGCCGCCCCCAGGGCCGCTGTCGCCGACACGCCCAGAACGCCGGGATCCGCCAGCGGATTGCGCAACAATCCCTGCATCACCGCCCCGGCCAGACCCAGCGCGGCGCCGACCGCCAGGGCGCAGACCGCGCGCGGCGCGCGCACCTGCCACAGGACCACCCATGGACCGGACGACGGATCACTGAAGGCCGCCGCATACTGGGCGGCGTCGAAGGGCGTTTCGCCGATCATCACAGCCGCCGCCAGGGCCGCGAGGATGACCAGTCCCAGGATCAGGCAAAGCCTCAACATCCGGCTCATGGCCGCCCTCTCGCCATCATCTCGACCCCGTCGGCCGCGAACCAGGCCGGACAGGTCAGCACCGCCGCCGGCAGTTTCGCCGCCGTCCGTCCCTGGGCCGCGCGCCGCACCACCGGATGCCGCCCCGCCCCGCGCCAGTCGGCCCGCAACTGATCAAAGAAGCCCAGCACGAACCGGATCGGCGGCTCCATCGCGATCCGCTCGACGCTGATGGCGCCGAACCCCGGCGCCGCCGTCAGATTGCGAAACCCGGCGGCCCGGATCATCGCATCCATCAGGGTGCCGGGTCCGGAGGTGAACCCGCCCGAGGTCAGATAGACCGCGCCCGGCCGGGGGCGGTCCGGCGCCGCCGCCCGGTCAAGTTTGGCCTGCATGGTCCGCTCCAGCCGTGCGCCGCGTTCCACCTGGCCCAATTCCCGGGCCGCGGTGCGGATATTGGCCCGGACCCCGTCCATATCGGTCGCGTCCGCGATGGTGACCACCGTGACGCCCCGTGTTTGCAGAAAGCTCAGCAGCCTGGGCTCCCCGCCCCAGTAGCGCACGACCACATCCGGCCTGAACCCCACGGCCGCCTCCAGCGTCGGCCGCAGACGCCTGTGGCCCGCCGCTTCGCGCCTTAACCAGGCGTCGGGATCGTCGGCGCGCGGCGACAGGGCCAGATCGGCGTCCGGCGCCAGGGCCAGCACGTACTGGTCGGCGCACTGGTCCAGGGCCATGACCCGCAAAGGACGCGCCTGCGCGCCCTGGGCGACGGCCATGGCCACGACCGTCGCCGCCAGCCCCCAAGCACGGTTCACGATTTCAGCAGGCCGGAAAAGACGGCGTCCAGGGTGGTCTTCACCAACACCTCGCGCTCCGCCCAAGGGAAATAGGGTTTGGTGATCATCAGGGAGACGACGCCATGGGCCGAGGCCCAGATCGATTGGGCGATCGTGCGGGGATCCCCTTCCATCCGCCCTGCGGCCACGGTTTCACCGACCAGGGTCTCGAAGGCCGCGAAGACCCCCGCCCCCAGTTCCTGCGACAGGCTCTGGGCGCCGTCCCGGGCCTCGACGGGGCGGGTCAGATAGATCAGGCGATAGGCGTTCGGATTGGCGAATCCGAAATCGACGTAGACCTCGATCATGCGTCGAAGGCGAACCTCGGGCGGCCCATCGAGGGCGGACAGGGATTCAGCCGCCGTGATCAGCTCACCGAACGCGTGGCGGCAGATTTCCTGCAGGATCGCGCCCTTGTCGGAGAAATGCATATAGAGGGCGGTCGAAGACAGGCCGACCTCGTCGGCGATCTTGCGGATCGTCGCCCCTTCATAGCCGTACTCGACGAAGATGCGTTCGGCTGCGGCGAGGATCTCGCCACGCCGTGAATGGCCCTCGCCCTTGGGTTTGCGGCTGGAACGCGAGGATGGCGAAACGATGGGCAACGGCGACTCCGGATCTGTCCCGTCCTGAATAGCGACAATCTGTCATCGACGCCAATCGACGCCTCACAGAACACGGTTGCGCGAAATGCGTATTTCTAGTTGTGTTACGCCGGGCGCGGGGGCGAACGGACATGACGACGAGGGATGCGGCGCAAACCGGCGCGGCGCGGCGAATGCCGACCTTGGGGCAGGCGATCATGGTCGCGAGCCTGGCGACGGCGCTTGTGGCCGCAGGAATCGTCTGGCCCCGCTCGACGCTTTCGGCGTCGTTCATCGGGATTCAGATGGGCTTCGTCGCCTCGGCCCTGTGGCGCGCGGCCCTGGTCATCGCCAGTCTTCGTCCTACCCCGTCGTCGCCCAAACCCTCCCGGTGGCCGCGTTACACAATTCTGGCCGCCCTTCATGACGAGGCGGCCGTCGTGCCCCAGCTTATCCAGCGCCTGTCGAAAATCGACTATCCGCGGCGCCAGCTCGAAGGTTTTCTCGTGCTGGAAGCCCATGATCAGGCCACCATAAATGCGGCCAAGGCCGCGCGCCGGCCGGGCTGGCTCCGGATCCTCGTGGTCCCGCCGGGCGCTCCGCAGACCAAACCCCGCGCGCTGAACCACGCCCTGGCTTTCGCGACAGGCGAGCTCCTGACCATCTATGACGCCGAGGACGAACCGGATCCCGGCCAATTGCGCGAGGCGGCCTCGCGTTTCGCCGGCCAGCCGCAATTGGGTTGCCTTCAGGCCCCCCTGCGGATTCGCCGGCGCAACGCCGAACTCTCGACCTTCCTCGACCGTCAGTTCGCCTTCGAATACGCCGCCCTGTTCGAGGTCAATCTTCCCGGCATGGCGAAGCTGAACCTGCCCTTCCCCCTGGGGGGCACCAGCAATCACCTGCGAACCGCCGCCCTTCGTCGGGTCGGGGGCTGGGACGCCTACAACGTCACGGAAGACGCCGATCTGGGCTTCAGGCTCTGGTCCGCGGGATGGCGGCTGGGGGTGCTCGAAAGCCCGACCTGGGAAGCCCCGCCGGGGGCGCTGGAACGCTGGCTGCCGCAACGCACCCGTTGGCTGAAAGGCTATATGCAGACCTGGGGCGTCCACACGCGTGCGCCTCGGGCCCTGGGCCGGCGCGGCCAGCTGTCGCTGGTCATGACGCTGGGCGCGGCCATCGTCTCGGCCGCTTCCCACGCGCCCACCCTGGCCTGGCTCATTGTGGCCCTGATGGTCGCCCTGAACATCGGCATGGCTCCAGTCGTGCCTTTAGCCTCCTTCGCCGTCCTGGCCGTGGGCGTCATCGCCGCCTGGATGGGCTGTGCGGCGGGCGCAAAACGGGCCGGGCAGGACTATAGGCTGACCGACATGTTGGCCGCGCCCGCCTATTGGTCCCTGCTCAGCCTGGCCTTCATCCATGCCCTTTGGCGGCTGATCGTCGCCCCCTATGCATGGGACAAGACGGCCCACGACGCCGAGATCGACGCCGAATGCACGTCCGTGATGACGGTGGACGCTGGACGCGAGGCCGCCTGACCGCCTATCAGCCGCACAATGGCGCCCCTGCTCTCCCCCACCCCCGAAACCCTCGTGACCCGCGGCTGGTCCGACTACGCCCTGTTGGACAGTGGCGACGGCAAGAAGCTGGAGCGCTACGGCCGCTACACCGTGGTCCGCCCCGAGCCCCAGTGTTTCTGGTCCCCGCGCGATCCGACCGCCTTTGACAAGGCCACGGCCACCTTCGATCCCCAGCAGGAGGAGGAAGACTCCGGCCGCTGGAAGTTCGACCAGCACGGCCCCGTCGACGCCTTCCCCCTGAAATGGCGCGACGTGAAATTCACCGGCCGCTTCACCCCTTTCCGCCATCTGGCCTTCTTCCCCGAGCAGGCCGCCAACTGGGAATGGCTGGACAACCGGGTGCGCGCCTTCTCGCGCGAAGCCGGCAGAGCCCCGAAGATCCTCAACCTGTTCGGCTACACCGGCGTCGCCAGCCTGGCGGCTGCGGCCGCCGGTGCGGAAGTTACCCACGTCGACGCCTCGAAGAAATCGGTCGCCTACGCCCGCGAAAACGCCGAACAGTCCGGCCTGTCCCAGCACCCGATCCGCTGGATCGTCGAAGACGCCCGCAAATATGTCGCCCGCGAGGTTCGTCGCGGCTCCAAGTACGACGGCGTCATCCTGGACCCGCCAAAATACGGGCGCGGCCCGACCGGCGAGGTCTGGCGCCTGTTCGAGGACATGCCGCTCCTGCTGAAGGACTGCGCCGCCCTGCTGGCAGACGACGCAGACTTCCTGTTGCTGAACGCCTATGCCGCCCGGGTCTCGGGCCTGTCCCTGGCCCATCTGATGGCCGAGGCGACGCATGATCGCGGCGGCCGCATCGACTGGGGCGAACTGGCCCTGTCCGAAGACGGCCCGGACGCCCGCGCCATCGGCCTGTCCTTCTTCGCGCGGTGGAGCCGATGAGCGCCCGAGACGAATATCGCGTCATCACCTCCCTGACGAACGACACGATCAAGAGCGTCCGCGCCTTGCATATGCGCAAGGAACGCGACCTCACCGGCGCCTTCCTGGCCGAGGGCTTGAAGTTTATCGGCGAGGCCCTGGACCTGGGCCGCGCGCCGCGCATGCTGCTGGTCGGCGAGGAGGCTCGCCCCCACCCCCTGCTGGACCGGGCCAAGGCCGAGACGCGCAAGGCCGGCGGCGACATCATCATCGTCACCCACGCCATTCTCGAAAAGATCAGCCGCCGCGACAATCCGCAGACCGTGCTGGGCGTGTTCGATCAGGCCTATGCCCCGCTGGACAGCCTGGATCCGGCCTCGGCGCCCTGCTGGGTGGCCCTGGAACAGGTGCGCGATCCCGGCAATCTGGGCACCATCATCCGCACCGCCGACGCGGCCGGCTGCGGCGGCGTCATCCTGATCGGCGACTGCGTCGATCCCTATTCGGTCGAGGCCGTTCGCGCGACCATGGGCTCGGTCTTCGCCGTCTCGATCACCAGGACCGACCCCGAGGCCTTCCTGGCCTGGCGCAAGACCTGGCCCGGCAGCGTCGTCGGCACCCGCCTGGACGCGACCGTCAGCCACCGCTCTGCGGTGATGCAAAAGCCGTCGCTGATCCTGATGGGCAATGAACAGGCGGGCCTGACCGACCAACTGGCCGCCGCCTGCGACGTCAACGTCAAGATCCCAATGCGCGGCCGGGCCGACAGCCTGAACCTGGCCATCGCCACGGGCATCATGGTCTACGCCGCCACGGACGAGGCTTAAAGCTCGGTCTCCGGGCTGACCCGTCCCATGCCCCACAGGGCCAGGATGGTCACCACCGCCGACAGGGCCAGATAACCGCCGACCGCCGCCAGCCCATAGTTCTGCGCCAGCCAGGTCGCCAGATAGGGCGCCAGCGACGCCCCGACGATGCCCGCCAGATTAAAGGCCATGGACGCCCCCGTATAGCGGACCGTCGTCGGGAAGGGCCGCGCCATGGCCGCGCCGATGGGGCCATAGGTGCAGCCCATCAGCCCGAACCCCAGGGCGAAGAAGATCAGCAGTCCGGTCAGACCGGCGCCGAACAGGGGCGCGAACAGGGCGCCGAACAGGCCGATCCCGACTGACGAGGCGATCAGCACCTTCACCTGCCCGTACCTGTCCGCCAGCAGGGCCGTCACCGGAATGAAGGCGGCGAAGAACAGCACCCCGATCAACTGGATCGGCAGGATGTCCGCCCGCTCGTACCCCATGCCCGTCGTGGCCCAGCCCAGGGCGAAGACGGTCATCAGATAGAACAGCGAGAAGGTCGTCACCCCGCTGAACGTCCCCAGAAACAGCGCCATCTTGTGATGAGCGAACAGGGTGACGGCCGGCGCCTTGACCCGCTCGTTGCGATCCACCGCCTTCTGGAACTCGGGCGTCTCGGTGATCTTCAACCGCACCCACAGACCGACGAACACCAGGATGGCGCTGGCCAGGAAGGGGATGCGCCACCCCCAGGCCTCGAACTGGGTCTCGCTCATGGTCGAGGTCAGGACGATGAAGGAGGCGGTCGACAGGATGAATCCGATCGGCGCGCCCAACTGCGGGAACATGCCGAACCAGGCCTTCTTGCCCGGAGGGGCGTTCTCGGTCGCCAGCAGCACGGCCCCGCCCCATTCGCCGCCCAGACCCAGCCCCTGCCCGAACCGGCACAGGGCCAGCAACAGGGGCGCGATGATCCCGACCGAGGCATGGGTCGGCAACAGACCGATGGCCACGGTCGACACGCCCATGGTCATCAGGGCCGCCACCAGCGTCGCCTTGCGCCCGACCCGGTCCCCGAAATGCCCGAAGGCCAGGGCGCCGACCGGCCGCGCGAAGAAGGCGATGGAGAAGGTGGCGAAGGACGACAGCATGGCCGTCGTCGGATCGGCGCCGGGGAAGAACAGCTTCGGAAACACCAGCACCGCCGCCGTCGCGTAGATGTAGAAGTCAAAGAATTCGATCGTGGTGCCGATCAGGCTGGCGAAAAGAACCCGCCCCTTCCGGGCGGTCGGCGAAACAATCTTTGCGTCAGACACGGTGAAATCCTGCTTGGGAGCAAAGCCAATGCTTTGCCCGTCCCGCGCGGTCAAGTCCGGCGCTCAGGTCCCGCGCGGCTTGACCCGGTTGGTGGGCTGGGCCTCGGCCGGGTTCTCGGGCCAGGGATGGCGCGGATAACGGCCCCGCATGTCCGACCGCACCGCCGCCCAGGACCCGGCCCAGAACCCCGGCAGATCCTTCGTCACCTGAACGGGTCGCCGCGCCGGGGACAGCAGCGACAGGGTCAGGGGAACCCGTCCGCCGCCGACGGTCGGATGGGTGACGACGCCGAACAGTTCCTGCACCCGGATCTCCACGCGCGGCCCGCCTTCGGCGCCATAGTCGATCCCCGCCGACCCCAGGGGCGTGTCCAGCCGACTGGGCGCCAGCTCATCCAGCTTGCGCTGCAGATCCCAGGGAACCAGCCCCCGCAACGCCTCGGCCAGCCGCCCGTCGCTGATCGTCTCCAGCGACTTCGCCCCCTCCAACACCGGCCACAGCCAGTCCGCCCGCGCCTCCAGCAGAGCGGCGTCCGAAACATCCGGCCAGCCAGCATCCAACCCGTGCAGAAATGCCAGCCGCGCCCGCAACCCCGTCGCCTGTTCGCCCCAACGCAGGGCGCCTAGGCCCTCGGCCTCGATCTCGGCGCGCAGGGCCGCCGTCATGGTCTTGGCGTCCGGCGCCCCGATCACCTTTTCGTCCAGCACCAGGGCGCCGATGCGGCGCGCGCGTCGGATCACCATCCGGCCCGACGGCTCCTTGACCAGCCGATCCTCGATCTCGATCAACCGCCCCAGGTCCGCCTCGATCCGCGTCCCGTCCAGCGCCGCCGCCAGCCGCACCCGGTCGCGCGCCTCGCCTCCGCCCAGCTCCGCCACCGCCAGCCAGGATTCTCGCGCCAGATGATCGGTCGCGTCCAGCACCGCCCCGCGCCCGCTGGCCAGCAACAGTTCGCCCGTCTTGCCGCGCGCCTTGGCGATGCGTTCGGGAAAGGCCTCGGCCAGCAACAGGCCCGGTTCGACCGTCTCGCCCTTGCCGCCGCCCGCCGCCTTCGCCCAGCGGTCGGCCAGTTTCAGCGCATCCCGCGCGCGCGGCGACCGATCCCGTTCCAGCCCGACCAGACGATCCGCCAGATCCACCCCCGACCCGCCCAGGCCCGGTTCGCTCAGCACCGCCGCGATCCGCGCGCCGGTCATGGCGTCCCCGGCGTCCGAGGCCACGGCGACCATATGGGCCAGCCGCGGCGACAGCGGGATGCGCGTCAGACGTCGTCCATGATCCGACAGGCCGCCTTCGGCGTCCAGCGCCCCCAGACGGCTCAACACCTTGCGCGCCTCCGCCATGGCCCCGGCCGGGGGCGGGTCCAGCAGGGCCAGCCCCTCGACCGACCGCGCGCCCCAGCGCGCCAGGTCCAGCGCCAGACCGGTCAGGTCCGCCTCCTGGATCTCCGGCCGTTGATGCGGAACCAGACCCCGCGTCTGTTCCTCGTCCCACAGGCGATAGCAGACGCCCGGTTCGGTCCGTCCCGCCCGCCCCCGCCGCTGTTCGGCCGAGGACCGGCTGACCCGCACCGTCGCCAACCGCGTCAGGCCGCTGGACGGCTCGAACCGGGGCACGCGCGACAGACCGCCGTCCAGCACCACCCGCACCCCGTCGATGGTCAGACTGGTCTCCGCCACCGATGTCGCCAGCACCAGCTTGCGCCGCCCCGCCGCCGCCGGCTCAATGGCCCGATCCTGCTCCGCCCGGTCCAGCCCGCCGTACAGCGGAACCACATCGACGTTCGGCAGCCGCAGCCGCTCGCTGACGAGCCGCGCGACCCGGTGGATCTCCCCCTGCCCCGGCAGGAAGGCCAGCACCGAGCCGGTCTCTTCGCCCAGCGCCGTCAGACAGGCCCGCGCCATCGCCTCTTCGAACCGTTCGGCCGGATTGCGCCCCAGATAGCGGGTCTCGACCGGATAGGCCCGCCCCTCCGCCTCGATCACCGGCGCGCCGTCCAGCAGACGCGACACCCCCGCCACGTCCAGCGTCGCCGACATGACCAGCAGCCGCAGGTCCTCCCGCAGCACCCCTTGCGTCTCCCGCGCCAGGGCCAGCCCCAGGTCGGCGTCCAGGCTGCGCTCGTGGAATTCGTCGAACAGGACGGCGCCCACCCCCTCCAGACCCGGGTCGTCCAGGATCATCCGGGTGAAGACGCCCTCGGTGATCACCTCGATCCGCGTCTTCGGTCCGATCCGGCTTTGCAGCCGGGTGCGATAGCCGACGGTCCCGCCCGCCGTCTCCCCAAGGGTGCTGGCCATCCGGTCCGCCGCCGCCCGTGCGGCGATACGGCGCGGCTCCAGCACCAGGATCTTCCCCTCGCCCAGCCAGGCCTGATCCAGCAGCGCCAGGGGCACGACCGTGGTCTTGCCCGCCCCCGGCGGCGCGGCCAGCACCGCCGTATTTCCGGCCGCAAGGACGGCTTTCAGGGGTTCGAGAACAGCGTGGATCGGCAACATCACCCGCCTCTAACCCGATGCGCCCCCGATGCGCCACCGATGCGCCGTGATCACGAAAGCGTCGTGAGGGCTTTACCGCCTCGTCATGCGCGTTGCGCGCCATTCGATCCGCCGCTAGCGTCCGCCCAACGCGGCCGAGGGGCCGCTGTAAACGTGGGGGTATTCTATGTGGCGCGTTAAGTCGCTCGACGCGATTCTGGCCACGGCCGAGAAGAAATCGCTTCATCGGTCGCTCGGACCTGTTCAACTGACCTTGCTGGGCATCGGCGCCATCATCGGCACCGGCATCTTCGTGCTGACGGCCGCCGCCTCGCAGAAGGCCGGCCCCGGCATGATGGTCAGCTTCGTCATCGCCGGCGCGGTCTGCGCCGTCGCGGCGCTCTGCTATTCGGAACTGGCCGCCATGGCCCCGGTCTCGGGCTCGGCCTATACCTACACCTACGCCGTCATGGGCGAGCTTCTGGCCTGGTGCGTGGGCTGGGCCCTGATCCTGGAATACGCCGTCGCGGCTGCAGCCGTCTCGGTCGGCTGGTCGGGCTATGTCCTCGGACTGATAGAACAGGGGCTCGGGTTCGATTTCCCTGACCTCCTATCCGCCGGACCGACCTGGGCCATGAACGGCTTCATTCCGATGCCCGACTTTTCGGCGGGGATCGTCAACATCCCGGCCATCGTCGTGGCCCTGCTGGTCACCGGCCTGCTGATGCTGGGCACGACGGAATCAGCCCGGGTCAACGCGGTCTTGGTCCTGATCAAGGTCGCCGCCCTGACCGTCTTCATCGTCATCACCCTGCCGGTGATCAAGACGGCCAACCTGTCGCCCTTCGCCCCCAACGGGCTGTTCGGCGCGTCTTCCGGCATGGGAATCGTCGGCGCCGCCGCCTCGATCTTCTTCGCCTATGTCGGCTTCGACGCCGTCTCGACGGCGGCTGAAGAGACCAAGAACCCGCAACGCAACGTACCGATCGGTCTGATCGGCTCGCTGGCCATCTGCACGGTCTTCTATCTTCTGGTCGCGCTTGGTGCGGCCGGCGCCATCGGCGCACAGCCGGTGCTCGGCGCCGCCGGCGAAGCCGTCCAACCCGGTTCGCCCGCCTTCGTCGCCGCCTGCGCCCTGCCGGCCAACGCCGAAGCCCTGGTGTGCTCCAACGAGGCCCTGGCCCACGTCCTGCGCGTGATCGGTCATCCCCAGATCGGCAACGCCCTCGGCACCGCCGCCCTGCTGGCCCTCCCCTCGGTCATCCTGATGATGATCTACGGCCAGACCCGTATCTTCTTCGTCATGGCGCGCGACGGCCTGCTGCCGGAAGGCCTGACCAAGATGCACCCCAAGTGGAAGACGCCCTATATCGTCACCGCCTTCACAGGCATCGCCGTGGCCATCGGCGCCGCCCTGTTCCCGGTCGGCAAACTGGCGGACATCTCGAACTCCGGCACCCTGTTCGCCTTCTTCATGGTGTCGATCGCGGTGCTGATCTTGCGGGTCAAGGAACCGAACCGCAAACGTCCGTTCCGGACGCCGCTGATCTGGCTCTTCGCGCCCCTGTCCGCCTTCGGTTGCGCCTTCCTGTTCTGGAACCTGCCGCACGACGCCAAGATGGTGCTGCCGATCTGGGGCGGCTTCGGCCTGTTGATCTATTTCCTGTATGGCTATCGCAAGAGCCACCTGGGCCGTGGCCTGATCGAGGTCCACGAGACCGACAGCGACCTGCCGCCGCCGCCTGTCCCGCCGATCAGCTGAGACACGCGCTGATGTCCTCAGGCAGGCCAACCAAAACGGCCATAAGTCCTGAGGGCGACCAGCCCAAAACCGGCCTCAAGTAGGCCCGCGAGGGCGATAGGCCAAAACAAGAAAAGGCCCCGGAGCGATCCGGGGCCTTTTTGCTTTGGTGCGGATGAGAGGACTCGAACCTCCACGCCTTGCGGCGCTGGAACCTAAATCCAGTGCGTCTACCAGTTCCGCCACATCCGCTTGGGCAGGTGGTGGGCTCTAGAGGGCCGGACGTCGCCTGACAAGAGCCTCCAGCGGCCTTCAGCGGCGTCCGGCGACCAGTTCGTTGCGGATCGTCCGTCCCAGGGGATCGCGAGCCTGCCAGCTTTGACCGATGTCGGCCTCGACCATGCGGCTACAGAAGCGTGGCAGAATCTGGCGTGGCCTGAACCCGGTCAAACAGATCTTGTCGCCCTCCCGGCTCCAGCGCGCGCTCAACTGACGCCCGTCCGAGAACTGGGATACATAGCGGCCGTCCGGCTCGAAAAAATGCTTCACCCACTGGCCGTTGGGATAGTGAGACACGATGGTGTTGCCAAAGGCCTCCGCCATATCGGCCCGCGCCGGGGCCGTAGAGGCGACGACGACGCCCAGCGCCAGGCCGCAACCGATCAGGACCGTCCGCATCATCCCCTCCGCGTCTTTCCGACCAGATATTACCGATCGTTAAGACTTTGCAAGCCGGAGGGTTCCGGACGGTCCGTGCGTCGGATCAGACGTTGCCGCGGCGGCTCGATTCGAACAGGAACCAGACGCGCTTCTCGCTCTCGTCGATCCAGTTCTCCAGCAGGCTGGCGGTCGCCACGTCGTTGTGCTCGTCGCAAAGATCGTGGACCTCGCGCATACGCCCGACAAGGTCGTTGTTGTCGTCCCGCAGTTCGGCCAGCATGTCGAGCGCATCCACGAACTCGGCGTCATTGTCGAGAACGCGCGATTCGCGGGCGATCTGACCGACAGAGCGCAGAGTGGTCCCGCCGATCTTGCGCGCCCGTTCGGCGATCAGATCGGTCATGGCCAGGATCTCGGCCGATTGTTCGTCCAGCATCAGGTGATAGTCGCGGAAATGCGGGCCGGACACGTGCCAGTGGAAATTCTTGGTCTTGATATAGAGAGCAAAGACATCCGCCAGCAGGGTCGTCAGAGCGGCGGAAATATCCCGCGTCGCGGCCTCCGACAGGCTGGTGGGGGTTTTCAACGGCGCCAGACGTTTCTCGTGGGCGGTGGCCATGGTCATTCTCCTCAGCTGAAGCACTGCTTAGCTAGGGAGCGTGAGGTCCCAGCGAAAGTCCCGGCGCCCTTCATTTTTACCGTTGCGTACATTGTCCGTATACCAATGTTCGCTACAGTCGAAATCTTGCGACTTCAGACACGACCCCGGACTGGGTCCAGATCCCGGCTCAGATCGTCATGAGATACAATATTTGCAGTCGCACCTGGGACCAGGGCGAGCGGCCCGTCCACCTTACCTCCATATCGCAGGGCCAATACAGCATCAGCGACGACCCGGACGCGGTGATCACGACGGTCCTCGGCTCGTGTGTCGCAGCCTGTATTCGCGATCCCAAGCGAGGCGTGGGCGGCATGAACCATTTCGTTCTCCCCGAATCTCCGACGCCGCTTTCGGAACAGGACGACCCGTCGCGCTACGGCTCCTACCTCATGCAGCGTCTGGTCGATGGCCTGCTGGAAGCCGGAGCCAATCCCCACTGTCTCGAAGCCATGGTGTTCGGCGGCGCCAGTCCCGGCGATTCGTTCTACAATGTGGGGGCGCACAATGTGGCCTTCGCCGAGGGTTTCCTCGCTGACCGGGGCATAGAGATCGTCGATTCGATCTGCGGCGGGCGTTCCGGATGCAAGGTGGAATACTGGCCGGCGTCCGGCAAACTGATCCATACGCCTTTGGGGAAATACGGAAAGGCCTGACCCGCCGCTCACAAGCTTCGCCGGGTTCTGCTCCTAGCAGCCGTTGGTCCCAAGTCCTGAACCTAGAGCCGCGGCGGGGAGCCGGCGGGCCGCGATGATGGACGACCGACCAATCGACCAGTCGGCTCGGTTATCGCTGGAGCGGTATGTGCCGGCGCTTCCCCTGCTGACGCCGATCGACCGGTTCACGCAACGGAACAGGCCAGCGGCGCGCCTGGCGTTGTTCGACGCCAGCTGAACCAGCAGGAGATCTCGTGGGCGCTGCGGTGTGTCGCCAACAGGACATGTCCGGGACACTCAAGCTTCACAGGACCCCGCTACACCGCGCCGAACAGACAGCAGGCACGCCTTTCGGCGGGGGCGCGGACGTGGCGTACGACGGGGATCAGAAGCTGGCGACGGTTACGTGGTCGCCGGTCCGCGACTTCGTCCGTCGACTGGCCCATCGACGGCTGGGGCGCGCGGATATGGCGGACGATGTGGCGCAGGAAACCTTGCTGCGGCTTATCGAGTACCAACGCGGCGGCCGGATCGACAACCTGTACGGCCTCGCCACGCGCATCGCGGAGAATCTCGTGAACGAGGAGTATCGGCGTGAGCGACGTTGGAGGGTCGAAGGGTTGAGCGAAACGCTCGCCAGCGGCCAACCTTCGCCCGAAAGGGTTGTGGAGGGCCGCGAGGCCGTGGAGGTCCTGAAACGCGCGCTCAAGCGCATGCCGCGCCTGCGTCGAGAGATCATAATCCGGCGACGCATCCACCGCCAGGGTTGCGCCGCCATCGCCGAGGACCTTGGCCTGAGCGTCAAGGCGGTGGAGAAACATGTGACCCGAGGTCTGCTGGACCTGAATGAGGCCTGCGGTCAGAAGCGGCGCGGGCGGAGGACGGCGCTCTGATGACGAATGACAAACGCATCATGGCGGAGGCCGCCGCCTGGGCGGACCGAGCCTCGCACCCGGATGCGGATCTCGATGACGCCGCAGCGTTCGAGAGCTGGATGAACGCGAGTCCCGCTCACCGCGCGGCCTTCGCCGAGATGATCGGCTTGTGGCGCTCCGACGCCTTGAGCCAGGCGGCGGCTGAGGTGGAGCAGCGGGCCGATCTCCGGCGCCCCCTTCGGGTTCCGTGGCGTCTGGCGGCGCCCTCCGCCCTGGCGATGGCGGCCGTCTGCATCGCCGCCGTGCTTGTCGCGCCCTGGATGGACCACCGAACCCTGGAGACCCGGCGCGGCGAGACCCGGACGGTGGCGCTGGCGGACGGCACCTCGATCCGGCTGAATGGCGACGCCCGCCTGTCGATCCGGCAGAGCCCTCTCTGGCGCGCCGCGACGCTCGAGCGCGGCGAGGCCTGGTTCGAAGTGCGGCACGACGGTCGGCCGTTCGTCATCGACGCGGGCGAAGGCGAGGTACGGGTCATGGGGACCGCTTTCAATGTGGATCGGATGGCCTGCGGTCGGGCGGAAGTCACTCTCTATCGAGGCGCGGTCCGACTGCGTACGCGCGGAGGCCAGATCCTCGACCTGGAGCCTGGAGACCGCGCGATGTTGGAACACGGCCGTATCCGCCCGACGACACACAGTCTCTCGACCCGGCCCGACTGGACCGACGGCTGGTTCGACGCGGAGGAAACGACCCTGGGACGCCTCGTGGCCGAAATCGACCGCTTCTCGAGAACGCCCGTCGTCATTGATGGCCAGGCCAGCCGTATCCCGGTCAGCGGACGCTTCCGCCTGACGGATCCGCCTGCCACGCTGGCGCTGATCGAGAGAGCCTATGACGTGCGCATTGACACGACGGGAGAGACGATCGTCGTCCGCAGCGGATCTCGCCAGCCGGACCGTCGCTAAGGTTTCACAAAAAGAAATGTCGGGTTCGGCCCTGGCCGGACATCGAACCGATGTCGACCGAAGTCGACGATTCACCGGGGGATACCGACATGACTTCCACACGGGCGCTCAGCGCCTCCGTTTTCGCGCTCGCGGCCGCTCTGGCCGTGACGCCGGCCGTGGCCACGGCCCAGGCCGCGCACCAGGCCTTCTCTATTCCCGCCCAGGATCTGGGCCGGGCGCTGACGGCCTATTCGCGCGCCACCGGCCTTCAGGTCGCGGCGCGCCCCGCCCTGCTCCAGGGTCGCCGCAGCCAGGCCGTCGAAGGTCGTTTCAGCCAGGCTGACGCCCTCGCCCGACTGGTCGGCGGCAGTGGACTGACCGCCCGCATCGTCGGCGACGCTGTGCTGATCGAAGCCGCTCCCTCGGCGCCGGTCCGCGCGGCACCCGCCAGACCGGCTGCGAACGCCGCGACCCGGTCTGCGCCGCCCCCGCTGGGAACCCCGGGCGGCGTGGACGCGCTGGACGAAGTGATCGTGACCGGCACCCGACAAGCCTCGCGCACGGCCGCCGAGACCCTGTCGCCCGTCGACGTCCTGTCCCAGGAAGAGATCCGCGAGAGCGTGTCCGGCGATCTTCAGGACACGCTGACCCTGCTCGCCCCGTCCTTCAACGTGCAGCGCATGCACGCCGACCCGCCGGCCTTCGTGCGCCCGACGACCATGCGCGGCATGCCGGGCAAATACGTCCTCGCGCTGGTGAACGGCCGGCGTTACCACAACTCCGCGCAGGGTCAGGCCCCCGACCTGTCCACCATCCCCTCCGCCTCGATCCGTCGCACGGAAATCCTCCGTGACGGCGCGTCCGCCCAGTACGGCTCGGACGCCATCGCCGGCGTGATCAACATCATCCTCGACGACCGCCCGGGGCTGCGCGCCTTCAGCCAGTTCTCGCGCTACTATCAGGGGGACGGCGAAGAGTATCGCTTCGGTCTCGGCGGCGGTCTCGCGCTCGGCGAAAATGGCTCGATCAGCGGCGCTCTCGAGTACAACCGGCAGGGCCGCACGGGCCGGCAGGTCCAGCGGCCGGACGCCCTCGCCTTTGAACTCGCCCACCCCGGCGTTGAATTGCGCGATCCGGTGCAGAAGTGGGGCCAGCCGGAAGAGGAACGGCTCAAGGGCTCGCTCAACGCCAACTATCGCCTGTCCGGCAACCACGAACTCTACGCGTTCGGCCTGTTCAACGACAGCGAGGGGATGACGGATTTCAACTGGCGCAATCCGGACGCCACCAGCAACGTCTACAAGGCGACGGCCGCCTTCCCGGGCTTCTCCTTCCTGTCGATCTTCCCGGGCGGCTTCACGCCCCAGTTCGGGTCGAAGATCGAGGACTACCATCTGTCAGGCGGCGTCCGGGGCGACCTGTCGGATCGCCTGACCTATGACCTCGCCCTGACCTGGGGCACCAGCCGCGTCGCCTTCAGCCTGGACGACACGGTCAACGCCTCGCTCGGTCCGAAGAGCCCGACCAGTTTCTTCCTCGGCCGCGAGTATCAGGACGACTTCGTCGCCAACGCCGACTTCGTCTATCGGCTTCCGGTTGGCGGCAGCGAGCCGCTGAACATCGCCTTCGGCGCCGAGGCCCGCGTCGTGACCTATGGCGTACAGGTCGGCGACAAGGCCTCGTGGGAGATCGGACCGGGGGCCGCCTACGGTCTGGCCGTGGGATCCAACGGCATGCCGGGCTACAGCCCGGCGCGCGCCGGGGAATGGGACGCCCGCAGCTACGCCGCCTATGTGGACCTGGAATGGCGGCCTGTCGAAGCGCTGACGCTCGGGGCCGCCGGCCGCTACGAGGACCACGATTCGTTCGGCGGCAATTTCGACTACCGTCTGGCCGCCCGCTATGAACTGCCGGTCGGTCTGGCGGTCCGCGGCACCTACTCCACCGGGTTCCGCGCCCCGAAGCCGTTCGACCTGTATTCGTCGGCCTTTACCCAGAGCCTGAACCTGACCAACGGTTCGGTGAACAACAGCGGCCGCCTGAACGTCAACGATCCGCTGGCGATCTCGCTCGGCGCCCAGCCGCTGAAGCCCGAGACTTCGAAGAACAGCGCCCTGGGCGTCGTCTACAACAACCACGGGCTGACGCTCAGCATCGACGTCTATCGTGTCGACTCCAAGGACCGCCTCACGACCCGTTCGATGTCGGTTCCGGCGGGCACGCCGAACCCCCAGAACTTCACGTCCCTCAGCTACTTCATGAACGCCTATGAAGCGCGCACCCAGGGCGTGGACATCGTCGCCGCCTACCGCCGCGACATCGGTCCGGGTCGGTTCAACACCAGCCTGTCCTACAATCAGAATGAGACCGAGATCCTCGATGACCGTCTCGCGCCGCTGAACCCGCTCAACAAGGAGTTGTTCGCCCGCCGTTCGCGGCCTGGCGCGGGCGTCTCTGCTGGATTCGGCTATGACCTGGGTTCGCTCTCGGTCTCGTCGCGCATCCGCTACTACGGGACCTGGATCGACATGGGCACCGACCCGGACGACGCCGACCGCCTGTGGCAGGAATTCGATCCGATGGTGCTGGCCAATCTCAGTGTCTCGTACGATTTCGCCAACGGCGTGAATGTCAAAGTCGGGGGGGAGAATATCTTCGATTCCTATCCCGACCGGGCGACGCTCGACGCCAATCGCGGCCTGCTCTACTCGCGTAACGCCCCGTTCGACACCGACGGCGGGCAATACTGGATGCGTCTGGGCTATAATTTCTGACGCAGATCCCGATCAGGATCCCATGGGGCGTGGCGGCTGGACCGCCACGCCCTTCCCGCTCTTCCCGACGTTGCAGCAGCGTCCGGGCCATCGCCGAGATTTCCATGCTTGAGCTCAACCGTCGTGCGCTGCTGGCTGGCGGCGTCGTCCTCCCCGCCGGAGCCGCACTGACGCCCACGCCGGCCCGCGCAGCCTCCGACGACGACGCCTTCTGGCGCGACATCGCCGCCGAGTACGACGTCACCCGGGACGTCATCCAGCTCGAGAACGGCAACTGGGGCATGATGCCCAGGCCGGTCCACGCGCACTATGTCGAGGTCCTGTCCCGTGTGAACCGCGAGACGAGCTACTACGCCCGCCGCGGCATGGGGCGGGATCTGATGGACGTCAGAAGCCGCCTCGCCGAGACCCTGGGGGTCCCCGACGACGAGATCGCCTTCACGCGGAATGCGACAGAGGCGCTGAAGGCGCTGATCGGCGGCTACAACCGTCTCACCCCCGGCGACGCGGTCCTCTATGCGGATCTGGACTACGACAGCATGCAGCACTGCATGGATCGACTGGCCCTGCGCGAGCGGGCCGAGGTCGTGAGGATCGCCCTGCCCGAACCGGCCACAAGAATGCGGCTGATCGACGCCTATGCCGAGGCCTTCGACAGACATCCGCACGTGCGCCTGGTGCTGTTGACCCATGTCAGTCACAGAACCGGTCTCGTCCTGCCTGTCCGGGAAATAGCGGCCCTGGCGCGTGAACGCGGCATCGATGTGATCGTCGACGCCGCCCACAGCTGGCGTCAACTCGACTTCGCCCTGCCGGACCTGGATTGCGACTTCGTCGGCCTGAACGGGCACAAATGGCTGGCCGCGCCCCTGGGCGTCGGCGTCCTGCACATTCGCAAGAGCGCCCTTGATCGCATCGACCATGACCTGGCGACAGCGTCCGACGCTCCGGACGTCATCAGCGAACGGATCCATACCGGCACGCTGAACGCCGCCGCCTTCCTGACCGTGCCATCGGCCCTCGCGTTCGAGACCCGCATCGGCCTGGACCGCAAGAGCGCGCGCCTGCGCGCCCTGCGCGATCGCTGGGTCGAACCCGCACGGGCTATTCCAGGAATCGAAATTCTCACCCCTGACGAGCCCGGCCTGTATGGCGCGATCACAGCCTTCAGAATCACAGGACAGACCTCGATGCGCGCCAATGAGGCCATCGCGCGCCAGCTGCTGGATCGCCACCGCATCTTCACCGTGGCTCGAGGAGGCGTCGATCGAGGCGGCTGCGTCCGGGTGACCCCCAACCTGTTCAACACCATGCAGGAGATGGACTTCCTGGCAGGCGCGATCGCCAATGTCGTTCGCACCCTTCCCGACTTGCCAACTCCGAAAGCGTCGCGGGACTCCAAGGGTTGAAGATGAACTGGCGCGTTGTCGAAAGATGTCCAGGCGCGGGACACGTCTTGGGGCTGCCGCTCAGCGCGACAGGAAGAACTCGACCGGGGTCGTGAGCTCGATCGTGGCGCCGGAGATTTCAGGCGGGGGCGCGGGCAGAGGTTGGGCCCGCGCCAGCATGGCGAGGGCCTCGCGGTCGAGCAGGGCGCGGCCGGAACTGCGTTCAATGCTTGAGGCCAGGACGCGGCCGGCGCGGTCCATCGTGAAACGCACATGGACCACGCCCTCCTGACGCAGGCGCTGGGCGCCGGGCGGATAGCGCTTCTTGCTGTCCAGATGGGCCAGGAGGCGGGCTTTCCAGTCTTGCGGGGCGGTCGAGGCGCTGGGCGAAGGCGGCGCAGGGCGCGAGACGGGGGCCGTGGTGGCGGGCGCCGGCGTCTGGCGTTCGGCTGCGCGCGGGACGGGAGGCGCGACCGGGATGGCCACGGCTTCGGGCGCCTCGGCGTGAACGCGGAGCGGGACTGGCGGGCGCGGGAGGGGGCGGCTGGACGCGGCCTGGATCTGCTTGGGACCATCGACCTGTTCGGATGGCGGTCGGGGCGGTGCGGCGTTGCTGCGGACCAGAGCCACGACGATTACGGGCGGCTCCTCCAGCGGCATGGGCGCCGGGACGACGAAATGGATCAGAAGCAGCAGGGGCGCGGCGTGAAGGGCCAGGGCGGCGCCCAGGGCCAGGGCGCGACGGGCGCGCGCCCTGGGACGCCGGGGGGCAAGGCCCCCGACGTCGTTCAGGATCGTGGCGCGCGGCACGGCTGTCATGCCGGGTCGGCGGCTCCATGGCGAAAGCCGACATCGACCAGGCCGCGCACGCGGGTGAAGGCGGCCGAGGCGCCGGCCATGACGCGGGCCTCTTCCTCGTCTGTCAGATCCGGGGCGTCGAGGGCGGCGGTGAATCTGCGCCAGTGGTTGGCGCGGCCTTCGGGCGAGGCGGCCAGATGGCGGGCGCCGAATTGGGCCGACAGGCCCAGCGCCGCCGCCGCCTTGCTCAGGAAGGCGGCGCCCAGGTTCGACCCTTCGGCGACGTAGAGCCAGCCCAGGGCCGTCGGCAGATCCACCGATGCGCCCGCCACGAAGCGCGGGACCGGCGTTTCATCGGCCGGCGCAGCGCCCAGATCGGCGAGATCGGCCTTCACCTGTTCGTAGCGGCGGCGTCCGGACAGATCCGGGAACAGGGCCGCCAATTCCGGCGCCGCGTACAGGGCGGCGATGTCGCGGTGGAACATCTGCTGGATACGCAGGAACACGGCATAGGTCTCGCGGCTGCTGAACGGCTTGGCGGCCATGATGGCCTTGTCCAGCCCTTCGTGGACGCCATGGCTGGCGGACTTCAGACGTTTCGCGCGGCTTGTTTCGACTTGGATCATGGCGGCCTCAGTAACGATAGGTCAGGGCGAGGCGAACGGTGCGGCCGGGCGCGGGCATGACGCCCAGAGCCAGCGGGTCGAGGTAGTATTCGTCCATCACATTGTCGATGTTGAGGTCCAGCGCCGTCTGGTCCGTCACCTTCAGGCTTGCGAAGGCGTCATAGACGGTCGTCTCAAGATACAGTTGCTGGATCGCCGACAGGCCGACGTTCCAGGCCTTGTCCAGCTTGCTGATCGGACCCGAGTTGTGGACCGCCCGACCGCCGAGGGTCAGGCGGTCGTCGAACAGGTGCGCGCCCAGAGTCAGGTTCAGATTGAAGCGCGGCGGGTTCTGGGTGTTGGTGTAGGCGCCGACGAAGCCGCCGTCGACGCAGTCGGGCGTGGCCATCAGTTCGGCGTTCTTGCGGCTGGCGCCATAGGCGCGGCGTTCGGCGGCGATGTCGGGCGCGCAGGTCTTGGCCTCGAAATAATAGTGGGCCGACAGGTCGCCGAAGACGACGCCGTTGTCGTAGTTCGACTGGAGTTCGACGCCCGACACCTTGAACGTGTCGATGTTGCGGATCAGGCCCGCCGAAATGCTCCGGTAGTCGCGGGTGATCAGATCGTCGATCACGGTGTTGAAATAGGCGACCTTGAAGGCGGTGCGGTCGCCGCCGGTGAGCAGGTCGCGGCGGATGGCGCTGGCGCCGACTTCCCATGTTCGGCCGCGCTCAGGCTTCATGCCCTCGGTCGGACGCGCGGCGCTGAACAGGCCCAGGGTGGTTTCGAACAGGCTGGGCAGCTTCACACCCTCGGCGTATTTCACATAGACGAGGGTGTCCTCGTCGAAGTGGTAGGTGACGCTGCCGGTCGGCATGAAGGCGTCGTCGGTGCGCCGGATGGGGTCGGACCAGGTCCAGGTGGCCGGGACCTTGAGATCTTCGGGCGCGTCGGCGTCGTAGAAGTTCCAGCCGACGATATCGGCCACCGTACCGTGTTCGTAGGGCGAGGCCAGCAGCGAGGCCTTGGTGAACTGGCCGCTGGCGTCGGGATACCAGTTCAGCAGGGCGATCCGTTTCGCCAGGTAGGCGGGGCGGCTCGGGTCGCCGTTCAGCAGTTCGGTATAGCGATACTGACCGATCACCTCGTAGGTGGCGGGCGTGGCCAGACGGTTGCGGTCCTTGACCTCGACACGGTTGAAGCGCCCGCCGGCCATCAGCTCCCAGTGTGTGTCGGGCTCCCACTTCACCGAGGCGACGGCGCTGTATTCCTGACGTTCGGCGTTGCGCAGGAAGCGGTTGTTCACCAGATCGTCGTGCATGATCGGCGAGTTCGGACCGGGAGCGATGTCCTCGTCGCTGAAGGACAGGCCGTAGTTCAAGGTGAACTTGCCCGCGCCGGTGAACAGGAGCGAGGTATTGGTGAGGTCGCCGCCGAACCGTTTCTGGGTCAGTTCGTTGCGATAGGCCTCCTTGTACCCCGGGTCGGTGTTGAAGGAGGGGCCGTCGTACCATTCGGTGCGGCGGTCATAATACCAGGGAGTGATGCCGGTCAGGCCGTTGTACATCAGGCTGTCGGCGTGGGTGTACCAGGCGTTGACCTTGAGATCGATCAGATCGCCCTGGGGCTTGTAGCGGTAACGCAGACTATAGGCGTCCATATCGACGGTCCCCAGGTCCCATTGCGGGACCTGGTCGCGATCTACCCGAATGATCTGCGAGGCCATGATCTCGCCCTGCTCGCCCTGATAGCGGCGATAGCCGGCCTCCAGCGTCTGGTGATCGGTGACGCGCCAGGTTCCCTTCAGCAGCAGGGATTCCGACTGGGACGAGGTGTTGAAAACCTCAGCGTTCGTGGGGTTCAGCGTCGCCAGGACCCGCCGTCCCTGGGGGAAGTCGTTGTAGTTCCGGTGGCCCGAGAAATAGTTGCCCGTGTCGCGCCAGGCGTAGGCGGCGACCAGGTCGAACCGATCCCAGCGTCCCGCGCCGGCGATGTTGAAGAATTGCCCGCCCGGACGGGTCAGGTCGCCCCGGTCGGTCCGCGACTTGTCGCTATAGGCCGGAAGGCTGCGGGCGCTGGCGTCGGACACGCCGGTGCGGACGCGCAGGCCCAGGTCGCGGCCTTCGCTCAGGACGTCGTCGACGTTCAGCGTCTCCATAACGACCACGCCGCCGATGCCGCCAGAGGCGTTGGCCTCCAGGCTGGGGCCCTTGTTGATGGTGATGCTGGAGATCAGATCGGGATCCAGATAGGTCCACTGCGACTGACCGGCGTAGCCGCGGTAGGCGTCCATGGTCGACTGGCCGCCGTCGATGATGATCGGCACCCGGCTCTGGCCCTGAATGCCGCGGATATTGACGTCCAGAGCGTTGGCGACGCGCGGGTCGCCGGCGGTCACGCCCGCCACGCCCTTGATGATGTCGGCGGTCGAGGCGCCGCGAAACCGTTCGATGGTGTCCTGCGCGATATAGGCGCTGGATCCGGTCGTGCGGTAGGGCGCTTCCACAGGATCGCCCGCCTCGCCGGCGCCGGTGGCGCTGAGCCCGCCTGCGCCGCCTTCGGTCGCGCCCTGCACCCTGATCGGACCCAGGGCGAGGGTTCCGTCGGCGATGGCGGGGGCGGCGGACAGGGTCGCCGTGCGGCCCGACAGACGATAGGTCACGCCGGTGCCGGACAGCAGACGCGACAGCCCCTCTGACGCGCCGTATCGCCCCCGCAGTCCGCGTGTCGAAACGCCGCGCGTCAGGCCGGCGTCGTAGGCCATTTCGATATCAGCCTGGCGGGCGAAGGCGGCCAGGGCCGGCGACAGGGGGCCGGCCGGTATGTCGAACTGCGTCGCTGCAGACTGCGCCTGGGCGGCCGGTGCGAGGATGATGGCCGGAACCACGGCGGCCGTGGCCATGAGGAAGAGACGCAGGGCCCCCAGTTCGTGTCTCGCCTTAGTCAATTTCGTCTCTCGTGGCGCGCTCCGCGCCGGTCCGGTTGGTTCGCAAGCCATGCGAATGAGAATGGTTCTCTTTAGATAGACGCACTAGGAGGCCGAACCGGGACTGTCCGAATTCAAAAAAAATCCTGGAGATCCGCTCAGCCGTGAATGATCACCGCGCCGCCGGGCAGGCGCGTGGCGCGAACACCCAGGGTCTGTTCCAATCGCGCGAGGGTGCGGGACGGCTGATCGATCCCGAAGGCGCCGCTGACGCGACGGTTTCGAACGGCGCGTCCAAACACCGTGATCGGCGTCGGCGAGTAGCGGGCGATCTCCTCGACCACCTCGGCCAGGGGGCGATCTTCGAACACCAGCCAGCCCTGGGTCCAGGCGTCGACGTCCGGCGACGACGGCGTCGGGGCGGACGGCGCCTGATCCGGACGGTAGGTCGAGGTCATGGTCTCGGGCGTCGTCACCGATCCCGAGCGGGTCGCAATTCGAACCCTGTGTTCGGTCACCGAGACCTGGGTCATGGCGGCGCGACGGCGAACGACGAACCGCGTGCCCAGGGCTGTGGCGGAGCCGCCGCCGGCCTCGACCGTGAAGGGCCGCTGGGCGTCGGGCGCGACCGTGAAGGCGGCTTCTCCGCGCAGCAGTCGAACCGTTCGGCGGTCAGGCGCATAGGCCACGTCGATGGCGCTGTCGGTGTTCACCTGCACGACCGAGCCGTCGTCCAGCCTCACCGTCCTTTGCTCCCCCGGCCGGGTGAGCACGTCGGCGTGCAGACGGGTCGGAACGTCCAGCATCATGCAGGCCAGAACCACGGCGGCCGCCAGCCCGGTTGCGATCGGTAGTCCTGACCGGCCGATGCGCGGAATCGCTGTGCGTCGCGAACGCCGTTCCGACCTCGCGCGCCATGCGGGCGCGGCGGGGCGAGCCGCCTGGCCCATGTCCCGCCAAAGGGACTGCGCACGTGCGAAGGCGCGGGCGTTCGCCGGCGTTTCCAGCCATGTCTTCAGCCGGTCCTCGCCGACGGCGTCCAGCAGGCCGCCGTCCTGCTCAGCCAGCCAGCGTGCGGCCTCCCGGTCTATGGGGGCGACGTGTCTGGGCGCTCGCGACATCATCCAGCCTCCCGTTCCGCCAGTCGCGTTTGGCAGTGGTGCAAGGCGTGGCGGACGTGTTTGGCTACGGCGTTCGGCGTGATGCCCAACCGTTCGGCGACCTCGGCCGGCGACAGCTCCTCGATACGCCGCAGCAGGAAGACCTCGCGGCAACGCGGCGGCAACTCGTCGATGGCTTCCGCCAGGAGGTCCAGCCTTTGCCGATGCATGATCCGGGCCTCGGTCGTGGGGGCGGCGTCGATCACGCCGGGATCCTCGATCTGGCCCTCGAAGAGGACCGCGCCACGCTTGCGGCGGCGCATCTGGTCCGAGGCCAGGTTGAGGGCCAATCGATAGAGATAGGCGCGCTTGTCCTGGATCGCCGCAGGGTCGGCGATCCGTTGCACACGCAGCCACAGGGTCTGGGCGATGTCCTCGGCCAAGCTGGAGTCGCCCAGAATACGTCGCGCCAGCCGCACCAGCGACGGACGTTCGATCATCAGCAATTGCGCGAAACTCTGCCCCGGCTGTGAGTCTGACTGTGCCATTGTCCAGCGCGATACACGCCCTGCGAATTGCTCGCAACAGCGTGAGGCGCGTGGGTCGAACTCGCCCTGCCAAGGTGACTCGGCGCCGAAAGGGCTTAAACCCTTATGGGGCGGATGGCTGGGGAACTAGGACTCGAACCTAGAATGACGGTACCAAAAACCGGAGTGTTACCATTACACCATTCCCCAGCAGGTCCGGCGACCGCAGCGCTCTCGCGCGGCGGAGGCGGTCAGATAGGCCAAACCGTTTTCGGATGCAACACCCTCTTTCAGGACTATTTTCGCCCCGTGCGAAGAAGGTCGAAATGGATGCTTGCGGGGTCCGAAACCCATGGCTATAAGCCGCGTCCTCACTTCGGGGCGACGCCGCCAGGCCAGCCCCCACGGTCGGAGTGTGGCTCAGCCTGGTAGAGCACTGCGTTCGGGACGCAGGGGTCGGAGGTTCGAATCCTCTCACTCCGACCATCTTCTCTTTTGACATCGACGGCAGGACGGCGGGTTTCAGACCCGCCTCCCCCCGCGCGGCCAGACGTCAGTCGTCGTTCGCCGCCGACTCGCGGGCCAGCCGCGCCACTTCGTTCAGATGCGCCCCCACCGCCTCGATCGGCCGCCGGCCCAGGGCGCTGCGCCGCGCCAGCAGGTCGGGCGAGCCGGCGTCGTAATCCGCCATCAGGGCGCGCACGAACCCCCCGCCCTGCACCTCGGCCAGCACCTGGTCCATCGCCGCGCGCGAGGCGGCGTTGATGATGCGCGGCCCGGTCAGATAGGCCCCGTACTCCGCCGTATTGGAAATCTTGGCGAAGGCGCCGGCTATGCCGCGTTCGTACATCAGGTCGGTGACCAGCTTGGCCTCGTAGAAACATTCGAACCAGGCCACCTCGGGCGGATAGCCGGCCTCGACCAGTTTCATGAAGGCCGAATCGATCAGTTCGGCGATCCCGCCGCACAGCACCACCTGTTCGCCGAACAGATCGCTCTCGCACTCGTCCCTCATCGTCGTCTCGAGGATGCCCTTGCGCCCGCACCCCAGGGCGGCCGCATAGGACAGGCCCAGGGCGTGGGCGCCGCCCGTGGCGTCCTGATGCACCCCGAACAGGCAGAAGACCCCCTCCCCGGCCTCGTACAGGTCGCGGATGCGCGGCCCGATCCCCTTGGGCGAGGCCAGGATCACGTCCAGGTCGGCGCGCGGCTCCACCAGGCCGAACCGCACCGACAGGCCGTGGGCGAAGACCAAGGCCGCCCCTGGCCGCACGTTCGGCGCCAGTTCGTCGCGCCACAGGTCGCGGTGCGCCTCGTCCGAGGTCATGACGGCGACCACATCCGCGCCCGCCGCCGCTTTGCCCGCGGTCATCACGGCGAATCCGTCGGCCTTGGCCCGTTCCCGCGTCTTCGACCCGGCCTTCAGGCCCACCACGATGTCGGTCACGCCCGAATCGCGCAGGTTCAGCGCATGGGTCCGCCCCTGGCTGCCGTAGCCGATCATGGCCACGCGCTTGCCGCGAATGATCGAAAGGTCGCAGTCGCGGTCATGGAAGACGGGCAACGGATTGGCTAAGATCTGTGTCATGACCGCCTTCATAGCCCCATCCGACGTCGTCGCCTTCTGGAAAGCGGCCGGTCCCGACAAGTGGTTCGCCAAGGACGAGGCTTTCGACGCCGCGTTTCGCACGCGGGGCCATGATCTGCACCTGTCCGCCGCCCGGCGCGAGCGCGACGACTGGATCGAGACGGCGGAGACCGCCCTCGCCCTGCTGATCCTGCTCGATCAGTATCCGAGGAACAGTTTCCGCGGCACGGCGCACCAGTTCGCCACCGATCCTCTGGCCCTGATGTTCGCGAACCAGGCCGTGGCGCGCGGCCACCATCTCCGGGTCGCGCCGGAACTGAAGAACTTCCTCCTCCTCCCCTTCGAACATTCCGAACGGCTTGAGGATCAGGACCGCTACATGGCCCTGGTCGCCGGCGACGCCGAGCTCGAGAAATGGGGCCGCCTCCACCGCGACATCATCGTCCGCTTCGGCCGCTTCCCCCACCGCAACCCCGCCCTGGGCCGCGCCACCACGCCCGAGGAACAGGCCTTCCTCGACGACGGCGGCTTCGGCGGCTGACGTCTCACCTCCCCACGCGCCTTCGCGCGCGGAGAGGTGACGCCGCCCTCCCTCTTTCGTCATTCCGGGCGAAGCGCAGCGGAGACCCGGAACCCAGCGGCGCCAAAGGCGAAATCCATCCGCCGCACAATGCCGGACGACCTAATCCGCGACAGGTTCGCGCTCTCGCGCGCCGCTGGGTTCCGGGTCTGCGGGCCAAGCGGCCCTCCGCCCGGAATGACGAAAGTGATGATCGACAACCTAGGCCAACTGTCACAATGACGCTGGTCTGAATCGAACGATTTCAACGCCCTAAAAGATTCTCACCCCAACTTCCCCGCCATACCCGCCGGCGCCCGTATCATCCTCTCATCCCCGCCGATGGGGAGGGCGTCGGATCCAGCGCCCTGACGGCGGCGGGGCTGTGGTCGAGCGATGAAGCCGGCGGGAAGGAGACCGCCGGGGTCCTTAGGGGCGGCGATGGATGCCGTCTCCTGCTCGCCGCACGCTTAGGAAAGCGGACCGCTGTCGATCCTTGTCGGCATGTCCGCCCCGGCGAAACCGTCGCAAGGCGGCCCGCCGATCCGGCAAGGCTCGAAGAATAGGGCCGCCAGCCGGAGCGCGTGTGGAAAACGGCCTCTCGGGACGACGCCTGCGCCGAAACGGTAAAAACATATCCACTCCGGGCGCAGTCCCGGCGTCCCGAGCCCTCCCCGAACTTCGCTGGTCCGCCGCGAAGACAGAGCCAATTCACCCGAGCCCCGGAAGGAGCCTCCGATGCGCCCTCGCCGTCCGTCCAGCGCCCGCCATGACGACGCCTTCGTCTATACGCTTCAGCGACATCGGCTGGAGCTGATCGCCTCGGGCGAGGCCGAACCCCTGACGGAGCGCGAACGCCTGTTCCTGCGGCAGGTCAAGGCCCGTCGCCGTCCGGCCTATGCCGACTATATCGTCCCCGGCCCGCTTCTCCGGGCCGAGACCGGCGCCCTCAGACGGGCGCGGGAGGCGCGGGAGGCGAGCGCCCGCTCGACCGACGCTCCCGAACCTGAAGACCTCAGCCCGGCTTTCTGAAGCGATAGACGAATTGATCGGTCTTGCCGCGAATGGCGGCGTCGAAGACGTTCAGGCTGTGGTCGTCGGCCGGATTGGCCACGGCCGCGCTCTCGCCCTCAAAGACGAAGCCCGCCGCCTCGACCTCGCGCTTCAGATAATCGCCCTCGATCCGGTGCAGGGTCTGGACCGCCGAAATGCCGGTCCCCGCCGCCGCCTGGTGGTCGATCAGGATATAGCGCCCCCCGGGCTTCAGGGCCGCGAACACGGCCGCGTTCATCCGGGCCACATCGGTGTTGAAACCGGGGATATGGAAGTCGTGATATTCCTGGCTCATGAAGACCATGTCCAACGGCTGGTCATAGGTCATGGCGTCCAGCAGGCCGTTGACCCGCGTCACATTGGGATAGGCGGCGACCAGGGCGTCGGCCATCGGGTTCTCCCGCGCCATGGTCCGCTCGGGCACGAAGGCGTAGACCCGCCCCGTCGGCCCGACCACGTCCGAGAACAGCCGGGTGAAATAGCCGGCGCCGGGGCGCACATCGGCCACCTTGTCGCCCGGCGCCAGCTGGGCGAAGGCCAGGATCTCGGCCGGATGACGCAGGGGATCGCGCGCCACTTCTTCGGCCGGGCGTTTCGGATCAGCCACCGCGTCCGTATAAAGCGAGACATAGGCCGGGGCGGCCAGAGGCGCGCTGTCCACGACCACCGTCCGCTCGCCGCCCTCCGACGCGATGATGATGCAGCCGGACAGCCCCGCCGCCAGGGCCAGAACCGCCGCGCCCGCCGCCAACCGCTTCATCATCGCCGTCTCCCTGATTTCGTCGCGCCTGATTTCGTTGCGATAGGCTCGCATTTCGTCGCTCCGCGCAAGCCGGTATCACGCGCGAAACGATCTGACGCATCACGCGATTTGCGCCTCCGCCCCGGCGGCGCTAGTCCGTCGCCAGGTTTTCAAGGTCATCCGTCCATGCTTCCCTACCAACCCGCCCCCTTCCCGCTCGCCCGTCCCCGGCGTCTGCGCGCCAGCCCCTGGGTGCGTCGTCTGGTCGCCGAGACCGTCCTGACCCCCGCCGACCTGATCTGGCCCCTTATCGTCCACGACGGCGCCGAGGACCGCGTCCCCGTCGCCTCCATGCCCGGCGTCTTCCGCCTGTCGCCCAAGGCGGCCGCCGCAGCGGCGGTTGAGGCGCGCGACCTGGGCATTCCGATGCTGGCCCTCTTCCCGAACGTGGACGGCGCCATCAAGGACGCGGTCGGCACGGGGGCGACCGATCCCGACGGCCTGATCCCCGACTGCATCAAGGCCATAAAGGACGCCGCGCCGGAGATCGGCGTCATGACCGACGTCGCGCTGGACTGCTACACCGACCACGGCCACGACGGGGTGCTGGAAGGCGACCGGATCGTCAACGACGCCTCGCTGGATCGGCTGGCCGAACAGGCCTTCATCCACGCCCACGCCGGCGCCGACGTGGTCGCTCCGTCGGACATGATGGACGGCCGTATCCAGGCGGTGCGCGAGGCGCTGGAGGCCAACGGCTTCCACGACACCCTGATCCTGTCCTATGCGGCCAAGTTCGCCTCGGCCTTCTACGGCCCCTATCGCGACGCCGTCGGCTCCTCGACCGCGCTGAAGGGCGACAAGAAGACCTATCAGATGGACTACGCCAACTCGGACGAGGCCCTGAAGGAGGTCGCCATGGACCTGTCGGAAGGCGCCGACGCGGTCATGGTCAAGCCGGGCATGCCCTATCTCGACATCGTCCGCCGCGTGTCCGAGACCTTCCGCGTCCCGACCTTCGCCTATCAGGTGTCGGGCGAGTACGCGATGATGCAGGCCTCCATCGCCAACGGCTGGCTGGATCACGACCGCGCCGTGCTGGAGACCCTGCACGGGTTCAAGCGCGCCGGTTGCGCGGGCGTCCTGACCTATTTCGCGCCCCAGGCCGCGCGGCTGCTGGGCTGATGAGCGCCGCCGTCCAGATCCGCGCGGCGACCCCGGCCGACATGGCGGCCATCACCGCCATCTATGCCGAAAGCGTCGCCAACGGACGCGGCACCTTCGAACTGGAGCCGCCCGACGAGATCGAGATGACGGCCCGCTTCGCCGCCGTCCAGGCCCTGGGCCTGCCCCGGCTGGTCGCCGAGATCGACGGCGCCGTGGTCGGCTACGCCTACGCCGGCCCGTTCCGCACCCGCCAGGCCTATCGCTACATGGTCGAGGACTCGATCTATGTCGCCCCCGAAGCCCGCGGCCGCGGCGTCGCCGGCGCCCTGCTGGACGCCTTGATCGTCGCTTGCGAAGCCCTGGGCCTGCGCCAGATGGTCGCCGTGATCGGCGATTCCGACAACGCCGGCTCCATCGCCCTGCACCGCGCACGCGGCTTCGCCGACGCCGGGGTCTTCAAGGCGGCCGGCTGGAAACATGACGACTGGCGCGACGTCGTCTTCATGCAGCGCGAACTGGGCGCCGGCGGGCAGACGCCGCCGGACGCCCCGGGCCTGCCGCTGGTCGACAAGAAGCCGGCGCGATGATCCATTGCCGCGCTCCGCGCCCGCCCCTATCCTGACGCGGTGAAGATCGTCTCGTCCCTTCTGCTGCTGATCGGCGCCCTGGCGGTGCTGACCCTGGGCGCCCTCGGCGTCTCGGCAGGACCGGCCATGGCCGAGGCGCCCTGCCACGAAACGAGCGCCGAGGCCCGCCCCGACGCCCGTCACGCCGCGCCGGACCAGACGCCCGCTCACCAGAACAAGGCGATGAAGGCCATGGCCTGCTGCGCCGCTTGCGTCACGGCGCCGGCGCTGGAGCCCGTTTCCCGTCCCGGCCCGACCGTCGCCCCGGCCCGCCTCACCGCCCCCCTGTTCGATGTCCCGGCCGGACTTTTGCTCTCGCCCGAACCCGGCCCGCCCCGCCTCCTGATCGCCTGAGCCCTGCGCCGTTCGCGGCGCCTTCAGTCACGATCATTCCAGGAGGCCATCATGGCTCCCCATACCCTCGTCGGCGCCCTCGCCGGCGTCTCCCTGCTCGCCCTCGCTCAGGTGGCGACGGCGCAGGACCATTCCCACCACTCGGCCGCACCGGCCGCCGATCCTCACGCCGGCCACGACATGGCCGACATGCCGGCCGCCTCACACGCCCCGGCACACGCCATGACCAGCCCCTACGGCCCCTGGCCCATGAGCCGGGACGCCTCGGGCACCAGCTGGCAGCCCGACTCCGGCGAACACGCCGGGATCCACACCGTCCGAGGCGACTGGACGGTGATGACCCACGCCCTGCTGAACCTGACCTATGACACCCAGTCCGGGCCCCGCGGCGGCGACAAGACCTTCGTCTCGGGCATGCTGATGAGCACGGCTCGCCGCGACTTCGACGACGGTTCAACCCTGAACCTGCGCGCCATGCTCAGCCCCGACCCCCTGATGGGCAAGTCCGGCTACCCCCTGCTGCTGGCGGCCGGCGAGACGGCGAACGGCGTCGATCCCCTGGTCGATCGCCAGCATCCGCACGACTTCTTCATGGAGCTGTCGGCCAGCTATTCGAAACGCCTGTCGGACAAGGACAGCCTCTACGGCTACATCGGCCTGCCCGGCGAGCCGGCCTTCGGCCCGCCCGCCTTCATGCACCGGATGAGCGCGATGGACAGTCCAGAGGCGCCCATCACCCACCACTGGCTGGATTCGACCCATATCGTCTTCGGCGTCACCACCCTGGGCTGGGCCCACGACCGGTTCAAGATCGAGACCTCGGCCTTCAAGGGGCGTGAACCCGACGAGGAACGCTGGGGCATCGATAAGCCCAAACTGGACAGCTGGTCGGTGCGGGGCTCGTGGAACCCGACGGCCGACTGGTCCTTCCAGGCCTCCTACGCCGACGTCTCGGCCCCGGAACAGCTGGAGCCCGACGAGGACGAGACCAAATGGTCGGCCAGCGCGATCCATACCCGCCGCCTGGGCGAGACCGGCTGGTGGTCCTCGACCCTGGCCTGGGGGCGCAAGACCAACAGTCACGACGAATCCAAGGACGGCTGGCTGCTGGAATCCGCCGTCCATCCGAACGACCGCTGGACCGTCTTCGCCCGCGCCGAGTGGATCGAGACGGACGAACTGGTCCCCGGCGACCATGGCGGCCACGGCCCGCTCTACACCGTCGGCAAGGCCTCGCTGGGCGCCGTCCGCGACTGGCGGATCGCCCCCCGCGTCCGCTTGGGCCTCGGCGCCCTCTATGCAGTGAACCGCGTGCCGGACGCGCTGGAGCCTATCTACGGCGGCGATCCGGACGGCGGAATGATCTTCATGCGCCTGAAGATCGACTGACGGCTCAGGCCCGTCCGGTTTCGGCCGGGCGGGCCGGCGACGGCGTACCCATGTGCCGCACGGCCTCGTAGCCGAGCGCGACTGCAGACACGGCGATCACGAGCCCCCCTGCGATCAGCAGCAGGCGAAAATGCCGGTGCAGATGATAGAGCAACTCGCCGATCATCGATCGTTCGTGTCCCGTCAGGTCGTGCCAATTCGATCCGTTCAGGACAGTTTACTGCAAAAGGCGGACCCATAGTAATCGCAGGTCCGTGAACACGGTTTGATCCCAGGCCTTGATCAGACCAGACGGCTCTGAACCACGGCGGCGCCGATGAAGCTGGCGAACAGCGGGTGCGGCGCGAACGGTCGGCTCTTCAGTTCGGGGTGATACTGGACGCCGATGAACCAGGGATGGTCCGGCCGCTCCACCGTCTCGGGCAGAACCCCGTCCGGCGACAGTCCGGCGAAGACCAGGCCGGCCTTCTGCTCGATCGCCTCTCGATAGTTGATATTGACCTCGTAACGGTGGCGGTGCCGCTCGCTGATGGCGGTGGAACCGTAGATCTCGGCGATCTTGGAGCCTTCGGCCAGGGTCGAATCATAGGCGCCCAGCCGCATGGTGCCGCCCAGGTCGCCGCCCTGCTGGCGCAGGACGCGCTGATTGCCTTGCGTCCATTCGGTCATCAGGCCCACGACCGGCTCGGCGGTCGGACCGAACTCCGTGGACGAGGCCTTGGGATAGCCGGCTAGGTTCCGCGCCGCCTCGATCACCGCCATCTGCATGCCGAAACAGATGCCGAAATAGGGAATGTTTCGCTCGCGGGCGAACCGCGCCGCCTCGATCTTGCCTTCCGAGCCCCGCTCGCCGAAGCCGCCCGGCACCAGAACGGCGTGGGCGCCCTGCAGCCGCTCCTCGCAGGCCTCCGGGTCGCCCTCGAAGGTGTCGGCCTCGACCCAGTCGATATTGACCTTGACGTTATTGGCGACCCCGCCGTGGTGCAGGGCCTCGATCAGGGACTTATAGGCGTCCTTCAGAACCGTGTACTTGCCGACCACCGCGATGGTGACCTCGCCGTCCGGGTGCAGACGGCGGCGCGCGATCTCCTGCCAGCGCGTCAGGTCGGGTTCCGGCGCATCCTCTATGCCGAAATGGGCCAGGACTTCGCGGTCCAGGCCTTCGCGATGGTAGTCCAGCGGGACGGCGTAGATGTCGGCCGAGTCCATCGCCTGGATCACGCCGCTTTCGCGCACATTGCAGAACAGGCCGATCTTGCGCTTTTCCTCGGGCGGGATCGGGAATTCACAGCGGCACAGCAGGATGTCCGGCTGGATGCCGATGGAGCGCAGTTCCTTGACCGAGTGCTGGGTCGGCTTGGTCTTCATCTCGCCGGCCGTCTTGATGAAAGGCAGCAGGGTCAGATGGACGAAGCAGGACCGACCGCGCGGCAGATCCTGGCCCAGCTGGCGGATGGCCTCGAAGAAGGGCAGCCCCTCGATGTCGCCGACCGTGCCGCCGATCTCGACCAGGACGAAGTCCACATCCTCGCCGTCGTCAGTCAGGGCCGGGGTCAGGCAGAAGGACTTGATCTGGTCCGTGACGTGCGGAATCACCTGGACGGTCGCGCCCAGATAGTCGCCGCGACGCTCCTTCTCCAGGATGGTCGAATAGATCCGGCCGGTGGTGATATTGTCGGACTTGGCCGCCGACACCCCGGTGAACCGCTCGTAGTGACCCAGGTCCAGGTCGGTCTCGGCGCCGTCGTCGGTCACGAAGACCTCGCCGTGCTGGTACGGGCTCATCGTGCCCGGATCGACGTTCAGATAGGGATCGAGCTTGCGAAGCCGGACCTTGTAGCCGCGCGCTTGCAAAAGAGCGCCGAGAGCGGCGGAGGCGAGGCCTTTTCCTAGCGAGGAAACCACGCCGCCGGTGATGAACACATAGCGAGCCATGGGCGGACACCTTACTCCATGATTCGCGAACGACGCATGGGCCGCCGCGAATCGAACTGTTGATCAAAAGAAGAAAGCGCGCCCTGCGGCGCGCTTTCGGGAAGTCGGGTCGGTCGCCTGCCCGTTACTGGGCGGGCTGCTGGGCCGGAGCGGACGCCGGCGACCGGGCCGCCGAGGCGGACGGCAGGCTGGCTTCCAGGTCGTCCAGCGACGGCGCGGTCGGCTGGGCGGGCGCGGCCGGCTGGGCGGGCGCGGCCGGCTGCTGTTGCTGGGCCGGTTGTTGCGTCTGGGTCTGCGGCGTCGTGGCCAGAGAGCCCACGGCGTCGGCGTCGATCACCGAGACCGAGGCGCGGTCCATATTGCCGACGACCGTCAGGATGATGGTCAGGCCGAACAGCAGGGCCGCCAGCACCCAGGTGATCTTGGTGAGCAGATTGCCGGCGCCCCGCGCCGTCATGAAGCCCGAAGGACCGCCGCCCATGCCCAGGGCGCCGCCCTCGGACCGCTGCAGCAGCACGACGCCCGTCAGGGAGACGGCGACCAGGATGATGGCGACGAGCAGGATGGTCTGGAGCATGGCGTCATTCATGTGGGCGCGGAGCTGCGCCGATCAAGCGGCGGCCTCTATCACCGAAGCCGCCGGGGGGCAAACCGGAAGCGGCCCGTCAGGCGGCGTGGACGATCTTCAGGAAATCATCGGCCTTCAGCGAGGCGCCCCCGACCAGGGCGCCGCCCACTTCCGGCACGGCCAGAATCTCGGCCGCATTGTCAGGTTTGACCGAGCCGCCGTACAGGATGGGCGCGCGGCGGGCGGGCTCGCCCAGGCGCTGGATCATGGCGGTCCGTATGGCGGCGTGAACCTCCGCGATCTGTTCCAGAGTGGGCGTCAGGCCCGTGCCGATGGCCCACACCGGCTCATAGGCGACTGCGAAGTCACGCTCGGACAAACCGTCCGGCAGGGAGCCTGCGATCTGGGCGCTGACGACGGCGACCGCCTGGCCCGCTTCATGTTGCTCCAGGGTCTCGCCGACGCAGACGATCGGCTCCAGACCGGCCGCCATGGCCGCCTCGACCTTGGCGGCGACGTCTGCGTCTGTTTCCCCGAAGGCCGCCCGTCGCTCGGAATGGCCCAGAATCACCAGGGTGGCGCCGGCGTCCGCCAGCATGTCCGCCGACACCGACCCCGTGAAGGCGCCCGACGCCTTTTCGTGGCAATCCTGTCCCCCCACTTCGACCGCGCTGTCCGCCAGGACGCGGCGCAGCCGATCCGTCAGGGTGGCGGGCGGGCACAGGGCGATGCGGCATGAGGGCGGCGCCCCCGCCAGGCCTTCCTTCAAAGCCAGGGCCTCGGATACGTCTGCGGAGACGCCGTGCATTTTCCAGTTGCCGACGATCAACTTCACGGATTGTTTCATGCCCCCTGTCTAGGGGCCTCAAACCGGCAAGCCAAGAGGGGCCGCCGCAATCTGGCCATCACGCCGTCCTTGCGGGGGCGCGCCCGGCCCGACTATACGCCGGGTGACGCCAACGTCGGCAAGTCTACGGGTCTTCGAATGATCACCGCCTTCCGCGCCTTCTCGCGCTCCAAGTGGGCCGCCGCCCTGCTCGTCCTGATCGCCATCAGTTTCGTGATCGTGGGCGCGCGGATGGATGTCTTCGCCAACCTGGGCCCGAAACATGTGATCGACGCCGGCGACCGTTCGATGAACGAGGCCGAGTTCAGCGCCGCCTTCGGGCGTGTGCGCGAAAACATCCAGCAACAGGCCGGTCGTCCCGTGACCAACGAGGACCTGATCGCGGAAAACATCCACACCCGCTTCCTGGACAGCCAGACCGAACAGTTCGGCTTCCTGAACTGGGCCTGGAAAGCGGGCATCCGCCCCGGCAAGGAACTGATCGTCAAGCAGATCCGCCAGATCCCCGCCTTCTTCAACTCGGTCACGGGCCAGTTCGATCAGCAGGCCTATGAGAGCGCCCTGGCGCAACAGAACCTGACCCCCGCCATGCTGGAGCAGGACCTGCGCGACCAGTATGCGACGGAGCATTTCGGCGCCGCCATCTTCGCCGGCGCCCGTGCGCCGCGCATCTACGGCGCCCTGCTGGCCGGCGCCGCCTTCGAGACCCGCGACGGTCGCTGGTTCGAGGTCACGCCCGCCATGGCCGGCGAAATCCCCGCCCCGACCGACGCCCAGCTGAACGCCTTCATCCAGGAAAACGCCGCACGTCTGCGCGCGCCGGAGTTCCGCATGGTGTCCGTCGTCCTGTTCACGCCGGACCCGGGCGCCGCCCCCGTCGTGTCGGATGAGCGTATCCGCGAACGTTTCGAGTTCAAGAAAGACAGCCTGGGCAAGCCCGAGACCCGCACCTTCGTGACCCTGACCGCGCCCAGCCGCGACGTGGCCCAGAAGATCGCCGCCGCCTTGCGCGCCGGCCAGTCGCCCGCCGATGTCGGCCGCGCCAACAGCATCCAGCCGGCGAGTTTCAACGTCACGCCCCGCGCCGCGGTCGGCGACGCGGCCACCGCCGCCGCCGTGTTCGGCCTGCAGGTCAACCAGGTCTCAGACCCGGTCCAGGCCGGCGTCGGCTTCGCCGTCGCCAAGGTCACCGCCATCCAGCCCGGTCAGCCCGCGACCCTGGAAAACTCGCGTGAGCAGATCGTCGCGGAACTGCGCGCCGAGGACGTCAAGGGCCAGACCTACGCCAAGGTCGAGAAGTATGAGGCCGCCCGCACCGCCGGCAAGAACCTGGCCGACGCCGCCCGCGAGGCCGGCGGCCGCGTCATCGACCTGCCCCCCTTCACCAAGGACGGCAAACTGCCCAACGGCCAGGCCCTGAACGCCCCCCCGCAAGTCTTCGAGACGGCCTGGAGCCTGACCAAGGGCGGTGAAAGCGACGTGATCGACGCCGGCCAGGGCCAATATTTCGCCGTCCGTGTGAACGACATCCGTCCCTCGGCCCTGCCGACCCTGGCCGAAGTCCGCGCGCCCCTGGCCGCCCAGTGGACCCAGCGCGAAATCTCGCGCCGTCTCGCCGCCAAGGCTGAAGAGCTGGCGAGCCGCGTCCGCCAGGGCCAGGACATCGCCGCCGTGGCCCGTTCGGTGAACGCGCCCCTGACCGTCCGCACCGGCGTGGTCCGCGACCAGGCCACCCAGGAATCGCTGGGCCAGGGCGTGCTTCAGGGCCTGTTCGGTCAGGCCAAGGGCCAGGTCTTCTCCCAACCGGGTGAAGGCGGTTATCTGGTTGGCCGCGTCGATGGCGTCCACGCCGCCAATCCGGCCGTCGCCGGTCCTCTGGCTGAACAGGCCCGTCCGCGCATCACCCAGGAACTGGTCCAGGCCATGGTCCAGACCGAGATGACCGCCGGCGCCCAGCGCTCCAAGGCCAAGAACGACGTCGCCCTGGCGCGTCAGGCCCTGGGCCTGTCCGCCGAGCCGACCGCTCCCGCCGCACCGGCGCAATGACCACGGCCGGCCAAGACGCCTCGGGTTTCAACGGGGCCGACTACGACGCCTTCGCCGCCGGCCTTTCGGCCGGTCGGCCGCAGGTGCTGGTCCGGCGCGTCATCGACGACCTTGAGACGCCGGTTTCGGCCTATCTGAAGCTGGGTCGCCATCGCCCCTACGCCTGTCTGCTGGAATCCGTCGAAGGCGGCGCCGTGAAGGGCCGCTATTCGATCCTGACGCTGGACCCGGACGTGGTCTGGCGTTGCCGGGCGAACGCGGCGGAACTGGCGCGTGGCCCGGCGGTGGTCGAGGGGCGGTTCATAGCCGAGCCCCTGCCCACGCTTCAGTCCCTGCGCGCCCTGATCGCCGCGTCGAAGTTCGACCTGCCGCAGGACCTCCCGCCGATGGCCGCCGGTCTGTTCGGCGTCTTCGGCTATGACATGGTGCGCCTGCTCGAGCCGCTGGGCGAGCCCAATCCGGATCCGCTGGATCTGCCGGACGCCGTGCTCACCCGTCCGTCCCTGGTCGCCATCTTCGATTCCGTCGGGCAGGAGATCATCCTGGTCTCGGCCGCCTATCCCGACGCTGGCGCCGCGCCGCGTGAGGCTTTCGACGCCGCCGTCGCCCGGCTGGACGCGTTCGAGACGGGCCTGCGCGACCCCCTGCCGGTGCGCGCCGCGCCGCAGCCGACGCCCGCCCCGACCTTCGCTTCGCCCGTGGACGAGGCCGGCTTCGGCGAGATGGTGGCCAGGGCCAAGGACTATATCGCCGCCGGCGACATCTTCCAGGTCGTGCTCAGCCACCGCTTCTCGGCCCCCTGGACCGAAGATCCCTTCGCCTTCTACCGCTCCCTGCGTCGCCAGAACCCGTCGCCCTATCTGTTCTACCTGAACTTCGAGGGCTTCCAGCTGGCCGGGTCCAGCCCGGAGATCCTGGTCCGGCTCAAGGACGGCCAGGTCACTATCCGGCCGCTGGCGGGAACCCGTATGCGCGGCGCCACGCCCGAGGCGGACAAGGCCCTGGAGGCGGAGCTGCTGGCCGATCCCAAGGAGCGGGCCGAACATCTGATGCTGCTGGACCTGGGCCGCAACGACGTCGGCCGCGTCGCCGCGCCGGGCACGGTCGAGGTGACCGAGAGCTTCGTCGTCGAACGCTACAGCCAGGTCATGCACATCGTCTCCAATGTGCGCGGCAAGGCCGATCCGAAACTGGACGCCGTCGACACCCTGCTGGCCGCCCTTCCCGCCGGCACCCTGTCGGGCGCGCCCAAGGTGCGGGCCATGGAAGTCATCGACGAGCTGGAGACCGAGAAGCGCGGCGTCGGTTACGGCGGCGGCGTCGGCTATATTTCGGCGGGCGGCGAGGCGGACATCTGCATCACCCTGCGCACCGCCCTGTTTGCGGACGACCAGATCTTCGTCCAGGCCGGCGCGGGCGTGGTCTCTGACAGTGATCCAGCGGCTGAATACGCCGAGACCCAGCACAAGGCGCGCGCGCCGATGCGGGCCGCCGACGACGCCTGGCGCTTCCGCACAGGCAATCGCTAGGGCCCGTAGGTCGCCGGGGGTTCGTCAAAGCGGACGCCCGGTCCCAGCACCACCACGCCGGCCATGACCACGGCCGCCGTGGCGGCCAGGGCGGCGGCGCCTAGGGCCGCATAGGGGCTGATCGGCTTCGGTTCGACCACGACCAGCTTCGCCTTGGCGGCGGCGATCTTGTCGGCGATGTCTTTTTCGGCGCTCAGTTTCACGACCCCCATCTGCCCGCACCAATGTTAAGATGCGCTTTAACGCCGCGCACGCTTGGCGCGGCGGCTTGTCACGCCTAGAAGCCAGATCATGATCCTCGTCGTCGATAACTACGACAGCTTTACCTACAACCTCGTCCACTACCTCGCGGAGTTGGGCGCGCCGACCCATGTGGTGCGCAACGACGACCTGACCGCGGACGAGGCCTGGGCGCTGAACCCCGCCGCCGTCCTGCTGTCGCCCGGCCCCTGCGCGCCGGACCAGGCCGGCATCTGCCTGCCGCTGATCGAGAGCGCCCCGGCCTCCATGCCGATCCTGGGCGTCTGCCTGGGCCACCAGGCCATCGGCCAGGCCTTCGGCGGCGACGTGATCCGCGCCAAGACCCTGATGCACGGCAAGACCTCGCCGATTCTGCACGACGGCAAGAGCGTCTTCGCCGGCCTGCCGTCGCCCTTCACCGCCACCCGCTATCATTCGCTGGCCGTGAAGCGCGAAACCCTGCCTGACTGCCTCGAGGTGACCGCCTGGACCGCCGACGGCGAGATCATGGGGCTCCAGCACCGCAGCCGCCCGATCCATGGCGTCCAGTTCCACCCGGAATCCATCGCCACCGAACACGGCCACGACATGCTGGCCAACTTCCTCGAGATCGCCGGCGTGAAGCGCCTCGCGGCCGCCTGATCGTGGCCGCCTGATCATGGCCGACGGTTTCAAGCCGATCCTCGCCCGCCTGGTCGAGGGGCACCCCCTGACGTCCGAGCAGGCGCACGACTTCTTCGCCGCCTGCCTGCGCGGCGAACCGACCCCGTCACAGGTCGCGGCCGCCGTCACCGCCCTGCGGATCCGCGGCGAGACGGTGGACGAGATCGCGGCCTTCGCCCAGGCCATGCGCGACGCCGCCCTGACGCTGGACCATCCGTACGAGGTGATTGACACCTGCGGCACCGGCGGCGACGGCCAGCACACCTACAACATCTCAACCGCCGCCGCCCTGGTCCTGGCCGGCGCAGGCCTGAAGGTCGCCAAGCACGGCAACCGGGCCATATCCTCGAAATCCGGCTCTTCCGACGTCCTGTCGATCCTGGGCGTCAACCTGGCCGCCAGCCCGGATCAGCAGCGCAAGGCGCTGGACGAGGCCGGAATCTGTTTCCTGTTCGCCCCCGCCTATCACGGCGCCATGCGCCACGTCGGGCCGGTACGGGCCGAGATCGGTTTCCGCACCGTGTTCAACCTGCTCGGCCCGCTGTCCAACCCGGCCCAGGCGAAACGCCAGGTCATGGGCGTCTATGACCCGCGTCTGCTGGAGCCCCTGGTCGAGGTGCTGGGCCGGCTGGGCGCGACCCGCGCCTGGACGGTCCATGGCCAGGGCCTGGACGAACTGGCCACCTCCGGCCCGACGGAAGTCGCAGAATGGAAAGACGGCGCCGTCCGCCGCTTCCAGGTCACGCCCGAAGACGCCGGCCTGCCCCGCGCCTCCATCGACGCCATCCGCGGCGGCGACGCCGAGGAGAACGCCGCGGCCCTGCGCGCCCTGCTGGCGGGTCAGACCGGCCCCTATCGCGACATCGTGTTGCTGAACGCCGCCGCCGCCCTCGTGGTGTCGGATCGGGCGACGGGCCTCGCGGAAGGCGCCGTCCTCGCCGCCGCCGCCATTGACGACGGTCGGGCCGCCCAGGCGCTGGAGCGTCTGGCCCGCATCACCTCCACGCCGCTGGATACCGAAGACAAAGCATGACCGACGTCCTGGACCGCATCGCCGCCTACAAGCGCGAGGATGTCGCCGCCCGCAAGGCCGCGACCACCCAGGACGCCATCGAGGCCCTGGCCCGGGCCGCCTCGGCGCCGCGCGGCTTCCGCGCCGCTCTGGACCGGACTGTCGAGGACACCGGCCGCCCCGCCCTGATCGCCGAGATCAAGAAGGCCAGCCCGTCCAAGGGCCTGATTCGTCCTGACTTCGACCCGACCGCCCTGGCCATCGCCTACCAGGCCGGCGGCGCCTCCTGCCTGTCGGTCCTGACCGACGGCCCCAGTTTCCAGGGCGACGACGCCTATCTGGGCCAGGCCCGCACCGCCACGGCCCTGCCCTGCCTGCGCAAGGACTTCCTGGTCGATCCCTGGCAGGTGGCCGAGAGCCGGGCCCTGGGCGCCGACTGTATCCTGATCATCCTGGCCATGATCGACGATCGGCTCGCCGCCGAACTGCTGGCCGAGGCCGAACGATTCGGCATGGACGCCCTGATCGAAACCCACGACGAGGCCGAAATGGCGCGCGCCTGCGCCTTGGGCGGCGATCTGGTGGGGATCAACAACCGCTCGCTTCGCACCTTCGAGGTCGATCTGGAGGTCACCGAGCGCCTGTCGATGCTCAGCCCCGTCCGCGCCCTGCTGGTCGCCGAGAGCGGCATCTCCACGCCCGAGGACGTCGCACGCGTCTCCGCCGCCCACGCCCAGGCCATTCTGGTGGGCGAAAGCCTGATGCGTCAGGCCGACGTCGAAGCCGCCACGCGCAAACTGCTGGCCGCCTGATTCAACCCGACGCGCGCGGTGAAGCGACGCCGTTAAGTTGACATTAGGAAGGAACACTTACAGAACATCGTCAATGTTCACGGCCCGTTCCGATTCGAGGAAAGGGCTTATGAGGGCCTGGCGATGCTCACGCGCAAGCAGCACGAACTGCTGATGTTCATCCACGAACGGATCCAGGAGACCGGCGTCTCCCCCTCGTTCGACGAGATGAAGGAGGCGCTGGATCTGGCGTCCAAGTCGGGCATCCACCGGCTGATCACGGCGCTGGAGGAACGCGGCTTCATCCGCCGCCTCGCCCACCGCGCCCGCGCCCTGGAAGTGACCAAACTGCCGGAACAGGCCACCGCCGGCGCACCGCGCGGCCGGGCCGGCTTCAAACCCGACGTCATCGAAGGCGGCGGCGGCGCGCCACGCCCCGCTGCGGTCTCGGCCGCCAACGACACCCGCGAACTGCCCCTGCTGGGCAAGATCGCCGCCGGCACCCCCATCGCCGCCATCCAGCACGAGCAGGAGCGCCTGTCGGTGCCCGAATCCATGCTGGGCAAGGGCGATCATTACCTCCTCGAGATCGAGGGCGACTCGATGATCGAGGCCGGCATCCTGAACGGCGATCTGGTGGTCATCCGTCGCGGCGACACGGCCAACAACGGCGAGATCGTCGTGGCCTTGGTCGAGGGCGAAGAGGCCACGTTGAAGCGTCTGCGTCGCAAGGGCGGCTCCATCGCCCTGGAACCCGCCAACCGCAACTACGAGACCCGAATCTTCGGCCCCGACCAGGTCGAGGTTCAGGGCAAGCTGGTCGGCCTCATGCGCCGCTATCACTGACGTCCGGATCCGGCTGACGCGCCCAGGGTCGATCCCCGCGCACGTCGGCCGTCCACACCGCCTTCCAGCGGTCCGATCCGTCGCGCCACAGCTCCACCGCCCCGCCGCGCGTGAAATCAACGCCGTCGACCACGAGACGGCCGTCGCATGAGGCTGGCAGGGCGACGACCGCAGCCCGCACGCTGACGACGGACGCCGCCCGACACAGGTCGGTCATCTGATCCGTGTCGGGCGCGTCCCGCCCCCACCACAGGGCGACCGGCCCGGCTTCCGGCGTCTCCGGCCGACAGGAAGACCGGTCGCACGTCCAGCCCGCCTCCGGCCGATCCGCCGTCGTCAGGCCCCGCCGCCGCGACCACAGATCGACGGCGAAGGCGCGCACGCCGGGCCGGATCACGACAGCCTCCACCTGGCGATGAAAGGCGGCGTTGGTCCCCCCGTCTCCGATCCAGAGATCCGGCGTCGGCGCCCTGGGCCAGACCAGAACCGCCGCCGCCAGCGGCAGGCCCAGCCACCTCAGCCGCCCCTGCCACAGACAGACGAACAACACCCCCAGAAAGGCGATGGGCAGAACATAGTCCGGCGCGCTAGCCACTGTCCGCACCGCGCCCGGCAGACGGGCGGTCCAGCCCCCGATCGCCAGCATCAGATCGACGCCCCACCCCGCCACGGACAGGAAAGGCCCGCCAAGGCCCAAGGGCTCCAACGCCGCTCCCAGAGCCAGAGCCGGCATCAGGACGAAATCCGCGACCGGCGCCGTGCCCAGATTGGCCAGAAGCCCGTACATGGCCGTGCGGTTGAAATGCTGCATGGCGAACGGCCCGGTCGCCAGTCCCGCCACGACGCTGGCCGCCACCGCCGCCGTCAACCAGCCGCCGAACCTCTGCGCCGCCACGATCGGCCAGGGCGCCGAAATCTCTCGCATCCGCTGCGGCCAGACCTCGACCAGGGCCACCAGGGCCGCCGTGGCCGCAAAGGACATCTGAAAGCCCGGCGTGACGATGGCCTCGGGCTGGATGGCCAACACCACAAAGGCCGCCACAGCCAGGCCATGCATCGTCACCGCCTGCCGATCCAGCAGTATGGCCAGAAAGGCGATGGAGGCCGTGATCGCCGCCCGCTCGGCCGGCGGCGGCGCGCCCGACACGACCAGATAGGCGCCGACCGCCGTCAGTCCGGCCAGGGCCGCGACCTTCTTGCCGGGAACCCGCAACGCCAGCCACGGCCAGGCCGCCACGCCCAGTCGGGCCGCGAAAAAGACGAAGCCGCCGACGATGGCCATGTGCAGGCCCGACACCGACAGAATGTGCGCTAGGCCCGAATCCCGCATCACGTCCATGTCCTCCTGGCTGATCCAGGTCTCATGGCTGGTGGTCATGGCCGCCGCGATCCCGCCCGTCCGCTCGCCCAACCGCGCCACAATCCGTTCGGCCAGGGCGTAGCGGGCGCTGTTCACCGCCATTTCCAGGCGCAGGCGCCACGGCGCCGACGGCAGGTCGAGCCGTCGCGTCTCCCCCAGGGCGAAGGCGATCCCGCCCATGCCCTGGAAAAAGGCGTTGCGGCCGAAGTCATAGGCGCCGGGGCTGGCCGGCGCGGGCGGCGGATTGAGAATGGCGAACAGACGGACCGCTTCGCCGGGCCGGGGCGGGTCGCCCCGCACCGTGGCCCTGAGCCGAACCGGCGTCTGGTCCGGCGCCAGCCCCCGAATCCAGACCGGCGCGACCACGATCCGCGCGCCCCTCTGGCCGGGGCTGTCCACATCCACCACCCAGGCCTCGATCACCGTCGCTTCGCCCAGGGCTGGAGCGATGGGCGCCGCCACCATCTCCGTGCGGATCTTGGCCGCCGCCAACCCTCCGGACAGACAGGCCAGCATCATCAGCGGCCAGGTCAGGCGCCGCGCCCATCCCCGTCGTCGCGCCGCCATCCAGCCCGCGCCGGAGACGATCGCCCCGAGCAGCAGCGGCCACAGGGCCGGCTCCGACCGCAGGGCGAAATAGATCGCCCCGCCTCCGCCAAAGGCCACCGGCGCCCACAGCCGCCATCTCAGCCTCTGCACCGCAGCCTCGTCCTCCAACCAGGCCCGCAATCGCGCGCCGGGGGTAGGCTTTGTCGTCTCGGGGCGTATAAGGGCCTCGCTTACGGACCCTTCCCCCATGACCTCACCTTCCTCGACTGTCGTCACGCGCTTCGCCCCCTCGCCGACAGGCTATCTGCATATCGGCGGGGCGAGAACCGCCTTGTTCAACTGGCTGTACGCCAAACGACACGCAGGACGTTTCCTGATCCGGGTCGAGGACACGGACCGCGAGCGGTCCACCGACGAGGCCGTCAAGGCCATCTTCGACGGGCTGAGCTGGCTGGAGCTGTTCGCCGACGAGGAACCGGTTTTCCAGTACAGCCGCGCCGACCGCCACCGCGAGGTGGTGGACCAGTTGCTTGAGACCGGCCACGCCTATCGCGATTTCACCACGGCCGAGGAAACCGGCCGACTGCGGGACGCCGCCAAGGCCGAACGTCGCGCCTTCGAGTCGCCGTGGCGCGACCGCGCGCCGACCGTCGACGACCTGGCCCTGCCTCACGTCGTGCGTTTTCGCCGCCCGCAATCCACGACCGTGACCGTGGCGGACGAGGTTCAGGGCGCGGTCAGTTGGTCGACGAACGATCTCGACGACCTGGTCCTTCTGCGCTCGGACGGGGCCCCGACCTACAATCTCGCCGTCGTGGTCGATGACCACGATATGGGCGTGACCCACGTCATCCGCGGCGACGACCACCTGAACAACGCCGCGCGCCAGAGCCTCATCTACGACGCCCTGGGCTGGATTCGGCCGACCTTCGCCCACATCCCGCTGATTCACGGCCCCGACGGCGCCAAACTGTCGAAGCGCCACGGCGCCCAGGCGGTCCATGAATACGCCGAAATGGGCTATCTGCCCGAGGCCATGCGCAACTATCTGGCCCGGCTGGGCTGGGCCCATGGCGACGACGAACTGTTCAGCGACGCCCAGGCGGTGGAATGGTTCGACCTGGCCGGCATCGGCAAGGCCCCCGCCCGGCTCGATTTCGACAAGCTGGCCCACGTCAATTCCCACTGGCTGCGTCTCGCGGCGGACGAACGCCTCGCCAAGCTGACCCTGGATGTCCACCTGCAACGCGGTCGCGTCATCGCCGAAGACGACGAGGCCAGGCTCCAACGCGCCATGCCCTTCGTCAAGGACCGCGCCAAGACCGTGCTGGACCTGGCCGACCAGACCGAATTCGTGCTGAAGAGCCGCCCCCTCGCGCTGGACGACAAGGCGCGCGTCCTGCTCTCGGGCGAAACCCTGGACCGCCTCGGCCGTCTGCGGGACCGGCTGACGCTGTTCCAGTCCTGGGATGTCTTCGCCCTGGAAGCCGAGCTCAAGAGCTTCGCCGAATCCGAAGAGGTCGGCTTCGGCAAGATCGGTCCGCCGGTGCGAACGGCCCTTACCGCAGGGTCAACTTCACCCGATATCGCGCGAACTTTGTCCGCTCTTGGGCGCGACGAAAGTCTCGGGCGCTTGGATGATGCGCTGCAACAGACTAAGTGATCACCCACAACCAAAAAAGCGGCCGACGCCTCCCCGCGCCTGGACGTGTGATGCAAAGGGGCATTCATGACTGAACAAGCCAAAACCGCCGGCTCGGCGACCCTGTCCTTCGAGGGCAAGACCATCGAGCTTCCGGTCCTTTCGGGCTCCACCGGCCCGGATGTCATCGATATCCGCAAGATGTACGCGGGTACGGGCGCCTTCACCTTCGACCCGGGCTTCACCTCCACCGCCGCGTGCGAGTCAGCCCTGACCTATATCGACGGCGACGCCGGCGTGCTTCTGCACCGCGGCTACCCGATCGACCAGTTGGCGTCGAAGTCGAACTTCGTGGAGGTCTGCCACCTGCTGCTGCACGGCGAACTGCCGACTGCGGCGCAGTACGAAAAGTTCGAAAACAGCATCACCATGCACACGATGCTGCACGCCCAGTTCGACCGCTTCTTCGAGGGCTTCCGCCGCGACGCCCATCCCATGGCGATCATGGTCGGCACCGTGGGGGCCCTGTCGGCCTTCTATCATGACAGCCTGGACATCCATGATCCGGTCCAGCGCGACATCTCGGCCATCCGCCTGATCGCCAAGATGCCGACCATCGCGGCCCGCGCCTACAAGTACCACGTCGGCCAGCCGTTCATCTCGCCGCGCAACGACCTGTCCTACGCCGAGAACTTCCTGCGCATGTGCTTCGCCGTGCCGGCCGAGGACTATAACGTCGATCCGGCCCTGGTTCGCGCCATGGACCGCATCTTCACCCTGCACGCCGACCACGAGCAGAACGCGTCGACCTCGACCGTCCGCCTGGCCGGTTCGTCGGGCGCGAACCCGTTCGCCTGTATCGCCGCCGGCATCGCCTGCCTGTGGGGCCCGTCGCACGGCGGCGCCAATGAAGAGGCGCTCAACATGCTCAAGGAAATCGGCACGCCCGACAAGATTCCCGAGTTCATCCAGGGCGTGAAGGACCGCAAGTACAAGCTGATGGGCTTCGGTCACCGCGTGTACAAGAACTACGACCCGCGCGCCAAGGTCATGCAGCAGTCGGCCTATGAAGTCCTGGCCGCCACGGGTCGCGAGAATGATCCGCTGTTCCTGGTCGCCAAGGAGCTGGAGAAGGTCGCCCTGTCGGACGAATACTTCACCTCGCGCAAGCTGTTCCCGAACGTCGACTTCTATTCGGGCATCACCCTGTCGGCCATGGGCTTCCCCACCACCATGTTCACCGTCCTGTTCGCTCTGGCCCGCACTGTGGGCTGGATCGCCCAGTGGCAGGAAATGATGGCGGATCCGTCGCAGAAGATCGGCCGTCCGCGCCAGCTCTACACGGGCCCGACCCAACGCGATTATGTGGCGATCGACCAGCGCGGCTGATCGAGCGCCACAGGCCTGAAATGCAAGACGCCGGGGAGACATCCCCGGCGTTTTTGTTTGTGGGGCGGCCGCCCCGAGATCAGCCGCCCCGCTTGGCTTCAATGACCTGCAGGACCGCGTCAGCGGCCAGGGCCGACGGATCCGGGCCGCCGCGGCCCATCAGATCCAGCGCCGCGGTCTGACGCCGCGCCTGATCGGCCGCCGCCTCATGGTCGGCCAGAAGCCGTTGGACCGCAGGCGCCAGGATATCCGGCGACGCTTCGTTCTGGATGAACTCGGGCGCGATGCGCGCGTCGGCGGCGATATTGAACAGGGTGATGTGTTTCGCCGTCACCACCCGCTTCATCAGCTCATAGCTGAGCGCGCCGATCCGATAGGCGATGACCATCGGCGTTCCGGCCAGCGCCAGTTCCGTCGAGACCGTTCCGCTTGTGGCCAGGGCGGCCGTCGCGGCCCGCATGGCGTCATATTTCTCGGCCTCATCGACCAGATGGACCCGAAACGGCCAGGCGGCGACGCGGCTGGTGACATCCTTGGCCACGGTGCCCGCAGCCACCACGGCCACAGCCAGACCGGGATCGGCGGCCTTCAACCTGCGGATCGTGGCCTCATAGACGGGCGTCATGCGTGCGATCTCGGCGGGCCGACTGCCCGGCAGGATCAGCAGCAGTTTTGCATCGGCGGCGATTCCCCGCCGTGCGCGGAAGGCGGCGCCGTCCGCGCTGTCCATATCCACATGCAGGGCCGAAGACCCGACGACCGTCGTGGGCAGGCCCGCACGCTCGAACCAGGGCGCATCGAAGCTGTACAGCGCCAGCAGGTGATCCACGGCGCCCGCCAGGGTCTTGGCCCGACTGGGGCGCGACGCCCAGACCTGGGGGCCGACATATTTGATCAGCGGCACGTCCGGCCGGGCGGCGCGGATCGCCTCGGCCACCCGGATGGTGAAGCCCCAGCTGTCGATCAGCACCACCGCGTCCGGCTGTTCGCGCGCGGCCAGGGCCGCCGTCTCCCGAACCCGGCGCCGGACCATGCCATAGGCGCGCAGGCCCTCGATCCAGCCCAGGATCGACAGCTCGGCGATATCGAACGGACTGACGACGCCCTCCGCCGCCATGCGGGGCCCGCCGACGCCGACGAAACTCACCGTGTCGCCAAGCCGCTTCCGGAGCGCCTGGGCCAGACCGGCGCCGAGCGCATCGCCCGAGGCCTCGGCCGCCACCAGCATGATCTTCAACGGACGGCTCATCGGTCTTCCCCCCAGACGAACAGACCCAGCCGGTCCGCAGCCGCCACTATAGCCGGACGGTCGATCAGGATCAGCCGCCCGGTCACGCCGGCGATGCCCGCCAGGCCCGCCGCCGCCGCCAGCTCGACCGTGCGCGGCCCGATCACCGGCATGTCCACACGCAGGTCCTGGATCGGTTTGGGCGCCTTGCCCAGCGCCCCCTTGGGGGCTGACGCCGAACCGCGGAGATCGGCCGGCAGGCCCGCCACCCGGTGCAACATGGCGTCTGTGCCCTCCTGGGCCTCGACCGCCAGCACCAGACCGTCGCAGACGACCGCGCCCTGACCGATGTCCAGTTCGCCCGACTTTTCGGCGACATGCAGCGCCTTCTTCAGATCGGCGATCTGGTCGGGCGTCGGCGAAACCGCGCCCAAGGCCCCCGACGCCAGGGTTTCGCCGCCCAGGACGTCATCGGCGCCTTCCACCGCAAACCCTTCGGCCTCGAACACCGACAGGATCTTGCGCAACAGGGCGTCGTCGCCTTGCGTCGCCGCAGCGACGATCCCCGGCAGCAGGGTCGCGCCCTTGAAGTCCGGCTTCAAGCTCTTGAAATCCGGCCGGTTGACGATTCCCGCCAGACAGACGGTCGTGCAGGCCTCGGCCTTCAGCGCCTTCAGTATGGCCCCGATCTGGGCCATGCCGAACTCGGCGCCCGGCCAGCGGGTCAGATGGGGGGCGGCGAACCCGGCCAGACGGATGATGAAGACTGGCCGCCCCTCGGCGTCGCACCGCGCCGCGACGGCCGCCGGCAGGTCGCCGCCGCCGGCGATCAGGCCCAGCTTGCCGGGCGCGCTCATTCCGCGTTCGGCAGACACAGCGGACGCCGCCCGCCGTCGCGGATGAAGGCGATGATCTCCATGATCTCGGGCAGGTCGGCATAGGCCTGGGCCACGCCGTCGATCCGGCCGGCGAACTCGCCCTGGCCCTCGAACAGGTCGCGATAGGCGGCCAACAGCCGCCGCACCTGGTCCTTGCCGTAGCCTTTGCGCTTCAGTCCGATCAGGTTCAGCCCGCGCAGCCGCGCATGATTGCCCCAGGCCGAGCCATAGGGGATGACGTCGCGGGTCACGGCGGCCAGACCGCCGATGATCGCCCCCTGCCCCACACGGCCGTTCTGGTGGACGGCGCACAGCCCCCCCAGGAAGACCTTGTCGCCGATATGAGCATGGCCGCCCAGGGTGGCGTTATTGGCCATGACCAGATTGCTTCCGACCACGCAGTCATGGCCCACGTGGGCGCCGGTCATGAACAGGTTGTTGGAGCCGACGACGGTCACGCCCGTCCCCTGCGGCGTGCCCCGGTTGAAGGTGCAATGCTCGCGGATCAGGTTGTTCTCCCCGATCTCCAGCCGCACCGGCTCGCCCTTGTAGCCGTTGTGCTGCGGGTCGCCGCCGATGACGGCGAACGGATGGATCGTCGTTCCCGCCCCGACGGTCGTATCCTGCTGAACCACCACATGGCTGACCAGACGCACGCCCTCGCCCAGGACCACGTTCGGCCCGACGGTGCACCAGGGCCCGACCTCGACCCCGTCGGCCAGGCTCGCCGTGGCGTCGATCAGGGCGGTGGGGTGAATGGTCATCAGGCGGCGGGCTCTGTCGCTGGAGTGGGCACGGTCACGACCATGGCCATGAATTCGGCCTCGGCGGCCAGTTTGCCGTCGATGAAGGTCTCGCCGCGGAACTTGTAGGCGTCGCCGCGCGCCTTGATCACCTTGACCTCCATGCGCAGCTGGTCGCCCGGCCGCGCCGGTTTGCGGAAGCGCACGCCGTCGATGGACATGAACATGATGACCTTGTCGGCCACGGCCACGTCCAGGGTCTTGGACATCAGCAGGGCGCCCGTCTGGGCCATGGCCTCGACGATCAGCACGCCGGGCATGACCGGATCGATCGGGAAATGCCCCTGGAAGAAGGGCTCGTTATGGCTGACGTTCTTGATGCCCACGATGGAGGTCCGGGGCACGAAGGCCTCAGCCTTGTCCACCAGCAGGAAGGGATAACGGTGCGGCAGCCGCCGCATCACCTCGGCGTAATCGATCTTGCCGTCTGCGCTCATCCCTATGATTCCTTCGGGGCCTTCTTTGAAGAGGCCTGTTTGGCGAGCCAGATGGTTTCGCGCAAGAACTGTCGGATCGGACGGGCCGGATAACCGGACCAGGTCTCGCCCGCCGGAATGTTCGCCAGCACCCCGGCGCCGGCCGCGACCCGCGCGCCTTCGCCGATGGTGATGTGATCGCCGATCCCCGCCTTGCCGCCGAAGATGACGTTGTCGCCGCTGGTCACGGAGCCGGAAATCCCGGTGTTGGCGGCCATCAGATTGTTGCGGCCGATGACGCAGTTGTGGCCGACCATGACCAGATTATCGATCTTGGTGTTTTCGCCGATGACCGTGTCGTCATAGGCCCCGCGGTCGATGCAGGAGTTGGCGCCGACCGTCACCCCGTCCTGCAGGATGACGCGGCCCAGCTGGGGAATATCCATGGCGCCGGCGGCCGTGCCGGTGGCGCCGAAGCCCGCCTCGCCGATCCGCGCGCCGGCGTACAGTTTCACCCGGTCGCCGATCAGGGCGAAGCCGACGGTGACGTTCGAACCGATGACGCAGTCGCGGCCGATCTGAACGCCCGGACCGATGACGGTGTTGGCGCAGATGCGCGTGCCGCGTCCGATGCGGACGCCCTCGCCCAGCACGACGCCCGGCTCGATGACGACGCTGTCGTCCTCGGCCGCCTCGGAGGCCTGGATAGCCCGGTCCAGCGTCACCGGACGGTGCAGCAAGGCCGAGGCCATGGCCCAGGACGCCTGGGGCGTGCGTGAGATGATGACGGCGGCTTCCGCAGGCGCCGACGCCACGGCTTCGGCCGGCACGATCACGCAACCCGCTCGGGTCCCCGCCAGCGCCGCGACGAATTTGCGGTCGCCCAGAAACGCGATCGCGCCCCCGTCCGCAGAGGACAGGGGCGCGACCGAGGCGATGGTCCGGTCCCCGCCCCTCTCGACCTCGCCCCCGATCTGGGCCGCCAGTTCGGCGACGGTCAGAGGAGACAGGGTTTGAAAGAAGCGGGTGTCGGGCATGTCGAACTTAGTTGGCGGCGGCCGGCTGTTGCGGCTGCTGGGCCGGGACGGCCATACGGTTGAACGACAGGGTCGGCAGGGCCGTGTTCAGGCGCTGGATCGCCGTATCGGTCAGATCCATGGCCGGGTTCATCATGAAGACGCTCTCGCGGTCCAGCAGCAGGCCGCAGCCCTTCTCCTGGTACAGGGCGGTCAGGATCGGCGACACGGCCTCGGTGATGGCCTGGCGTTGCATGGCCAGGGTGTAGCGCAGTTCGTTTTCGCGCGTGCCTTCCAGCTGTTGCGCTTCCTGGGCGCGCTGCTGCAGGGCCTGACGGCGCTGTTGCAACTGGTCGGCCGGCAGGCTGGCGCCCGAGGTCTGAAGCTGCTGGGCTTCGGTCTGAAGCGCGGTGGCGTAGGGCTGGAGTTCGCCCTGAACTTCCTGCGCCAGTTGCTGCATGCGCGCCTCGACGGCCTGGCCGGCGGCCGACTGCGCCAGCAGACGGGCGTTGTAATAGACGCAGACGCCCGGGATGACCGGACCGGGGTTGGCGGGCGCAGCGGCCTGTTGGGCCGAGGCGGCGGTGGCGACCAGGGTGGCGGCGGCCGTGGCGGCGATGATCAGAGCTTTCATGGGACTTCCTCGTGCGTGCGCTTTTGCGTCGCGGGCTTAGAACTGGGTGGAGGTCGAGAAGCGGAAGGATTCCGTCTTGTCGTAGTCTTCCTTGGACAGGACCTTGGAGATGTCGAACCGGATGGGGCCCATCGGCGATTTCCAGTGGATGCTGACGCCGGCCGACGCCCGCAGAGACAACTCATCGGCGATATTGGTGTTGACCGTGCCGGTCGTTGTCAACTTGTAGCGATCATCCAGCACGCCCAGGGTGCCGACGTCGGCGAACAGCGAAGTCTTGATGCCGTACTGCTCGGGCAGATAGTTCGGCAGGGTCAGTTCGACGGTGCCGATGGCGTAGAAGTTGCCGCCCAGGGCGTCGGTCGTCCGCAGGTCGCGCGGCCCCATCCCGGCGGTCTCGAAGCCGCGGAAGCTGTTGCCGCCCTTGAAGAAGCGGTCGTTGATCCGGATCGGATCGCCGTTCCAGCCGCTGACATAGCCGGTAGAGCCCTGGACGCTGACGACCCAGCGCGGCGAGAAGCCATAGTACCAGGCTGCGTCGGCTTCGGTCTTCACATAGTTCACGTCGCCGCCGAGACCGGCCAGGTCCTGACGCAGCGAGCCCGACCAGCCGCGCGTCGGGCGAACCGGGTCGTTGGTGTAGTTCATCTGAAGCGTATAGCCGACGGACGAGTTGATATAGCTGCCGACCTGGTCGCACAGGGCCGAAGAACCGCTGCCGGTCGCGTTGCAGTAGCCGGTCGGGACGATGATCTCGTCCGATTTCAGGAAGTAGCGGGTGCTGAGCAGCATATTGCCGTTCAACGGATAGGACAGGCGCAGGCCGCCGCCGGTCGAACGGTAGTCGTAGGACGAATATTTGCTCAGGTCATATCGCGAGTGGAACAGATCCCAGCCCGCCCGAAGGTCGCGGCCCAGGAACTTGGGTTCGGTGAAGCGGAAATCGACCTGCTGACGCAGCGAGCCCCATTCAAGACGCGCGACGACGTTCTGGCCGCGCCCGCGGAAGTTCCGCTCGGAAATGCCCAGGTTGACCGTGAAGGAGTCGACCGAGCTGAAGCCTGCGCCGACGGACAGTTCCCCGGTCGGCTGTTCCTGGACGTTGACGTTGATGACCGAACGGTCGGGCGCGCTGCCGCGCGTTTCCTCGATCGTCACGTCCTTGAAGAAGCCGAGCGCGCGCAGATTGTTGCGCGAGCGCTCCATCAGGGCGCGGTTGAAGGCGTCGCCTTCGGTCAGCATCAGTTCGCGGCGGATGACCGGGTCGATGGTTCGGGTGTTTCCGACCACATTGATGCGGTCGATATAGACGCGCTGGCCCTCGGACACATTGAAGGTCACATCCACCGTGTCGGTGTCGGGGTTGGCGCGATAGGTCGGATTGATCTCGACGAAGGCGTAACCGGCCGAACCGGCGGCGAAGGTCAGGGCGTCGACCGCCTGTTCGATCTTGTCGCTCTCGTAGAGCTGGCCTTCGCGGATCGGCACAAGCGCCTTGAGGAATTCGGCGTTGAGGCGGTCATTCTGGGTAATGACGTCGACCTTGCCGAAGTTGTACTTGTCGCCCTCGTTCAGGGTCAGGGTCAGCTGGAACGCCTGATCGTCAGGCTGCAGCTCGGCCACCGACGAGACGATGCGGAAGTCGTAGTAGCCGCGGTTCGTATAGAATTTCCGCAGCTGCTCCTGGTCGTAATCCAGGCGGTTCGGATCATAGTTGTCGTTGCTGGAGAAGAACTTCCACCACTGCGACCGCTCGGTCACCATGACGCCGCGCACGTCGTTGTCGGAAAACGCGTGGTTGCCCAGGATGTTGATGGCGCTGATGCCGGTCTGGGGGCCTTCGTTGATCTCGAAGATCACATCGACGCGGTTCTGTTCCAGCTGAACCAGTTTCGGCGTCACGGTCGCCGAGATGCGGCCCTGCAGGCGATACAGTTCGACGATGGCGCCGACATCTTCCTGCACCTTGGCGCGGGTGTAGATGCCGCGCGGCTGAAGCGTGACTTCCTTGGTCAGCTTGTCCTGCGACAGGGCGCTGTTCCCCTCGAACACCACCTGGTTGATGATCGGGTTCTCGACGATCTGGACGATGAGGTCGCCGTTCTGCACGCCCAGCTGCACGTCGGCGAACAGGCCGGTGCGTGACAGGGTGCGAACCGCGACATCCAGAACGGCGGCGTCGACCGTGTCGCCGGGGCGGATCGGCAGATAGGACAGGACCGTGGTCTGGTCGATCCGCTGCGCGCCCTGAACCAGGATGCGATTGACCGTCAGCGACTGGGGCGCGGCGATCTCGACGCGCGGCGGCTGTTCGCCGGCGGGCGCGGGCGCCGCAGGAGCCCCTGCAGTCTGGGCCAGGGCCGGGGCGGCGAAGCCTGCGGCGACAGCCAGCGCGAGGAGGCTGGATCGGGCGCCCAGTCGGACGGCGGCGCGTGATGTCATGTCGTTCATTCTGGAAACCATCGGGGGCTGGCGTCGGCTCACGAGACGAGCCCGCCGAGGAATTGGAAGATGTTGAGCTTCTGTAGGTCGTTCCACGTCGCGAACAACATAAATCCCGCCAGAAGCGCAAGACCTGCGCGATAGCCCATCTCCTGATACCGCGCCGCAACGGGCCGCCGCACTATGGCTTCATAGCCGTAGAAAAGCAGATGTCCGCCGTCCAGCACAGGGATGGGCAAGAGATTTAGAAAGCCGATTCCGATCGAAAGTATGGCGGCGAAGGTTGTCAGGGTGAGCAGAAGGTTGATTGCGATGGCCTCGGGCGCCGGATTGGCCTCCACCGCCGCCGTCGTCAGCGAACCGGTCGCCTTGGCGATGCCCAACGGACCGCTGAACTGGTCGCCCGACTCCCGACCCGTCGCCAGACGCCCCAGGTAGGTCAGGGTCGAACCGACGACGTCGCGGGTCTGGCGCACGCCTTCGACCACGGCGTCCACAGGCCCATAGCGAACATGACGCAGATCGCCCGGCGCAGGCGCGAGCCCCAGGCCGATCCGGCCGACCTTGACCCGCCCGGCGATGGGATCGTTCTCTTCGCGACGCTCGGGAACGGCGGTCAGCTCCACCACCTGCTGCGCACGTTCGACGGTGAATCGGACGGGATCGCCGGTCGACAGCATGACGGTGCGCGTCACCTCTCCGCCGTCCTTGATCGCCTTGCCGTTCACCCCTGTGATCAGGTCGCCGACCTGGAAGCCGGCGGCGGCGGCGGGCGAACCGGCCTGGACCTGGGCCACGCGGGCGGGCCGTAGTTGCGCGCCCACGCTCATGAAGACGATCGCGAAAATGGTGATGGCCAGCAGGAAGTTGGCGGCGGGCCCGGCCACGACGATCAGGGCGCGCTGCCAAACCGGCTTGAAGTGGAAATAGTCGCGCTCAGCCCCCGGCCCGCTCTCGGCGATCACCCGCTGGCGCAGTTCGGCCAGGCCCGCCTGATCCGGCACGCTGGAAGCGTCCAGATCGCCCGAGAATTTGACATACCCGCCCAGCGGCATCCAGCCGAGCCGCCATTCGATGCCGTGCCGGTCGGTGCGGCTGAAGATCGCCTTGCCGAAACCGATGGCGAAACGGTCCACCTTCACGCCGAAGGCGCGGGCGACGAGGAAGTGACCCAGCTCATGAATGGTGACGATGAAGGTCAGCACCAGCAGGAACGGCACGATGTAGATCAGGATCTGACCCAGAGCGCCCAGCATTGTAAAATCGTCTCCCCTGGCCGATCAGGCCGCGTTCGCCAGTCCGGCGATTATGGTTCCGGCCATCAGACGGGTCTGGGCGTCGACCGAAAGGGCCGCGCCACAGGCGTCTCCAGAGCCGAAAACCATCCCCGCCTTCGTCGCACGATCAAGGGTTTCGGCGACGACTGCGGCAATATTGAGAAAGGCCAGCTTGCGGTCAAGAAATGCAAAGGCCGCGACCTCGTTGGCGGCGTTGAACACGGCGGGCGCCGCCCCCCCCGCCTGCAGGGCCTGACGCGCCAGATCCAGGGCCGGAAACCGCGCCAGATCCGGCGCTTCGAACGTCAACCGCCCCAGAGCCGCCAGGTCCAGCTTCGGCGCGGGCCAGGCGATGCGATGGGGCCAGGCCAGGGCGCAGGCGATCGGCGTGCGCATGTCCGGCGGCCCCATCTGGGCCAGAGTCGAACCATCCACATATTCCACAAGGCTGTGGATGATCGATTCGGGGTGGACCACGACGTCGATCCGCTCCGCCGGCATGGCGAACAGATAGGCCGCCTCGATCATCTCCAGGCCCTTGTTGGCCATGGTGGCGCTGTCGACCGAAATCTTGGCCCCCATGCTCCAGTTCGGATGGGCGACGGCCTGTTCGGGCGTGATCCCGGTCATCTGGGCGCGCGGGGTCTGGCGGAACGGCCCGCCCGAGGCGGTGAGCACCAGTTTCGATACCTGCTCGGGCGCTTCGGCCGGAAACACCTGGAAGATGGCGGAATGTTCGGAATCGACCGGGATCAGCCGCCCCCCGGCCCGTCGAACGCGCTCGATCAGGGCCGGGCCGCAGCAGACCAGGCTTTCCTTGTTGGCCAAGGCCAAGATGGCGCCCGTTTCGGCCGCCGCCCAGGCCGACTTCAACCCTGCGGCCCCGACGATGGACGCCATGATCCAGTCGGCCGGCCGCGTCGCCGCCTCCACAATGGCGTCCTCGCCCGCCGCCGCCGCCACGCCGGTTCCCGCCAGGGCGTCGCGCAGATCGGTCAGCCTCTTCGGGTCGGCCGTCACCGCGAGTTTCGGCTTCCAGCGCCGCGCCTGCTCGGCCAGTTTGGCGATATTGGCGCCGCCCGTCAGGGCCTCGACCTCGAAGGCCCCCGTGCCGGTGGCCTCGGCCTGTTCCATCAGGTCCAGGGTCGACGAGCCGACCGAGCCGGTGGAGCCCAGAACCGTGACGCGGCGACGGATCAAGACGCGCCCTTTTCCAGCAGAACCACCAGCAGACGTCCCGCCGCCACCACCACGACCGCGAACATCAACCCGTCCACCCGGTCCAGCAGGCCGCCGTGGCCGGGGATGGTGTTGCCCGCGTCCTTGACGCCGAACCGGCGCTTCAGCCCCGACTCCCACAGATCGCCGCCCATGGTGGCCAGCGCGGCCGCCAGGCCCAGGATCGCGCCCCAGAAGATGGTCAGGCGGCCCATGTCGAACCAGGCCGTCAGGGCCGCACCGGCGACCGCGCCCGCCAGAATGCCGCCGACGAAGCCGGACCAGGTCTTGTTGGGCGAATAACGCGGCCACAGCTTCGGCCCGCCCAGGGTCGAACCCGCCAGATAGGCCAGGATGTCCGCCGACCAGGTCACAGCGAAGACAAGCGCCGTCCAGTGCAGACCGACCGCGCCGTCCCCGTCGCGCAGCCAGATCAGCAGCACCGAGGGCCAACCCAGATAAAGCACGCCATAGGCCGCATCCACGGCCTGCTGGCCTCGGCTTCGGGCATAGAGCCCCGCAGCGGCGGCGCCGAACACCAGGATGACGAAGGCGACCGACATGACGCCGAAATAGGCGCTGACGACGGCGGCCACGACGGCCAGGGCCACCGCCAGTCCGACGGGACGCGGAGCCTTGGGCGCGCTCATGGCGCCCCATTCGAAGGCCAGGACGACGCAGGCGGCCAGCATCAGCGCCAGGAACCAGACGCCCCCGAACCAGGTGGCGGCCACCGCCGCCGGCGCCAGGACGGCGGCCGAGGCCGCCCTCAAGGCGATATCCCGCCCCTTGACCGCCATCAGGCCGACACGCGCGCAGGCGCGTCCTCTCGCCCGCCGTAGCGGCGTTCGCGTTGAGCGAAGGCGGCGACCGCCTCCCCCAGCGCCTTGGGCCCATAGTCGGGCCACAGGATATCCTGGAACACCAGTTCGGCGTAGGCGGCTTCCCACAGCAGGAAGTTCGACAGGCGCTGCTCGCCCGAGGTGCGGACGATCAGATCCAGCGGCGGCGATCCCGCCGTGGCCAGGCCGGCGGCCAGGGTGTCTTCATCGATCGGCTCGACCGTCTCGCCCGCCAGCAGCCTTTGCATGTGGCGACGCGCGGCGTCGACCAGATCGGCCCGGCCGCCATAGTTGAAGGCGACCTGAAGCATGAACCGGTCGTTGTGGGCGGTCTGGCGCTCGGCCTTTTCGATGATGGCGGCGATGTCGGACGGCAGTCCGTCGCGGCGGCCGAGAATGCGCAGGCGCACGCCCGCCTTCTCCAGCCGCGCCAGATCACTGGCCACATAGGTCCGCACCAGCCCCATCAGGTCCGAGACCTCCTCGGCCGGACGGCTCCAGTTCTCGGTCGAGAAGCCGAAGACGGTCAGGCATTGGATGCCGAAATCGGGCGCGGCCTGGATCGTGCGCTTCAGCGCCTGGACCCCCTCGCGATGTCCCATGGCGCGCGGCAGGCCCCGGGCGCTCGCCCAGCGGCCGTTGCCGTCCATGATGATGGCGACATGGCGTGGTCCATCGGAACGCGAGCTCGAAGGCGCGGCGCGGTCTGCCGTCATCTGTCGTTCCGTCCCTTCAGGCCCAAGCCGTTCCGCCTCAGACCTGCATGATCTCTTGTTCCTTGGTCTTCAAGGCCTCGTCGATGCGCTTGATGGCGGCGTCCGTCTCCTTCTGGATGTCCGCCTCCAGCTTCTTCTGTTCGTCCTGGCTGATCTCGCCCGCCTTCTCGGCCTTCTTCAGATCGTCGTTGGCGTCGCGGCGCACGTTGCGCACGGCGATCTTCTGTTGCTCGGTGTACTTGCCGGCCAGCTTGACCAGGTCCTTGCGGCGCTCCTCGGTCAGCGGCGGCACGGGGATGCGCAGGGTCTGTCCGTCAACGATGGGGTTCAGGCCCAGGTTGGCGTTGCGAATGGCCTTTTCGACCGCGACCACCATGCCCTTGTCCCAGACGTTGACGGAGATCATCCGCGGCTCGGGCACGCTGATGGCGGCGACGGCCGACAGCGGCGAGGCCGATCCATAGGCCTCGACCCGCACGGGCTCCAGCAAGCCGGCGTTGGCCCGTCCGGTGCGCAGGCCGCTGAACTCTTCCTTCAGCGCCACGACCGCCTTCTCCATGCGGTCGCGATAGGTTTTCACTTCGGGCTTGGCCATGGTCTTGGTCTCTCTTGTCTTCAACGGATCGTCGAACGATCAGGCGCGGTCCTGGATGATGGTGCAGGTGCCCTCGCCGGTCAGGGCGCGGCGCAGGGAGTCGTCTTCGCGGATCGAGAAGACCACGATCGGAATACCCGTGTCGCGCATCATGGCGATGGCGGAAGCGTCCATCACCCGCAGATCCTGGGCCAGAACCTCCTGATAGGTCAGGGTCTCGTAGCGGGTCGCGGTCGGATCCTTCTTGGGGTCCGCAGTATAGACGCCGTCAACGCTGGTGCCCTTCAGCAGGGCGTCGCAGCCCATTTCAGCCGCGCGAAGGGCGGCGCCCGAATCCGTCGTGAAGAAGGGCGCGCCGACGCCGGCGGCGAAGATGACCACGCGGCCCTTCTCGAGATGACGCAGGGCGCGGCGGCGGATGTAGGGTTCGGCGATGGCGGCCATCGGAATGGCGCTCTGCACGCGGGTCGAGACGCCGATCTTCTCCAGCGCCGACTGCATGGCCAGGGCGTTCATGATGGTGGCCAGCATGCCCATATAGTCGGCCTGGGCGCGCTCCATGCCCGCCGCCGCCTTGGACAGGCCGCGGAAGATGTTGCCGCCGCCGATCACCAGACAGATTTCCACGCCCTCGGCCGCGACCTGGGCCACGGCCTTGGCCACGGTGTCCACGGTCTTCATGTCGACGCCGAAGGCCTGATCGCCCATCAGGACTTCGCCGGAAACCTTGAGCAGGACGCGCTTGTAGCGAAAATTGGCGGGTGCGTCGGGCATGCGGCGGGGGTCCGTTTGAATGCGGCGCCTTTTGAATCAGGCGACTTCTTATAGACGAAGGGCGCGCCGGCCATCAAAGCCGAACGCGCCCTTCTGATACAAAACCCTCACGAATGAGGGGGAGACTGCTTAGTTGCCGCCCATCATCGAGGCGACTTCCGACGCGAAGTCGGGGCCTTCGACCTTCTCGACGCCTTCACCCAGCGCCAGACGGACGAAGCCGGCCAGGTGCAGGTTGGAGGAGCCCAGTTCCTTGGCCGAGTTGGCGACCAGCTGTTCGATGGTCACGTCCGGGTCCATGACGAAGGGCTGCTTGGACAGCACCACGTCCTTCTGGAACTTGTTGATCTGGCCTTCCACGATCTTGGCGATCATGGCTTCGGGACGGCCTTCTTCCTTGGCCTTTTCGGTCAGGACGGTGCGTTCCTTCTCGATGGCGGCGGGGTCCAGGTCGTCCGTGTTCAGCGACAGCGGCGCCGTGGCGGCGACGTGCATGGCGATCTTGCGGCCCAGTTCGCGCAGGGCGGTCTTGTCGCCCTCGCCTTCCAGGGCGACCAGCACGCCGATACGGCCCACGCCCGGCGAAACCGCGTTGTGGACATAGGTCGAGACGACGCCTTCCGACACCGACAGGCGGGCGGCGCGGCGCAGCTGCATGTTCTCGCCGATGGTGGCGATCATGTTGGTCACTTCGTCCTGGACCGTCTTGCCGGCTTCCAGTTCGGCGCCGTGCAGGGCCTCGACGGTGTGATGCTCCAGGCCCAGCTGGGCGAACGACTTGGCGGCGTTCTGGAACAGTTCGTTACGGGCGACGAAGTCGGTTTCCGCATTGAACTCGATGGCGGCGGCGACTTCGCCCTTGCCGTCTTCCTTGGACGCCACGGCGACCAGGCCCTCGGCGGCGACGCGGTCGGCCTTCTTGGCGGCCTTGGACAGGCCCTTGGCGCGGAGCCAGTCGATCGCTGCTTCGATGTTGCCGTCGTTTTCGACCAGCGCCTTCTTGCAGTCCATCATGCCGACGCCCGAACGCTCGCGAAGTTCCTTCACGAGGGCGGCAGTGATCTCGGCCATGTTCTTCTCCTTGGGGGATTCGTATGTGGGAACGGCCGGGCTGATTTAGCCCGGCCGTGTGTCAGTTCAACGCACGGCCTTCGGATTGACGCTCAAGTAGCGAGCCGCCGCGCGGCAAGCGTAGCGTCAAAAGGAGGGCCGTCGGGCGATCAGCCCGTGGCCTTCTCGGTTTCGACGGCGTCGTTCGCTTCCGAAGTGGCGGCCTGAGCAGCTTCATCGGCGACAGCCGGTTCAGCGGCGGCGACCAGTTCAGCGGCGACGTCTTCCGTGCCGGCCGGAGCGGCGTCGGCTTCGACCGGGGTCGAGGCTTCACGCAGCATGGGCTCTTCCGGATTGATCGCAGCACCCAGGTCCACGCCCGAGGCCGAGGCGCCGGCGGCCAGACCGTCCAGGACCGCGTCGGCGATCAGGTCGCAGTAGGTCTGGATGGCGCGGGCGGCGTCGTCGTTGCCGGGGACCGGATAGGTGATGCCGTCCGGGTCCGAGTTGGTGTCCAGGATGGCGATGATCGGGATGTTCAGCTTGCGGGCTTCCTGGATCGCGATCGCTTCCTTGTTGGTGTCGATCACGAACATGATGTCCGGGATCGAACCCATGTCCTTGATGCCGCCCAGCGACAGCTCCAGCTTGTCCTTCTCGCGCTGCAGGTTCAGCAGTTCCTTCTTGACGCGGCCTTCGCCGCCGTTCTCGAGGATGCCTTCCAGTTCACGCAGACGGGCGATCGAGCCCGAAACGGTGCGCCAGTTGGTCAGGGTGCCGCCCAGCCAACGGTTGTTCATGTAGTACTGGGCGCAGCGCTTGGCGGCTTCGGCGACCGGCTCGGAGGCCTGGCGCTTGGTGCCGACGAACAGGACGCGGCCGCCCTTGGCGGCGACGTCGCGCACGGCCACCAGAGCCTGGTGGAACAGCGGCATCGTCTGCGACAGGTCGATGATGTGGATGTTCGAGCGCGAGCCGAAGATGTAACGGTCCATCTTCGGGTTCCACCGGTGCGTCTGGTGGCCGAAGTGGGCGCCCGCTTCAAGCAGGGTGCGCATCGAGAATTCAGGCAGAGCCATGATCGTTCAGTCCTTTTTCCGATCAAACGTGGCGCGGGGGATTAAAGGTCACAAGACCCTCGGAATGGAGCGGATCGGGATGTCTCCCCGAAACGCGCCTCGCCCGCGTTGCGAAATGCGGGGGCCATGTAGGCGGGATAGGCCCGAATAGCAAGCGCCGCCTGACAAAACACAGAAGTCGGCCCCTTTCGGGACCGCCTGTCATGGGCGAAATTCGTCGCCCTTAGTTCATCGCATCCATCAGGGCCTGGGCGCGATCGCGGTGGGCCGTGATGGTCGGGATCAGCTCCCGGGCCAGACCGGCCAAGGCCGGGGCGTCGGTGTTGTCGTCGAACCCGTTCAGCAGGGTCAGAGTCTCGTTATGAGCGGCGACCTGCTGCTCCAGATAGACCTTGTCGAAATCAGCCGGCGTGGCGGCCTTCAGATTGTCGATCAGTCCCTGGCGACGTTCGTCCAGCGTGGTCGGAACCGTGACGTTCGGAGCCGCCGTCGCGACGACCGAGGTCACCTTCTCGCCCGCAGCCGTGTGATCCTTGTCGATCATGGCCGCCAGGGCCTTGACGTCGGCGTTGGTCGATTTGGCGGCGGCGACCTTTGCGGCCTCGATTTCATACATGTTGCCGACCGCAAGGCTGGTGACGAAGCCCTCGACGGTGTTGGCGCCCATGGTGGCGGCGGAGGTCTGGCCGACGACGCCGGAAGCGGCGTCCTGGGTCGCATTGACGGCTTCGTCGGCGTTCTGGGCTGCAGTGTCGCCGCCCTGATTGCAGGCGCCGAGCAAAGCGACCGAAGCGACGCCGGCGAGAACGAGATTTTTCATTGGAACAGTCTCCCTTGTAGACTGAACCAACCCTTCACGGCTCATGCGGTTCCGCAATTACAATAGCTTGACCATATGCAACCCACCCTCGGAGCGTCATTCAGGCAGGCTGTAGTCCAGGACATAACGATGCTCCCCGTCGGCGATGGTCAGGTGGAAGACCCCGCTTACTCCCGCCAGATCACCACTGCCTGAGCCCGGCACGATGGTGATCAGAAGCTCCTGCGACCCCGCGTTCATGACGCCGCGATGGACCATCGAGAAACCGCCCTGGCGACCGTTCAGCACGCCCGTCACCCGCTCCAGGGCGACATAGGCGCCGGACTGGCCGGCCATGACCCCCAGCATCTCCCCCACGCCGGTTCCTTCAAGATCGCCGTGGAAGGTCTTGGCGAGCTTCATTCGGCCGTGGACGTCGGCAGGCGCGTCCGGCTCGGGCGCGACCGGCGTGATCTTGACCTCGAAGGTTCCGGCGGCGTGGGACAGCGCGATCATCACGCCTCCTCCAGCATCAGGACGCCCGGCGCCGACTTCAGGGCGCCGCGCAGGGCGCCGTCCAGCCGATAGCGGCCGGGAAGCTTGACCTCGACCTCCTGACGGCCTTCCAGCGAGGCGACCAGGGAGATTTCGCCGCCCTTGCCGATGGCGCCGGAGCGGGCGCGTTCCAGCCGGGCCTTCAGGGCCTCGGCGTCGGCGGTGCGGGCCGAGACATGGATGCGCAGTCCGATGTTGGCGTCATCCAGCAGATTGTCCATCTGGCTGGCGTCGTCGCCGAAGAACCGCACCTCCCCTTCCGACGCCTTGGCGCGGACCCGCACCATGACCGAGGCGCCGGGCTCCAGCACCTCACGGCATTTGCGCAGCTGTTCGGGCGGGAACAGGCATTCGAACTCGCCGGTCGGGTCCGAGAAGGTGACGAAGGCGAATTTCTCGCCGGTCCTGGCGCTGGCGCGTTCCTGCTTGCGGCGCACCACCCCGGCCATCTGGAAGGCCTCGTGGCCCGATTCCGCCAGGGGAATCGCCTCGGCGACGAATGTGACGCGCTTGCGTTTCAGGGCCGAGGTCATCTCGTCCAGCGGGTGGCCGGACAGATAGAAGCCGACGGCCGACAGCTCATGGTCCAGCCGCTCGGGCCCGACCCAGGGTTCGACGCTCTTCAGCCGCGGCCGGCCGACATGGGCCTGGTCGCCGCCGAACAGGGAGACCTGGGACGAGGCGCGTTCGGCCGCAACGCTCTGGCAATAGGCCATCAGGACGTCGGCCTGTTCGACCAGTTGGCGGCGGTTGGGATGGATGCTGTCGAAGGCGCCAGCCTTGGCCAGGCCTTCCAGCGCCCGTTTGTTGACGCTGCGCGGATCGACCCGTTCCAGGAAGTCGAAGATGTCGGCGAAACGACCGCCGGTCTCGCGCACCTCGATGACGTGTTTCATCGCCTCGAGCCCGACGTTGCGGATGGCGCCCAGGGCGTAGAGGACCACGCCACGACTGTCGTCCCAGGCCACGTCGAAGTCCGCCGAGGACCGGTTCAGATCGGGCGGCAGCACCGGCACGTCGAACCGTTTGGCGTCCTGATAGAAGACCGCCAGCTTGTCGGTGTTCGACAGGTCCAGACTCATCGAGGCGGCGAAGAACTCGACCGGATGATTGGCCTTCAGCCAGCCGGTCTGGAACGAGATCAGGGCGTAGGCGGCGGCGTGCGACTTGTTGAAGCCATAACCGGCGAACTTGGCCACCAGGTCGAAGATCGAGCCGGACTGGGTCTCGGGGACGGTCTTCTCCAGCGCGCCCTTGACGAAGCGCGCCCGCTGGAAGTCCATCTCCTCCTTCTTCTTCTTGCCCATGGCGCGACGCAGCAGGTCGGCCTCGCCCAGGCTGTAGCCCGCCAGGATCTGGGCGATCTTCATCACCTGTTCCTGGTAGATGATGACCCCGTAGGTCTCAGTCAGCACCTCCTTCAGACTGGGGTGCAGATAATCGACCTCGGCCCGACCGAACTTCCGGTCGATATAGGTGTCGATCATCTCCATCGGCCCCGGCCGATACAGCGAGATCAGGGCGGTGATCTCCTCGATGGAGCCGCAGCGCATCTTGCGCAGGGTGTCGCGCATGCCCTGGGATTCCAGCTGGAACACCCCGACGGTCTGGCCCGAGGCCATCAGCTCATAGGTGCGGGCGTCGTCCAGCGGCAGGCCGTTCCAGTCCTGCGCCGCGCCGCGCCGTTCCAGATAGCCGCGCGCGCGGTCCAGCACGGTCAGGGTCTTCAGGCCCAGGAAGTCGAACTTCACCAGACCCGCCGGCTCGACCCATTTCATGTTGAACTGGGAGGCCGGAATGGTCGAGCGCGGATCCTGGTACAGGGGCACCAGTTCGACCAGAGGCCGGTCGCCGATGACGATGCCGGCGGCGTGGGTCGAGGCGTTGCGGTACAGCCCCTCCAGCTCCAGCGCCGTCTCCAGCAGGGTGCGGACCGCAGGTTCGGCGTCCCTGGCTTCCTTCAGGCGCGGCTCCAGGTCGATGGCCTGGGCCAGGGTGACGGGATTGGCCGGGTTGTTCGGCACCATCTTGCAGAGCCGGTCCACCTGGCCCAGCGGCATCTGCAGCACCCGGCCGACGTCGCGCAGCACGGCCCGCGCCTGCAGGGTGCCGAAGGTGATAATCTGGGCCACACGGTCCTTGCCGTAGCGGTCCTGGACATAGTCAATCACCTCTTCGCGCCGCTCCTGGCAGAAGTCGATGTCGAAGTCGGGCATGGAGACCCGTTCGGGGTTCAGGAACCGCTCGAACAGCAGGCCGAACCGCAGCGGGTCGAGGTCGGTGATGGTCAGGGACCAGGCGACCAGAGAGCCGGCCCCCGAGCCCCGCCCCGGCCCCACCGGGATGCCGTGCTCCTTGGCCCATTTGATGAAGTCGGACACGATCAGGAAATAGCCGGGGAAGCCCATCTGCTGGATGATGCCGACCTCCCATTCCAGCCGGCTCCAGTATTCCGCCTCGGGCACGGCGGGGGTGATCTGGCCAAGGCGCACCTTCAGCCCCTCGCGCGCCTGGTGCGCCAGTTCGTCGGCCTCGGACCGCCCTGCCCCCGTGTCGAACCGCGGCAGAATGGGCGCATGGGTGTTGACCAGGAAGGCGCAGCGCCGGGCGATGTCGATGGTGTTGTCGCAGGCCTCGGGCAGGTCGGCGAACAGGTCGCGCATCGCCTCGGCCGACTTGAACCAGTGTTCGCCGGTGATGCGGCGGCGGTCTTCCTGGCCGGTGAAGGCGCCGTCGGCGATGCACAACAGGGCGTCGTGCGACTTGGCCTGGGCCGCCTTGGCGTAATAGACGTCATTGGTCGCGACCAGGGGCGTCTCGTGGGCGTAGGCCCATTCGACCAGACCGGGCTCGGCCCGCTTTTCGTCCTCCAGCCCGTGACGCTGCAGCTCGACATAGAAGCGGTCGCCGAAGGCGGACTTCATCGTCGCCAGGGCGGCCGCCCCCTCGCCCGTCTTGCCCTGGGCGAACAGGGGATCGACCGGACCGTCGGGGCCGCCCGACAACAGGATCAGCCCCTCGGACCGCGCCACGACCTGGTCCCAGGCCACGCCCGGTTCGGCCATTTCGCCCGCGTCCAGATAGGCCGAGGACGACAGGGCGCACAGGTTGCGCCACCCGGCCTCGTTCTGGACCAGCAGGACCACGGTCGGGGTCTTGGCCCAGCGCACGGCCTGGTGTCCGCCGATGCCGAACACCGGCAGGGCGCAGGCGATGATGGGCTGGACCCCGGAGTCACGGGTGTACTGGCTGAACTCCAGCGCGCCGAACAGATTGGTCCGGTCGGCGATGGCCACGGCCGGCATGCCCGCGTCCGCCGCCAGCTTGCCCAGCTTGCCCGCCTTGATCGCGCCTTCCAGCAGCGAATAGGCCGAGCGGACCCGCAGATGGACGAAACCCTGACTGTTGACCGGTTCGCTCACTGGACCTCCGCCTGTCGCGCCTCCGAAGGGAGGCCGCGCATCATCCTGGACCGAGTCTCACATCACCGCCCGCCGGAACACCGCAAACCTTCAGCCGGGCCGCGCGATCATTGATCCGCTGTGGATAGAGGCTTCAGACCGTCACGGCGAAAAAACACAGTCCAGATAGTCTAGAATCTCTCATAAGCGATTGATTTTACACAATGCGAATTCAGACCCTGTCGGTGCGAGTCTGAAAATCAGGCGGCCGTCACGCTGATGGCCAGGGTCCAGACCATCCAGACGAAACCGCTGCACGAGGCCAGCGACAGCATATCTCTCATCAAACGCGGCATGGCGACTTATCCCCAGACATGAATGTTCTTGCCTTGTTCTATGTTCGCTCATTGTTCTCGTCAACCCCGGTCTTATCCCAAGGGGCGAGACGGTCTGAAACCATTTGCAGCGGCGCATCGTATGCCTGTGGAGAAAGGGAGATGTCCCCATGCCCAAGTCTCTGAAATTCCTGGCTGGCGCGGCGATTGCGGCCGCCCTGGTCGTCGTGACGACCGCCGCCCTGCCCCGGACCGACCGCGCCCAGGCCCAGCCCGCCCGGTCAGTGCTTCAGACGGCCGTCTTCGCCGGCGGTTGTTTCTGGTCCGAGGAAAAGGCGTTCGACGGCCTGCCGGGGGTGCGCTCCGCCGTATCAGGCTTCGTCGGCGGCCAGACGGCCAACCCGACCTATGAGCAGGTGGTGCGCGGCGGGACCGGCCATATGGAGGCGGTCCAGGTCACGTTCGATCCCCGCGTCGTCAGCTATCGCGCCCTGGTGGACCGCTACTGGCGCACCATAGACCCGACCGATCCGAACGGGCAGTTCTGCGACCAGGGGCCGTCCTATCGCGCGGCGGTCTTCGCCACGGCGGATCAGCGGGCGGCCGCTGTGGCGTCACGGGATGCGGCCATGCGCGTTCTGGGCAAGAGCTTCACCACCCCGGTCGTCGGGGTCCAGCGGTTCTGGCCCGCCGGGCCTGAGCATCAGGACTACGCCCGCCGCAACCGCGCCCATTACGAGGCCTATCGCCAGGGCTGCCGCCGGCCCCAGCAGCTGCGCGCCATCTGGGGCGACGCGGCCGTTGGGTGACGGCGTCCGCCAGATGTCATTAGGCCTGGCTCAATAAGCCTGACTTTGGGCCGCCCGTTCTTCCAGATGGCCGTCCTTCAGGGCGAAGACGCGGTCCATGTGGCCGGCCAGCTCCATATTGTGGGTGGCGATCAGGGCGGCGACGCCCGTGGTCTTGGCCAGGTCACGCAGGGATTCGAACACCGACTGGCTGGTGGTCGGGTCCAGGTTGCCGGTCGGTTCGTCGGCCAGCAGCAGGCGGGGCTTGTTGGCCAGGGACCGGGCGATGGCGACACGCTGCTTCTCGCCGCCCGACAGCTGGGCCGGCTGGTGGGTCAGCCGCTCGCCCAGACCGAGGGTCGTCAGCGTCTCCTCGGCCTGACGGCGCGCCTGGGCCAGGCTCATGCCCGCGATCCGCATCGGCAGGGCGACATTGTCGCGGGCGTCGAACTCGGCCAGCAGATGGTGGAACTGATAGACGAAGCCGATGCGCGACAGGCGCAGGCGGGTGCGGGCGCGCTCGTCGAGGTCGCCCACCATTTCGCCGTCGATGGCGACCGTGCCCTCGGTCGGCTTCTCCAGCAGGCCGGCGGCGTGCAGCAGGCTGGACTTGCCCGAGCCGGAGGGGCCGATCAGCCCGACCATCTCGCCCGGCATGACGTCCAGATCCACGCCCTTCAGCACGGTCAGGCCGCCGTTGGCGGTGTCATAGGTTCGGGTCAGGCCGCGCACCGACAGGATCGGAGACCTACTCATAGCGGAGCGCCTCCACGGGATCGATGCGAGAGGCCGTCCAGGACGGCGGCAGGCTGGCCAGGCAGCTCATGCTGAAGGACAGCAGGGCGACCCAGGTCACGTCCATCGGATCGACCAGGGCCGGGATGGCGTCCAGCTGATAGACGTCGGCGTTGAACAGTTGCACCCCCAACACGGCCTCGATGGCGTGCTGGATCGTGCCGATGTTCCAGCAGAACAGCAGGCCCAGGGCGAGGCCCGCCAGGGTGCCCGCCACGCCGATCATGGCGCCGGACATGAAGAAGATGCGCAGGATGGCCGACGGACTGGCGCCCACGGTGCGCAGGATGGCGATGTCGCGCGTCTTGTTCTTCACCAGCATGACGATGCCGGAGATGATGTTCATGGCGGCGATGGCGACGACCAGGCCCAGGATGATGCTCATGGCCACCCGCTCGACCCGCAGGGCGCCGTAGAAGGCGGCCAGGCGTTCGCGCCAGTCGCTGATGACAGATCCGGGGCCGGCGGCGTCGCGGATGGCGGGGGTCAGCTCGCCGACGCGGTCGGGGTCGTCGACCTTGATCTCGATGGCGTCCCAGACCCCCTCCTTGCCGAAGAACAGCTGCTGCTGCTCCAGCGGCATGAACAGGAAGGCGCGGTCGAAGTCGGCCGTGCCCGAGCGGAACAGGCCGCCGACGAAATAGGTCTTTTCCAGACCGCCCAGATTGCCGAAAGCGCTGTCGGCGCCTGTCGGGGAATAGAGGGTGACGGGATCCCCGACCCGCAGGCCCAGGGAGTTGGCCAGGGCCGCGCCCATCAGGATGCGGTCGCCGCCGTATGCGCCCTTGCCGAAGTCGGCGCGTTCCTTGGGCGTCAGGCTGTCGAAGACGTATTTGGTGGTGGCCAGGTCCTGGGGCCGCACGCCGCGCACCATGGCGCCCGTGGTGAAGTTGCCGACCCGGACCAGGCTCTGGCTCTCGTTCAGCGGGGTGACGCTGACCACGCCGGGCACGGCGGCGATCCGCTTCAGGGCGGCGTCGCGATCTTCAGACGTCAGCACCGGCCCCTGGACGTACATATGGCCGTTGAACGACAGCATCCGGCCCAGCAGTTCCGAGCGGAAGCCGGCCATGATGCTCATGACGCTGATCAGCACCGCGACGGCCAGCATGATGCCGATGAAGCTGATCACCGCGATGGTCGCCACCCCGCCCTCCTTGCGCTTGGCGCGCAGGTAGCGGAGGGCCAGGCCGATCTCCCACGAGGAGAAGGCGCCGGATGGACGGGACGGCAGGTTCAAGCAGTCAACCTTTCGATGGCTTCGGCCAGGGGCACGGACACCTTCTCGCCGGTGGCGCGGCGCTTCAGCTCGACCACGCCGTCGGCCAGGCCCTTGGGACCGATCGTCAGCTGCCACGGCACGCCGATCAGGTCGGCGGTGGCGAACTTGCCGCCCGGCCGTTCGTCGGTGTCGTCGTACAGCACGTCCTTGCCCAGTTTCTCCAGCTGGGCCACCGCGTCCTCGCAGGCGGCGGAGACGGCGGCGTCATTGGCGCGCAGATTGATCACGACCACGTCGAACGGGGCCACGGCGTCGGGCCAGATGATGCCGCCCTCGTCGTGGCTGGCCTCGATGATGGCGCCCAGCAGGCGCGATACGCCGACGCCGTAGCTGCCCATGTGGACATTGGCGTCCTGACCGTCCGGCCCGGCGACCTTGGCCTTCATAGGGGCCGAATATTTCTCGCCGAAATAGAAGATGTGGCCGACCTCGATGCCGCGCGCCGACAGGCGGTCGCCCTCGGCGGTCTCGGCCTCGAACCGGGCCTCGTCGTGCATTTCCTCGGTTGCGGCGTAGAGCGCGGTTCGTTGATCAACGATTGACTGAAGATCGTCCCAGTCCACATCCGCGCCGGGCGCCGGCATTTCGACCAGGGCCTTGTCGCAGAAGACCGCGCTCTCGCCCGTCTCGGCCAGGACGATGAATTCGTGGCTCAGGTCGCCGCCGATCGGGCCGGTGTCGGCGCGCATCGGCACGGCCTTCAGGCCCATGCGGGCGAAGGTGTTCAGATAGGCCACGAACATGCGGTTGTAGGCCTTGCGGGCCGAGGCCTCGTCCACGTCGAAGGAATAGGCGTCCTTCATCAGGAACTCACGGCCGCGCATAACGCCGAACCGGGGGCGGCGCTCGTCGCGGAACTTCCACTGGATGTGAAACAGGTTCAGCGGCAGCGACTTGTAGGACTTCACATAGGCGCGGAAGATGTCGGTGATCATCTCCTCGTTGGTCGGCCCGTACAGCAGTTCGCGCTCATGACGGTCGGTGATGCGCAGCATCTCGGGGCCATAGGCGTCGTAACGCCCCGACTCTCGCCACAGGTCGGCCAGTTGCAGGGTCGGCATCAGCAGTTCGACTGCGCCAGCCCGCTGCTGCTCTTCGCGCACGATCTGCTCGATCTTGCGCAGCACCCGCAGGCCCAGCGGCAGCCAGGCGTAGATGCCGGCGGCCTCCTGCTTGATCATGCCGGCGCGCAGCATCAGCTGGTGCGAAACAATCTGGGCGTCCGAAGGGGCTTCCTTCAGCGTGGGCAGGAAAAAGCGCGACAGGCGCATGATGGGGAATCCTAGGCGTAGAGACAGACCAAGGCTTTAGCCGCTGGACCGGGGCGAAAGCTAGGCCGGGATGGGGATTAGACCGCCGGCGCGCGCGAGAAGTCCGGCAGGGGCAGCCAGCCGGTGAAGATCAGCACCATGACGAAGACCCAAACCAGGGCCGCGACCCAGGTGGTGGTGATGAATTTGCGCTTCAGGTTCGGCGTCGTCGGCGCACCCCATTGGGCGCCGTCCGTCGGCGGCTCGTGGGTCTCGCGGGAGGTTCCCAGCGGCAGCACGCCGAACAACACCGTCCACCAGACGATGATGTAGATGCCGAACATGGTGATGGGGCCGATGGGCATGGGACCTCCTGTCCGGGCTTTGGCGCCCGGTTGAAACCGGTCTAGAGGATCGGCCTCCTCTGGACGAGTCCCCGACATGCCGCAGATCACCCTGGAATACACCCGCCACCTGGCGGACGCCGACTGGACCCCGGTCGCCCTGGAGATCCATCAGGCCGCAGTCGAGATCGCCGGCGCCGCCCTGTCGGCCTGCAAGACCCGGCTGATCGCCCTGGATCACGTCGTCATCGCCGACGGCGCGCCCGAGACCGCCATGCTGGCCTGCCGCGTCGGCCTGATGCTGGGCCGCACGCCGCAGCAGAAGAGCGCGCTGAGCGAAAAGGTGCTGGAGATCCTGACCGCCGCGCTGGCTCGCACGGCCGGCAAGGTCGAGGTGTCGGCCGAGGTGTTCGAACTGAACGAGACCTATCGCAAGGCCACGCTCGGCTGAGACGACATCGCGGTCGGTCGCGCCTCAGGGATGCGGCCGGCCGACGCCGTAGCGCGCCGCGAGATAGGGGGCGATGGCGTGATCCTGCAGGAAGCGACGCCCCGTCGTTTCGCTGACCTGAGCCTCGGGCCAGTCCAGTTCGCCGTCGAGGATCAGGATGGGGCAGCTCTGATGCGCTTCGCCGACCTCGGCGATGACCAGCGGGCGCGGCCGGGGGTGGTCCAGATAGACGATATCAAGAACGTCCCTCAGCCGGGGATAGAAGGCCAGCACGCCCTCCACATAGGCGCCGGCCGGGCAGAACCAGGGACCGCCCTGGTCGTCATGCCAGTCGGGATTCAGCAGGAAGAGTCGTTCGGTCATGGACGGGATATAGCGGACCTCCGCCGGATTCCGAGACGTCTATTCGCAGGCTGCGCCGAAGCCCGGCGCGCGTAACGCCAACAGGATGGATGACCGCTCCGCCTGGGTGATGGAGCCGGACCGTTCCAGCACGCAGCCGACGGCGGTGTTCGAGTTCGGGGCCAGCAGGCCGTAGGTCAGGCCCTCGGCCTCCAGTCGGGCCTGGGCGCCCTTCAGGGCCTCGACCGCCTCGGCGACGCGGGCTGGGTCTCTGGTGATCCGCGTCATCTCGTGCAGGGCCTCGCCCGAACTGGGGAAGTCATAGGCGTCGGGCGTATAGGGGGCGATCTCGGCCGAGAGACGGTCGGGGTGATCCGTGACGCCGAACTTGGCGTTCTGGCTGGCGGAAAAAGCGATGGCCGGGCCCGTCTGCGGCACGACCAGAATATAGGCGTGGCGCGGGAACAGCAGATAGTGGCCCATGTATTTGGTCACGGGCACCAGCGGCGGGCGGTCCGGCCCCAGGGCGTGGGCGCCGACATAGACGCCGGACGGCAGGCTGCGCGCGTCGATCCGTCCGTTCAGCGTCAGGATCCGGTCCACCATCACATGGTCCAGCAGAAAGACCCCGTCCTCGGCCTCCCGTTCCAGATAGGCGTGGATGGCGGCGGTGTCGGGCGCGGGGCCGAGGTCGCGGCCATAGACGGTCGGAAAGGCGGTCGGCGACATCGGCTGTCCGTCCGGCGGACTGAACCACAGGACGCGCAGTTCGTGGACGGTGCGCGACAAAGGCTCGTCGCCGCGAAAGGTCGAAAGGCTGAGCGCCAGGTTCACTGCGGCGAAGAGGGCGACGAAGCCCGCCGTCCCCTGCCCTGCGATCACAGCCCAGCGCCGCCAGCCGTGCAACGGATAACGGGCGTGGCGCACCCGTTCCAGCAGACGGCGGCCGCGCGTGGGCTTGTCTGACATGAGTTTCCCCAACCGTTCAGGCGCAAGAAATGCGCCTGAACGGTCAAGGTTGCATCAGACCCGCAGGACGACCGTCTCGACGATGGGGCGTCGGTCCCAGATCTGCTGGCTTGCCTTCTTCAGCACGCGGGCGACAGCCTGTTCGATGACCATTTCGTCGTCCAGGGCGTCGCCCTTCAGGCTCTTGATCACCTGCTCGACGCGCTCGGCCAGATTATCCAGGGCGTCGCCCAGCGGCGTGGCGGTGTCGCCGGGCAGGCCGACGCTGCGGATGTCGATGTCGCTGGCGATGCGGCCGCGCTTGTCCAGGGCGAAGCTGACGATCAGCACGCCGTTGGTCGAGGCGTGGCGACGTTCCTTCAGGGCCTCGCCCTGTTCGGTCACCAGCATGCCGCCGTCGACGTAGAGGCGACCGTTGGGCACTTCGTCGATGATCTTGGCCGGTCCGGGGGCCAGGCGAACCATGTCGCCGTTGCGCGGGGTGACGGTTTCCTTGACGCCGATGTCCTTGGCCAGATTGGCGTGTTCCAGCAGGAAGCGACGCACGCCATGGGTGGGCACCGCGATCTGCGGCCGCACCCATTCGTACATCTGCTTCAGCTCGTCGCGGCACGGGTGGCCCGAGACGTGGATGCCGGGGTGATCCTTCTCGGTGTAGAGGCGCACGCCCCGGTCCGCGAGGCGGTCCTGCAGATTGCCGATGGCCAGTTCATTGCCGGGGATCTGGCGCGACGAGAAGATGCAGTGGTCGCCCAGGCCCAGTTTGACGACCGGATGGGTGCCGTCGGCGACGCGCGACAGGGCCGCGCGGGCCTCGCCCTGGCTGCCGGTGCACAGGTACAGGATCTGGTCGGCGGGCCAGACGCGGGCCTCCTCGTCCGACAGGAAGGGCTTCACGTCCTGCAGCATGCCGACGTGTTTGGCCGCAGCCGTGATCCGGTGCATCGAGCGGCCGGCGAGCGACACGCGACGCCCGCAGGCCTCGGCGGCGCGAATGACGCTGTCCATCCGGGCGACGTTGGAGGCGAAACAGCCCACGGCGACCCGGCCCTTGAGGCTGGAGATCAGTTTGGTGATGGCGACGGCCACATCGCCCTCGGACCCGGCGACGCCCGGCACGAAGACATTGGTCGAATCGCAGACCATGGCCAGCACGCCCTCGTCGCCCATGGCGCGAATGGCGGGGGCGTCGGTCTTCTCACCGATGATCGGCTGGTCGTCGATCTTCCAGTCGCCGGTGTGGAACACCACGCCCAGGGGGGTGTCGATGGCCAGGCCGCTCGGCTCGGCGATCGAGTGGCTCATGTTGACGAAGGTCACGCCGAACGAGCCGATGTCGACCGTGCCGCCCAGCGGCACCTCGATCAACTGCACCTCGTCCAGGATGCCGCGCTCGCGCAGCTTGTCCCGGATCAGATAGGCGGTGAAGGGGGTGGCGTAGATCGGCGCCTTGATGCGCGGCCACAGCCAGCCCAGGGCGCCGATATGGTCCTCGTGCGCGTGGGTCAGGACGATGCCCTTGATCGTCTCGCCTTCCAGATAGGAAGGATCGGGCACGATCACGTCCACGCCGGGCGTGGACAGGTCGCCGAAGGTGACGCCGACATCGACGATCAGCCATTCACGATCAGCCTCTGGCCCGAAGCCATAGGCGTTGAGGTTCATACCGACCTCGTCCGAGCCGCCCAGCGGCAGGAAAACGAGTTCGTCTTGGTTTTGCTTTTTCATTCAGTCAGTCATTTGGGCGTTACGACGCCAGATTTCCAGGAGGCCGCGAATAGTCAGGTCGGGATCGAAGTGATCGATGCTGTCGGTCGCGCCTTCGAACAGGCTGGCGACGCCGCCGGTGCCGATGACGGTCATGGGCCGCGCCCATTCCGCCTTGATGCGCGCGACCAGGCCTTCGATCAACGAAATATAGCCCCAGAAGACGCCGGACTGCATGGCCTCGACCGTGCCCTTGCCGATGACGTGGTCGGGGCGCTGGATGGCGATGCGCGGCAATTTGGCCGCCGCCTCGTGCAGGGCCTGGAGCGACAGATTGATGCCGGGGGCGATCAGACCGCCTTCGAAGGCGCCGTCGTCGGCGACGATGTCGAAGGTGGTGGCCGTGCCGCTGTCGATGACGATTAGGTCGCCCGGATAGACCAGCTTGGCCCCGATGGCGTTGACCAGGCGGTCGGCGCCGGCCTCGCTGGGCTTGGCGATCCGCACCTCTATGCCCAGTTGGGCGTTCTCGCCGATCACCAGGGGTTCGATGTTCAGATAGCGGCGCGACAGATTGCGCAGGTTGAAGATCGACTGGGGCACGACGCTGGAGATGATGCAGCCGGTCAGGGCGGCGAACTCCAGCCCCTTCATGACCATCAACTGGTTCAGCCAGACGGCGTATTCGTCGGCGGTGCGGCTGGCCTCGGTGGCGGCGCGCCACTGGGCGATCCAGTCCGAGCCGTCGTGGACGGCGAACAGCGTATTGGTGTTGCCCTGTTCTATGGCGAGCAGCATGTCAGGCGGCCTTGCCGAAGAAGACGTCGCCTGCGGAAATCAATCGCACGGAGCCGTCGGCCAGACGCAGGCGCAAGGCCCCGTCAGGCTCCACACCCTCGGCCAGGCCCTCGATCGTTTCGTTGTCCAGACGCGCGGTGCACGGGCCGTTCAGCCCGGTCAGACGGCTGGTCCAGGCGTCCAGAACCGGCTCGAAGCCCATCGTCTGCCAGCGCCCCCACCAGACGGCGAAGGTCTCGGCCAGGATCTCGGCGGCGGCTTCGACCGGTGGGGCGAAGGCGAGGTCCTCGCGCAGTTTTTCCGCGATCGCCGCCGAAGCCTTCTCGGTTCCCTCGGGCGCATGGGCCAGGTTGACGCCGATGCCGACGGCCAGCCAGAGCCCGCCGGACGCATGCGCGCCGCTTTCAACCAGGATGCCGCACGCCTTGCGGCCGTCCAGCAGGACGTCGTTCGGCCATTTGATCGAGACCAGGGCCGGCGAGACGAAGACGTCCAGCAGGTCGGCGACGGCCAGGGCGGCGATGAAGGTCGCCTGAGCGGCCTCGCGCGGCGACGCATGAACCCGGATCAGCAAGGTCGCGGCCAGATTGCCTGGCTTGTCCACCCAGCTTCGGCCGCGCCGGCCACGCCCCGCCGTCTGGCGGCGCGCGATGATCCACTTCGGGCCGACCTCGCCCGCCTCCGCCAGCCGCCGGGCTTCCGACAGCGTCGAGTCGATCTCGTCGAGGATGACCAGAGGGGCGGGCGTCAACGCCCTAACCGTTCCCGAAGCCGGCGCTCGCAACCTTGGTCAGCGGCTCCAGCCAGGTCAGACCGACAATCACCAGCGGGAAGGCGAAGGCGGCGCAGGCCCAGCCGATGATGCTGGTTTCCGGCGAGGACTTGTCCATCTGGATGTCGTCGACGGGTGCGTCGAACCACATCAGCTTGATGATGCGCAGATAATAGAAGGCGGCGACGACCGAGGCGACCAGACCGGCCGCAGCCACCGGCCACAGGCCGGCGTCGGCGGCGGCGCCGAAGACATAATACTTGCCCCAGAAGCCCGAGAACGGCGGCATGCCCAGGACCGACAGAGACAGGACGGTCAGGGCCACGGCCGTGACCGGACGGTCCTTTTTCAGACCCGCCAGATCGGCGATGCGACGGATCGGCCGGCCCGACTTGGACAGGCTGAGCAGGATGGCGAAGAAGCCGAGCTGGTCGATGACATACAGGGTCATGAACATCAGCATGGCCTGCAGGCCTTCGCTGGTGCCGGCGGCGATGCCCAGCAGGGCGTAGCCGATGTTGGCGATCGACGAATAGGCCAGCAGGCGCTGGACATCCTTCTGCACCAGGCCGCCGAAGGCGCCGACGACGAAGCTGATCAGGGAAATGGCGACCAGGACCTGCGACCACTGGGCGTGGGCCTCGCTGAAGCCGCCCTCCAGGGCGCGGGCGATCAGGACCATGGCGGCCACCTTGGGGGCCGTGGCGAACAGGGCCACGACCGGGGTCGGGGCGCCTTCGTACACGTCGGGCGTCCACATGTGGAAGGGCGCGGCCGAGACCTTGAACGCCAGACCGCAGATCAGGAAGACCAGACCGAACACCAGGCCGGGGCTGGGGTGATCGACGGCAAAGGCGGCGATGTCCTCGAACCGCATCGAACCGGCGAAGCCGTAGATCAGGCTGGAGCCGTACAGCAGCAGGCCCGACGACAGGGCGCCGAGGACGAAATATTTCAGGCCCGCTTCCGACGCCTTGACGTCGTCGCGGTGGAAGGCGGCCAGGACGTACAGGGCCAGCGAATGCAGCTCGATGCCGACATACATGGAGATCAGGTCGCCCGAGGACGCCATCATCCCCATGCCGACCGAGGCCAGCACGATCAGGACCGGATATTCGAACTTGGCGATGTGGGTCCGTTTCATCCAGCCGTCGCCCAGGACGATGGCCACGGCGGCGGACAGATAGATGACGCTCTTGCCGTAGATGGCCAGCGGATCGGCCACATAGGCGCCGTTGAAGGCGACGCCCCAAGGTCCCATGAAGGCGAGGACGGCGGCGGCGATCAGCAGCAGGACCGACAGGATGGACACCAGCCGGGCGCTCTTGTCGCCGATGAAGGCGCCGACCATCAGCAGGACCAGGGCGCCGACCGCGAGGGTCAGCTCCGAGGCGGCGAGGTGCAGGGCGGAGGACAGATCAGGCATGCTTGGTCTCACCCGCCGATCGCGACGCGATAGGCATTGGTCAGGGCCTCGACGGCGGGCCCGGTGTAATCGAGGACGGCGGCCGGATGGACGCCCAGCCACAGGGTGCCGAGGATCAGCGGCACGAACAGCAGCAGCTCACGCTTGTCGATGTCGGCGATGGTCATCAGCTTCGGATTGGTGATCTCGCCGAACATGACCGCCCGATACAGGGTCAGGGCATAGACGGCCGAGAAGATGACGCCCGAGGCCGCAACCAGGGCCGCCCAGGTCGAGGCCTGATAGGCGCCCGTCATGGTCAGGACTTCGCCGATGAAGCCCGAGGTGCCCGGCAGGCCGACGTTGGCCATGGTGAACATCAGGAAGATGGCGGCGAACCAGGGCATGCGCGAGGTCAGGCCGCCGTAGAAGGCGATCTCACGCGTATGCATCCGGTCGTAGACGACGCCGACGCACAGGAACAGCGCGCCCGAGATCAGACCGTGGCTGATCATCTGGAACACCGCGCCCTGCATGCCCTGATAGTTGCCCGAGAAGATGCCCAGGGTGACGAAGCCCATGTGGGCGATCGACGAATAGGCGATCAGCTTCTTCATGTCCGTCTGACGCCAGGCGACCAGCGAGGTATAGACGATGGCGATGACCGACAGGGTGAAGACCAGCGGGCGGAACATCTCGGACGCCACCGGGAACATCGGCACGTTGAACAGGATGAAGCCGTAACCGCCCAGCTTCAGCAGGATGCCGGCCAGGATGACCGAACCCGCCGTCGGCGCCTGAACGTGGGCGTCGGGCAGCCAGGTGTGGACCGGCCACATCGGCATCTTCACCGCGAAGGAGGCGAAGAAGGCCAGCCACAACAGGGGCTGAACGGCCGGGTCGAAGGCGTATTGCTTCAGCTCGGGAATGCTGGTGGTGCCGGCGGTGTGCGACATCCACAGCATGGCCAGCAGCATCAGCACCGACCCCAGCAGGGTGTAGAGGAAGAACTTGTAGGCGGCGTAGATCCGGTTGGCGCCGCCCCAGATGCCGATGATCAGGAACATCGGCACCAGGGTGCCTTCGAAGAAGATGTAGAAGAGATACAGGTCCAGCGCCGTGAAGACGCCGATGACCAGGGTCTCCAGCACCAGGAAGGCGATCATATATTCGACGACGCGCGTCTCGACCGACTTCCAGCTGGCCAGGATGCAGATCGGCATCAGGAAGGCGGTCAGCAGGACGAACAGGATCGAGATCCCGTCGACGCCCAGATGATAGCTGGCCCCGGCGAACCAGGGGACCATTTCAACGAACTGATATCCGGGGTTCGACGGATCGAAACCGGCGACCAGCACGACCGAGACCGCCAGCACGACCAGGGTCGTGATCAGGGCGATCCAGCGCGCGGCCGGGGCGGCGGCGTCCTGGGACTTGGACGCCAGCCGGGCGAGGAAAATCGCCAGGGCGCCGGCCAGCGGCAGGAATGTAACGAGGCTCAGGATGTAGGGCACGGGCTCAGGCTCCCCACGCGAGGATGGCGAAGGTGAGCAGACCGGCCACCCCGAGCAGCATCACGAAGGCATAATGATAGACGAAGCCGGACTGGAGCTTGCCCAGTCGTGCGGCGGATTTCAGCGACGCCCAGGCGGCGCCGTTCGGGCCGAGGCCGTCGATGATCTTCACGTCGACGATCTTCCAGAAGACGTCGCCCACGGCCTTGAAGCCGCGCACGAAGACGAAGTCGTACAACTCGTCGAAATACCACTTGTTGTACAGGAAGTTGTACAGGAACCCGCCCCGCTCGGCCATGCGACGGCCCATGCCTTCGCGGGCGACATAGATCCAGTAGGCGAAGGCCGTACCGGTCAGGGTCAGGATCAGCGGCGACCACTTCACCCAGGTCGGGACGTCGTGGCTTTCGTGGAGCACATGGTTGTGCTCGCCGGTGAAGATGGCCCCACGCCAGAACTCATGCTCGTGATGGCCGATGAAGTGCGGCGCGAACACGAAGCCCGCGGCGACGGCGCCGACCGACAGCAGGATCAGCGGAACCAGCATGACCCAGGGGCTCTCGTGCGGTTGCAGCGGACCGTGATGGCCATGATCGTCATGCGCATGGTCGTCATGGGCGTGCGCATCGGAGACCGGCTCGGAATGGGTTTCCAGCTGGGCGTGCGAGGCGTGATCGTCGGCATGATGGGCGTCGCCCTCTTCCTTCCACACCGGCTTGTTGTGGAAGGTCATGAAGATCAGGCGCCAGGAGTAATAGGCCGTCAGACCGGCGGCGATCAGGCCGATGGAGAAGGCGAACATGCCGACCGCCGAATGGCCCGAGGCCGCCGAGGCGAAGGCGCTCTCGATGATCGAGTCCTTCGAATAGAAGCCGGCGAAGCCGCCGACGCCGGGAATGCCCAGGCCGGTGATGGCGATGGTGCCGATGGTCATGACGGCATAGGTGATCGGCAGCAGCTTCCACAGGCCGCCCATCTTCCGCATGTCCTGCTCGTGGTGCATGCCGTGGATCACCGAACCGGCGCCCAGGAACAGCAGGGCCTTGAAGAAGGCGTGGGTGAACAGGTGGAACATGGCCGCCTGATAGGCGCCGACGCCCGCCGCGAAGAACATGTAGCCCAGTTGCGAACAGGTCGAATAGGCGATGACCCGCTTGATGTCGTTCTGGGTCAGGCCGACCGTGGCGGCGAACAGGGCCGTGATCGCGCCGATGATGGCGATGATCTGCGACGCGCCCGGCGCATACTCATAGATGGGCGACAGCAGGCAGACCATATAGACGCCGGCGGTCACCATGGTGGCGGCGTGGATCAGGGCCGAGACCGGGGTCGGGCCTTCCATCGCGTCCGGCAGCCAGGTGTGCAGGAAGAACTGGGCCGACTTGCCCATGGCGCCGATGAACAGCAGGAAGCCGGCGAGGTCGAGCGCGGACCACTGGACGCCCAGGAACTCCCAGGTCGTGCCCGCCTTGGTCGCGACCAGCGGGAACAGCTCGGCGAACTCGATCGTGCCGTACATCCAGAAGATGGTGATGATGCCCAGCACGAAGCCGAAGTCGCCGACGCGGTTGACGACGAAGGCCTTGATGGCGGCGGCGCTGGCGGTCGGCTTCTTGAACCAGAAACCGATCAGCAGATACGAGGCCAGACCCACGCCTTCCCAGCCGAAGAACAGCTGCATGAAGTCGGCGGCCGTCACCAGCGCCAGCATCATGAAGGTGAACAGGGACAGATAGGCGAAGAAGCGCGGCCGGCTGTCGTCCTCGGCCATATAGCCCCAGGAATACAGGTGGACCAGCGACGAGACGCTGGTGACCACGATCAGCATGGTCGCCGACAGGGCGTCGATGCGGATCGACCAGGCCGACTGGAAGTCGCCCACATTGATGAAGGGCGCCAGGCGGATGGTGAAGGGCTCCAGATGGCCCCAGGTCCACTGGCCGAACACCGTCCAGGCCACGGCGCACGAGAAGAACAGCAGACCGGTCGTGAGGGTCTGCGACGGGATGTCGCCGATGCGGCGGCCGAACAGGCCGGCGACGGTCGCGCCCAGCAGCGGGGCGAAGATCCCGAGAATGATCAGGGTGTGGAGGTTCACGCTCAGCCCTTCATCACGGAGGCGTCGTCGACGGCGATGTCGCCGCGGTTACGGAAGAAGGTCACCAGGATGGCCAGGCCGACGGCGGCCTCGGCCGCGGCGACGGTCAGGACGAACATGGCCATGATCTGCCCGCTGATGTCGTTCAGATAGGTCGAGAAGGCGACGAAGTTGATGTTCACGGCCAGCAGGATCAGCTCGATCGACATCAGGATGATGATGACGTTCTTGCGGTTCACGAAGATGCCGAAGACCCCGATGGTGAACAGGATCGCCGCCACGCTGAGATAATGGATGAGACCGATGTCCATCAGAGAAGCTCCTCGGGCGAGACGCCCTGCCCGGTCTGGACCGATTTGACCTCCATCGCCTTGGCGGCGGAGCGGTTGACCTGGTCGGTGATGTTCTGGCGCTTGATATGCGGCTTGTGGCGCAGGGTCAGGGTGATGGCCCCGATCATGGCGATCAGCAGCACGATCCCGGCCGCCTGGAAGAAGTAGATATAGTCGGTGTAGAGCACCCGGCCGATGGCCTCGACATTGCTCATGTCGGGATCGGGCGCGCCGGGCCCGGCCAGACCGGCGGTCGCCCCGCCCTGGATGACGGCGCTGGACACCAGGATCATCTCGGCCAGCAGAACGGCGGCGATGACGGCCCCGATGGGCAGGTATCGGGCGTAGCCCTCGCGCAGCTTCAGGAAGTCGACGTCCAGCATCATGACGACGAACAGGAACAGCACGGCGACCGCGCCGACGTAGACGACGACCAGCAGCATGGCCAGGAACTCGGCCCCCAGCAGGACGAACAGACCCGCCGCCGAGAAGAAGGCGAGGATCAACCACAGCACGCTGTGCACCGGATTGCGCGCGGTCACGACCAGAAGGCCGGACACCACGGCGGTCGCCGCCAGCAGATAGAAGGCTATGCCTTGCAGCATGTCGGGACGAAGCCCCTTTCGTAGCGGCCGCGACCCCCGATTGGGAATCGCCGACCCGTTAGCGTGAGCGCCTTAGCGGTAAGGCGCGTCGAGTTCCAGATTCTTGGCGATCTGCCGTTCCCAGCGATCCCCGTTGTCGAGCAGTCGGGCCTTGTCGAACAGCAGCTCCTCGCGCGTTTCGACGGCGTATTCGGAGTTCGGCCCCTCGACGATGGCGTCCACCGGGCAGGCCTCCTGGCACAGGCCGCAGTAGATGCACTTGACCATGTCGATGTCGTAGCGGGTCGTGCGACGGCTGCCGTCGGCGCGCGGTTCGGCCTCGATGGTGATGGCCTGGGCGGGGCAGATGGCCTCGCACAGCTTGCAGGCGATGCAGCGTTCCTCGCCGCTCGGATAACGGCGCAGGGCGTGCTCGCCGCGGAAGCGCGGCGACTGCGGGTTCCGCTCGAACGGATAGTTCACGGTCGCCTTGGGGCGGGCCATGTACTTCAGGGTCAGGCCGATGGCGCCGATGGCGTCGAGCATCATCGCGCCCTTGGCGGCCTGGGCGATACGAGTGAACATCAGAAGCGATCCTCTGGCGCCGGGGCGCCGTTGGTTGAAGTCTGGGCGGGCGCGGCCGGGGCCGCTCCCTGAGTCTGGCCTTTGGCCTGGCCGTCCCGCCATTCACGCTCGATGCGCTCCTGGCGGCGTTCCCATTGATAGCCGGACTCGGGCATGCGCGTATCGGGCGCACAAGCCGTCGTCAGGGGTGCGAACGCCAGCAGCATGAGGCTCAGACGGTTCATGCCCCGCCTCCCCGCAGCACGTCCTTGCAGTCCATGTCCTTATAGCGCGGATCGTCCCGGTTCATCATCCGGCACAGGTTGACCCGTTCGCCGCCGCGGCGCGCGTCATCCTCGCGCCGCTCCAGGGACGCGGCCGGATCGGTCGGCGCCGGAGCGGCGATGGGCGCGAAGGTGCAGGCGGCGAGGCCCCACGACGCGACCAGGGCCAGGATGACGGTGCGTGGGCTCATCTACGCACCCACCGCGAAGACGCGCCAGGCGGCGGTGATGACCACGGCCACCAGCGACGCGGGCAGGAAGATCTTCCAGCCCAGGCGCATCAGTTGGTCGTAGCGGTAGCGGGGCACGAAGGCCTTCACCAGGGCGATGGCCAGGAACCAGAACACCGTCTTGGTGAGGAAGGTCAGCAGATAGATCGTATAGGCGATCCAGGCCGGCAGGCCGTCCAGCGTCTCCTGCGACAGGAAGCCGGGGTTCCAGCCGCCGAAGAACAGGATGCTGATCATCGCCGACATGAAGACGATGTTGACGTACTCGCCCATCATGAACAGCAGATAGGTGGTCGAGCTGTATTCGACCTGATAGCCGGCCACCAGTTCGGACTCGGCTTCAGGCAGGTCGAACGGCGGACGGTTGGTTTCCGCCAGGGCCGAGACGAAGAAGACGATCGACATCGGGAACAGGACCACGATCAGGGGCCAGGTGCCCTGCCCGCCGCCGAAGGCGTACCAGTTCCAGAAATAGCCGCTCTGCCCCTCGACGATCTGCGACAGGTTCATCGTGCCGGCCAGCAGGATCACATTGATGATGATCAGGCCCAGCGAGACTTCATAGGACACCATCTGCGCCGCCGAACGCAGCGAACCCAGGAACGGATACTTCGAGTTCGAAGCCCAGCCGCCCATGATGATGCCGTACACGCCCAACGAGGAGACGGCGAAAATGTACAGGATGCCGACGTTCAGGTCCGACACCACCCAGCCCGGCGCGAACGGGATCACCGCCCAGGCCATGAAGGCCAGGACCACGGTGATGATCGGCGCCAGGATGAAGACCGCCTTGTCGGCGCCGGAGGGGATGACCACCTCCTTGAGCACGAACTTGATCATGTCCGCGAACGATTGAAGCAGACCGAAGGGGCCGACGACGTTCGGCCCCTTGCGCATCTGCACCGAAGCCCAGACCTTGCGGTCGGCCAGCAGCAGGAAGGCGACGGCGATCAGCACGCCGACCGTGATCAGCAGGATCTGACCGACGGTGATCAGCGTCCAGCCGCCCGGCGTGGCCCAAAAGGAAACAGCAGCGTCCATGACTTACTCCGCCGCCATCGCGACCGGGGCGATCCGCAGGGCGGACAGCTCGGCCATGGTCGCGCTGGCGCGCGCGATCGGGTTGGAAAGATAGGGGTCCGTGATCGCCGAGGCGAAGACCCGGTCGCCCAGGTCGCCCTTGACGCCCAGCTTGGACGGATCGAAGGCGGCCGGCGCGGGCAGATAGTCGATCCGGCCGAAGGTCGGATGATCGGCCATCAGCCGGGCGCGCAGCTGATCCAGGGTGTCGTAAGGCAGGGTCTGGTCGACGCGGGCGGACAGGGCGCGAATGATGGCCCAGTCTTCCTTGGCCTCGCCCTTGGGGAAGACGACGCGTTCGGCCATCTGCACCCGGCCCTCGGTGTTGACGTACAGGCCCGACTTCTCGGTATAGGCCGCGCCGGGCAGGATGACGTCGGCGCCGTGCGCGCCGCGGTCGCCGTGGCTGCCCAGATAGACACGGAAGGCGTTCGAACCGGTCGGATCGACCTCGTCGGCGCCCAGCAGGAACAGCACGTCCAGCGCGCCGGGCTTCAGCATGTCCGAGACCGTCAGACCGCCTTCAACCGGCACGAAGCCCATGTCCAGGCCGCCGACGCGCGCGGCGGCGTGGTGCAGGACGTTGAAGCCGTTCCAGCCTTCGCCGATGACGCCGACCTTCTTGGCCAGGGCGCCCAGGGCGTTCAGGACGGCGGCGCCGCCCTCCCCGTTCAGCGCGCCGGAGCCGACGATGATCGCCGGACGCTCGGCCTTGGTCAGGAAGTCCATCGCCGACTTCGGCAGCTTGGCCAGGGTCTTCGAACCGGCGCCCAGATAGGCGTAGTCGAAGGTCAGGTCGGCCTGTTCGCCGATGACGCCGATCTCGACCCCGCCCTTGATCCAGCTCTTGCGCAGGCGGGCGTTCAGCAGCGGCGCCTCGATACGCGGATTCACACCCACGATCAGAATGGCGTCAGCCTTTTCAATACCTTCCAGGCCGGAGTTGAACAGCCAGCTCTCGCGCGGGCCATAGCCGAGCGCAGCGCCGTCCTGGCGGCAGTCGGTGTTCTTCGAGCCCAGGGCGCGGAACAGGTCCAGGGTCGCCTTCATCGACTCAGCGTCCTGCAGGTCGCCGGCGATCACGCCGATGCGGTCGGCAGGGGCGGCCTTCAGCTTGGCGGCGACGGCGTCCAGGGCCTCGTTCCACGAGGCGGCGCGCAGCTTGCCGTTCTCGCGGATCCACGGGCGGTCCAGGCGGCGGGCGGTCAGGCCGTCGACGACATAGCGGCTCTTGTCCGACAGCCACTCCTCGTTGATGCCCTCGTTGACGCGCGGCAGGACCCGCATGACCTCGGAGCCGCGGAAGTCGGCGCGGATGTTCGAGCCCAGGGCGTCCATGACGTCGATGGTCTCGGTCTTCTTCAACTCCCACGGACGATAGTGGTACTGCCAGGGCCGGTGCGTCAGGGCGCCGACCGGGCACAGGTCATTGACGTTGCCCGACAGTTCCGACCCGACCGACTTCTCCAGATAGGTGGTGATCTCGGCGTCCTCGCCGCGCGAGATCATGCCGATGTCCGGCACGCCGGCGACCTCGGTGATGAAGCGGACGCAACGGGTGCACTGGATGCACCGCGTCATGAAGGTCTTGATCGTCGGACCCATGTTCTTTTCTTCGACCGCGCGCTTGTTCTCGGCATAGCGAGAGCCGTCGCGGCCATAGGCCATGGACTGATCCTGCAGATCGCACTCGCCGCCCTGGTCGCAGATCGGGCAATCCAGCGGGTGGTTGATCAGCAGGAATTCCATCACGCCTTCCCGGGCCTTCTTGACCATCGGGGTGTCGGTGAAGATTTCCTGACCTTCGGCGGCCGGCAGGGCGCACGAAGCCTGGGGCTTCGGCGGTCCGGGCTTCACCTCGACCAGGCACATGCGGCAGTTGCCGGCGATGGACAGGCGTTCGTGGTAGCAGAAGCGCGGGATTTCCTGCCCCGCGCGCTCGGCGACCTGGAGCACGGTCATCCCGGGCTCGAACTCGACTTCGACGCCGTTGACCTTGGCGATGGGCATTATTCTCGAACTCCGCCGTAAGGGCTGTCTACCAGGGTCAGACGTGTCTCGACCCGTTCGATACGTTGATCCAGGCGATCCAGGCGACGATTGACGCCTGCAAGGCCCTCCCCCACGTGAGTCATGCGGACCTTCAGGTCGTGCATGTCCTCACCGAGGCGATCCATCTTGGTTTCCATCGACGTCAAAAGCCCTTCGACGCGACGCTGGATTTGAAGGACGAGGTTGTCGGGTTCATCCGCCATCACCGCGCCTCCTCTTCTGCGGGAACGGCCAACTCGGCCTGTTCCTTCGTCCCATCCGGGAGGGTCTGGGTGATGGTGATCGCCTGGGCGTCCATGACGTAGCGGATCACCGGATCGTCCGACTGGTTCATCCAGCGAACGAGGGTGGGATCGGGCAGATTGAGCGGCTTCCACACGATCAGGTCTTTCTCGACGCGGCAGTCGGCCCGCATCCGGCCGCCGTCGACCGGGGCCCGCCACGAGGCGTGGACCACCCCGCCGTCGACATCGTCGACGTCGATCGCCATCGGCTCTTGCCCGTGAACAGCGGCCAGACCCGCGCGGCAGACGCGACGCAGATCGGCCGCGTTCAGAACCTCAGGCGCCGTCTGCACGGCGTCGGAAGGCTTCGCCGCAGCCGCAACCTTTTCCGCAGGCGTGGGCGCAGCTTCACGCTCGCCGCAGGCGGCGAGTGCGAAGGCTCCGATCACGATGGCGGGTGAAAGGCGCATGCCTACTCCGCCGCGATCGCGTGGCCGGCGAAGTTCGCGCGGCGGCTGCGGTAGTTGGCGATACGCTCTTCGATCTCGTGGCGGAAGTGACGGATCAGGCCCTGAACCGGCCAGGCGGCCGCGTCACCCAGGGCGCAGATGGTATGGCCCTCGACCTGACCGGCGACGTCCAGCAGCAGGTCGATTTCCGACGGATCGGCCTCGCCCACCGACATCCGCTCCAGCACGCGCCACATCCAGCCGGTGCCTTCGCGGCACGGCGTGCACTGGCCGCAGCTCTCGTGCTTGTAGAAATAGCTGATGCGGGCGATGGCCTTCACCAGGTCTGTGGAGTTGTCCATCACGATGACGGCGGCGGTGCCCAGGCCCGAGCGCATTTCGCGCAAGGAGTCGAAGTCCATCAGCGCCGTCTCGGACATTTCGCGCGTGATCAGCGGCACGGACGAGCCGCCCGGGATGATGGCTTTCAGATTGTCCCAGCCGCCGCGCACGCCGCCGCAGTGTTCTTCCAACAGCTGCCGCAGCGGGATCGACATGGCCTCTTCGACCACGCAGGGCGCGTTCACATGGCCCGAGATGGCCATCAGCTTGGTGCCGGTGTTGTTCGGACGGCCGAAGCCCGCGAACCAGCCGGCGCCGCGACGCAGGATGGTGCCGACGACCGCGATGGACTCGACGTTGTTCACCGTGGTGGGGCAGCCGTACAGGCCCGCGCCGGCCGGGAACGGCGGCTTCAGACGGGGTTGGCCCTTCTTGCCTTCCAGGGATTCCAGCAGGGCGGTCTCTTCGCCGCAGATATAGGCGCCGGCGCCGTGGTGGATATAGACGTCAAAGTCCCAGCCGTGGACATTGTCCTTGCCGATCAGACGGGCCTCATAGGCCTGCTTGACCGCAGCCTCCATCCGCTCGCGTTCCAGCACATATTCGCCGCGCAGATAGATGTAGCAGGCGTGGGCCTGCATCGCGAAGGACGCGATCAGGCAGCCTTCGATCAGCAGCTGGGGATCATGGCGCATGATCTCCCGGTCCTTGCAGGTGCCGGGTTCGGATTCGTCGGCGTTGACGACCAGGTAGTGAGGACGATCCTTCACCTCCTTGGGCATGAAGGACCACTTCAACCCGGTCGAGAAACCCGCGCCGCCGCGGCCGCGCAGGCCCGAGGCCTTGACGTTGTTGATGATCCAGTCGCGGCCAAGGTCCAGCATGTCCTTGGTGGCGTTCCAGGCGCCGCGGGTCTTCGCCCCGTCCAGCGTCCAGTCCTGGAAGCCGTACAGATTGGTGAAGATCCGGTCCTTGTCTTCGAGAATGCCGACCATCAGGCTGCTCCTACGTCTGCGCCGACGGGGGGGACCGAGAGCGGACTGGCGTTCGAGACCGAGATCGCGCTGGCCGGGCGGCGGCTGACGAGGTTCAGGGCTGGGATTGTTACGCGGTTCGGAAGCATTAGCAGGACCGGGTGAAGGCGTAGATGAAGCGGCCGCGGGGGCGACCGAAGGCGAGGGTGGCGGGGGTTCCGCCGATACGGGTCCGGCGCTCAGCGACAGACTGGCCGCGCCGGCCAGATTGGCCAGCAGCCTGCCTGTGCCGGACGGGCTCCACCCGCCCCGGCCGCGCTTGGGCGCGCGGCGCCCTGCCCGTTTCTGATCCATCGACATGGCGCCCCCCGGCACGCTGCATCGAATTCATGGAACCACAATCGATCAACGGCGTCATGACGACATGACGTCCAACTGGCGCATCCGGCGTTTGTGGTGCCGGTTTCGGGCGTAGATGGCGCCGATGACGCAGGCCCAGCCGGCGCCGAGCATGACGTAGGACAGGGTGAAGGCCCAGTCGCCCAGGCCCGGCGTCCCCTGACGGGTCAGCAAAATCAGCATGGCCGCGCCGACCACCAGCGCGAGCCCGCCCGCGCGCAGGGGCCGTGCGACAAGGCGCAGCTCCTTGCGGTACGCGGCGCGGCCTTCGTCGCTGTCGAGGTCGGGCGCAGGCATCAGGCGGGGGCCTTCTCGACCGGCGCAGGGTCGCTGTTGGGCAGTTTGGCGATCGGCTGGGCGGCCGAACCGTCGTACAGTTTCGGATCCAGCAGGGTCTTGGCCCCGCCGGCCGGCTCGGACGTGGCGCGCCCCTGATAAGAGCCCGGCTTGGGCGTCTTGCCGGCGGCGAAGTCGTCGATGATCTGGGCCAGGGACTCGGGCGTCAGGTCCTCGAAATAATAGTCGTTGATCTGGGCCATGGGCGCGTTCGAACAGGCGCCCAGGCATTCGACTTCCTGCCAGGTGAAGCGGCCGTCGGCGGACAGATGGTCCTTGGGGCCGATCTTCTCCTTGCAGACCTTCATCAGCTCATTGGCGCCGCGCAGCATGCAGGGCGTCGTGCCGCACACCTGGATCAGGGCGGTCTTGCCGACCGGCTCGAGCATGAACATGGTGTAGAAGGTCGCGACCTCCAGCACCCGGATGAAGGGCATGCCCAGCAGTTCGCCGATGGCGCGGATGGCGGGCTCGGAGACGCAGCCTTCCTGCTTCTGGACCAGCCACAGGATCGGGATCACCGCCGACTGGCGACGGTTTTCCGGATACTTCTTGATCCACCATTCAGCCTTGGCCGTCGTATCGGCCGAGAAGGCGAACGAGGCCGGTTGTTCCTTGGCGAGACGACGAACGCTCATCGGTCCACTTCTCCGAATACGATGTCGAGCGAGCCCAGGATGGCGGAGACGTCGGCCAGCTGGTGGCCGCTGTTGATCCAGTCCATCGCCTGCAGGTGACGGAAGCCCGGCGCCGAGATCTTGACGCGATAGGGTTTGTTGGTGCCGTCAGACACCAGATAGATGCCGAACTCGCCCTTGGGCGCCTCGACCGAGGCATAGACCTCGCCCTCAGGCGTCTTGAAGCCTTCGGTATACAGTTTGAAGTGATGGATCAGGGATTCCATCGACCGCTTCATCTCGCCGCGACGCGGCGGAACGATCTTGTTGTCCTCGAGCATCACCGGTTCGCCGGGGCAGTTGCGCAGCTTGTGGATGCACTGCTCCATGATCCGCACCGACTGCTTCATCTCCTCGATGCGGCAGAGGTAACGGTCCCAGCAGTCGCCGTTCTTGCCGACCGGAATATCGAACTCCAGCTCGGCGTAGCACTCATAGGGCTGCGACTTGCGCAGATCCCAGGCGATGTCGGAGCCGCGCAGCATGACGCCGGTGAAGCCCCAGGCCAGGGCCTGTTCCTTGGACACCACGCCGATGTCGACGTTGCGCTGCTTGAAGATGCGGTTTTCGGTGACCAGGCTCTCGATATCGGTCAGGGCCTTGGGGAATTCCTGGCACCAGCGACCGATGTCGTCGATCAGGTCCATCGGCAGATCCTGGTGGACGCCGCCGGGACGGAAATAGTTGGCGTGGAGACGCGCCCCGCTGGCGCGCTCGTAGAAGACCATCAGCTTTTCGCGCTCTTCGTGGCCCCACAGCGGGGGCGTCAGGGCGCCGACGTCCATGGCCTGCATGGTCGCGTTCAGCAGGTGGTTCCCGATCCGGCCGATTTCCGAATACAGCACCCGGATCAGCTGGGCCCGGTAGGGAACCTCGACGCCGAGCAGCTTCTCGATGGCCAGGCAGAAGGCGTGTTCCTGGTTCATCGGCGCGACATAGTCTAGCCGGTCCAGATAGGGCACGTTCTGCAGATAGGTGCGGGCCTCCATCAGCTTCTCGGTGCCGCGGTGCAGCAGGCCGATGTGCGGATCGACGCGTTCGACGATCTCGCCGTCCAGCTCCAGCACCAGCCGCAGCACGCCGTGCGCGGCCGGGTGTTGCGGGCCGAAGTTGATGGTGAACTTGCGGTCGTCCATGTCCTTGGCGTGCGCGGTGCGGTGATCGACCGGCATGTCCTCGAACGGATCGACAGCGCCGTTCACGGGCGCGGTTACGGGGGCTCCGTCAGCCATCAGCCCTTCACTCCAGCCTTTTCGTCGCCGGGAAGCACGGGCGCCGGGTAGTCGGCGCCTTCCCACGGTGACAGGAAGTCGAACGTCCGGAATTCCTGCGTCAGCTTGACCGGCTCATAGACGACCCGCTTCTGCTCTTCGTCGTAGCGGACCTCGACATAGCCCGTCATCGGGAAGTCCTTGCGCAGCGGATGGCCTTCGAAGCCATAGTCCGTCAGCAGACGGCGCATGTCCGGATGCCCCGAGAAGATCACGCCGTACATGTCGTAGGCTTCGCGCTCGAACCAGCCGGCCGACGGATAGACCCCGGTCACGGTGGCGACGGGCTGGACCTCGTCGGTCACGACCTTGACGCGGACCCGGGCGTTCCGGGTCATCGACAGCAAATGATAGACGACCTCGAACCGCTCCTCGCGATCCGGATAGTCGGCGCCGCACAGATCCAGCAGCTGCTGGAAGCCGAACTGGTCGCGCAGCGCCGTCATGACCTCGACGATCCGCTCGCGCGGCGCCAGCAGGGTCAGTTCGCCGAAGGCGACCTGCGCCTCGACGCCCAGAGCCCCGACCATCTCGGCGCCCATCGGCGTCAAAGCGGCCTCGAACCGTTCTTGAACAGCCAGCGAGCTCATCGGTCGATGGTCCCCGTGCGGCGGATCTTCTTCTGCAGCTGCAGCAGGCCGTACAGCAGGGCCTCGGCCGTCGGCGGGCAACCCGGGACATAGACGTCCACCGGCACCACGCGGTCGCAACCGCGAACGACGCTGTAGCTGTAGTGATAATAGCCGCCGCCGTTGGCGCAGCTGCCCATGGACACGACATAGCGCGGGTCGGGCATCTGGTCGTAGACCTTGCGGATGGCCGGAGCCATCTTGTTGGTCAGGGTGCCGGCGACGATCATCAGGTCCGAGTGACGCGGGCTGCCGCGCGGGGCCATGCCGAAGCGTTCGACGTCGAAACGCGGCATCGACATCTGGATCATCTCGACGGCGCAGCAGGCCAGGCCGAAGGTCATCCACATCAGCGAGCCGGTGCGCGCCCAGGTGATGACGTCGTCCAGCGAGGCGGTCAGGAAGCCGCGCTCGCCCAGCTCCATGTTGACCGACTCGAAGAACTTGTCGTGGATCTTGGGGTCATAGCCCTCGACCATCGAACGCGCGGCCGAATTGGCGGGAACCAGGGGACCCGCCGAAACGCCGGGCAGCGGCGAGGAAGGCGCGACTATTCCCATTCCAGGGCTCCCTTCTTCCATTCGTAGATGAAGCCGATGGTCAGGACGCCCAGGAAGACCATCATCGACCAGAAGGCGAAGATCATTCCGGCGTGCGACAGGTCGAACATCGACACCGCCCACGGGAACAGGAAGGCGACTTCCAGATCGAAGATGATGAACAGGATCGACACCAGATAGAAGCGCACGTCGAACTTCATCCGGGCGTCGTCGAAGGCGTTGAACCCGCACTCATAGGCGGACAGCTTCTCTGAATCGGGGCTCTTGGGCGCCAGCAGCATCGGCAGGGCGATGAAGAGCACGCCGATGAAGGCGGCGATGCCGGCGAAGATAATGACCGGCAGATATTCGAGCAGAAATGCGTTCATTCAAAGAACCTCGGCCGCCGGGGAGAGGCGGGATTCGGCGCTTCTTAGACCCAACGTTCGCGAGGTTCAAACCCCTGCGTCCATTGGTTTTTTGTTGAGAACGGATCGCAAGTTCCCGGGCCATATGTCGCAGCCCCGACGCTTGCGGTTCTGGCCCCTTCCCGGCCCTACTGTCGCCTTGAAATCCCAACCGAAAGTCATCCGCATGAGCCTGGGCGCCCGTGTCCTGAACACCGTCGAGCGGGTCGGGAATCGCCTGCCCGATCCCGTCTTCCTGTTTCTGTGGCTGATCGCGGGCCTGATCGCGCTGAGTCTGGTCGGGGCCGGACTGGGCTGGTCGGCGGTCAATCCGGTGACGGGGGACCAACTGGTCGCGCAAAGCCTGCTGTCGCCCGAAAATCTGGAACGGCTGATCATCGGCATGCCGCGCACCCTGGCGGACTTCCCGCCGCTGGGGATCGTCATCACCATCATCTACGGCGCGGCGGTGGCCGAAAGAACCGGGATGTTCTCCACGGCGATTCGCGGCGCGCTTCTGAATGCGCCCCGCGCCATATTGACGCCGGTCGTCGTGATCACCGGCATGGTGTCGCACCATGCATCCGACGCCTCCTATGTGGTGGTGATTCCCTTGGCGGCGGTGATTTTCGCGGCGGCGGGGCTTCATCCCCTGGCCGGCCTGGCTGCAGGCTTCGCCGCCGTGTCGGGCGGTTACGCCGGCAATCTGTTCCCCGGCGCCAGCGACGCCCTGATCCTGGGCATCACCGAGCCCGCCGCCCACCTGATCGATCCGTCCTATTCGGTGAACATCGCCGGCAACTGGTTCTTCATCGTCGGGGTGGTGTTCGTCTTCACCCCCATCGTCTGGTTCCTGACCGACCGGGTGATCGAGCCCCGGCTGGGCAAATGGACCCCGTCCGAAGGCGTCGCCGCCCCCGCGACCTCGGAAAAGGAGCCCCTGACCGCGGCCCAGAGACGCGGTCTCCAATTCGCCGGCCTGGCCCTCCTGGCCATGATCGGTCTGTGGACCGTGATCACCCTGCTGCCCGGTTCGCCCTTCGTGGACCCCGACGCCGATCCGGAACAGAGGTTCAATCCCCTGTACCGATCCCTGGTCGCCTTCTTCGCCGTGGTCTTCTTCGTCACGGGCGCGGCCTATGGGGCGGGATCCGGCTCGATCCAGTCCCATCGCGACCTGGTGCGGATGATGCGTGACGGCATCGCCCAGCTGGCGCCCTATATCGTCCTGGCCTTCTTCGCCGCCCATTTCGTGGCCATGTTCAACTGGTCGGGCCTGGGGCCGATCCTGGCGGTCAACGCCGCCGCCGAGCTGAAGAGCCTGGCCCTGCCCGCGCCCCTTCTGCTGATCTGCGTCGTCCTGGTGTCCTGTTTCTTTGATCTGTTCATCGGCTCGGCCTCGGCCAAATGGTCGGCCCTGGCCCCCATCGTCGTGCCGATGTTCATGCTGCTGGGGATTTCGCCCGAGATGACGACGGCCGCCTATCGCATGGGCGATTCGGTGACGAACATCGCCACGCCGCTGATGAGCTATTTCCCGCTGATCCTGACCTTCGCCCAGCGCTGGGATCCGCGCTTCGGCCTGGGCTCCCTGATGGCGACCATGCTGCCTTACGCCGGGGCCTTCCTGGTGGCCGGCCTGACCATGGTGGCGGCCTGGGTGGCCTTCGACCTGCCGGTGGGGCCCGGCGTGGGCGTTCATTACGAGCCGCCCGCCCCGGCCGTCGCCGCTCAGGAGCCCGCCACGGGCGGCCTGTCGGGCCCGCACAGCCCGCCCCAGGCGGCCGCAGTCCCTCCGTCCACGCCCCTTCCGCGCTGAGGCGGGTCTTTCTCGGAAAAGGCCGCTTGACGCGCTGGGTCAGCCCGCCTAAACGACGCCCCTCGCCGGGGCGCACAGCCGCTTCGGCCGGGAAACGCGGGTGTAGCTCAGTTGGTTAGAGTGCCGGCCTGTCACGCCGGAGGTCGCGGGTTCGAGCCCCGTCACTCGCGCCACTCTTTCTAGAAATAGACAGAGTGGCGCTACCGCCTTCCCTTCATAGTTTTCGAAACAACTCAAAAGTTTCGACCTGATACGCGGGTGTAGCTCAGTTGGTTAGAGTGCCGGCCTGTCACGCCGGAGGTCGCGGGTTCGAGCCCCGTCACTCGCGCC
>NZ_JBXASO010000011.1:0-17057 GCF_058809375.1 Brevundimonas sp. GW821-FHT10E09 | reverse complement strand
CACTTCTTCCAGACGAAGAAGTGGCGCGCCGCCCCTCATTTCCCGACTATCTTCAGACCTGACGCGACGGCCCGGATATTCGCGTCCAGATATCGACCCGAAATCACGACGTAACGCGTCAGTGAACGGCGAACGCCTCTTCGGGCTGAACAAAGGCGGCCTCGCCCGTCAGTTCGCCGTAAACCATGCACAGGTCCTCGAACACGCGGCTCCAGGCGAACTGGCTGACGGCCTTTTCGCGGGCGGCGCGGCCGATGGCCTCGATGTCGCGCGCAAACAGGGCCTCGACCGCCTGGGCGTAGGCGTCGGCGTCGGCGCTGGTCGCCAGCTGGCCGACCGTGTCATCCACAGTCTCGGCCACGCCCCCGGCGTTGACGCCCACGACCGGGCGGCCACAGGCCATGGCCTCCAGCACGATCAGACCGAAGGGCTCCTTGTCATTGGCGTGGACGAAGGCGTCGCAGCTGGCGATGATCCGCGCCACCGCGCGCGGATCCTTCTCATAGGGCATGGAGATCACCCGGTCCTCGGCGGGCATGCCTGAACCCGCCCCGACCAGGACCAGATGATAGGGCGCGCCCAGTTTCTGGACCGCCTCGATGAGAATATCGACATTCTTCTCCTTGGCGGGACGGCCGGCGAAGCACAGCAGGCGGGCGTCCTCGCCCAGGCCCAGTTCTCCCAACAGCCATTTCCGATCCCGGCGTTCGGGTCGGAAGGTGTCGATCTCCACCCCCAGGGGCCGGATGACGATATTGTCGACGCCCGCCTCTTCCAGTCGACGGGCGATGAAACGGCTGGGCGAGATGACGCGGTCGAACTGGGAAAACAGGCGCGCCCAGCGTTTCTCAACCGGCTTCTTGGCCCATTCGCCGAAATGCAGCGCCGCCAGCCCGGCGGGATCCGAGTGACAGAAGCCGACGACCGGACACCCGACCCGCTGGCCGGCCTCCAGCGCGCCCTGACCCGGCGTGTAGGGGTCGCCGGCCTCGATGATCGACGGCTTCATCGCCGCGACCCAGGCGCTCCAGCGCTTGACCGAACTGGGCCAACGATAGCCATCGCCGAACGGCAGTTTTGTCGCCCGCAGTTGCACGATCCCGTCGGCCCGCGCCTTGTGCCGCGCGCCCGGCACGATAAGCGAATGGCTGACGCCCGGCCGATTCTCCTCGATCCAGGCCTTCTTCGACAGAAGATAGCGCTTCACCCCGCCCGAGCGCGGCGCATACAGCATGGTGGTGTCCACCAGCCTGGGCCGGTCGTCCATCGACGCCAGCTTCAGCGCTCTCAATGTGTCGGCGACCTCGACGTCCAACCCCGGAATCAGCCGGAGTTCGCTTTCGTGAACGTCGAGGTCGGTCAGTGTCATGAAGAGGTTCTCGCCGGGTCTGGGCTAACCAACGCCGGGGGGCGTGGGTTGGATGCGTCGCGGTGAAACGCGGTGGACCGTTCTTCCGCCCGTAAACCCCGCCGTCGGAAACCTCAATACCTCTGAGCCAAAACCTTCCGCACCCCACCTAATAGACCGCGAAATCAGCCCCTTATCCAAGCTACGGTTGCGACACGCTCTTGCAACAGACTGGACACGGCCTTGCATTCGCCTCAAATTCGATAAACTTGGGCACGGTTAGCGTCGATCCTGTAAAGGACCGTCTGCTTCGTGATCGCGTGACCATCAGGGGTTTTCTTCCGAATGCGTATTCTACTCGCGACCGCCGTAGCGATCGCCCCCTTGCTGGCTGTTACGGGCGTTCAGGCCGAGGTCGTCGTCTCGACAGCCCGCACCACGCCGATCCAGACGTCCAACGCCACCGGCACCGCGGCTGACAATGTCCGCATCGCCAGCGGCGGCTCGATCGCCGTCACCTCCGGCGCAGCGATGACGCTAGATTCGAACAATACGGTCGATATCGACAGCGGCGGCTCCATCACCATGGCCAAGGCGGCCGACGGCGCCACGGGCGTCCTAGTGAACGGCGGCAATACCGGCTCCGTCACAATGGGCGGAACGATCAACATCACGGACAGCCAGGAAACGGCGGACATCAAGGACACGGACGGCGACGGCGACCTTGACGGGCCGTTCGCCACCGGGACCGGCCGCTACGGCGTTCGGGTCACGGGCGCCTCGCCCTTCGTCGGCAATGTCCTGGTCGAATCCAGCGGCTCGATCTCCGTGGAAGGCAACAACTCCTACGGCCTCGCGGTCGAAGCGCCCCTGACCGGCAAGCTGCAGAGCCTCGGTACTGTGCGCGTCGTCGGCGACAACAGCGTCGGCATCCGCACGACCGGCCCGATCTCGGGCAATGTCGACCTTGCGGGCTCGGTGTCCGCGACCGGAGCCGGTGCCTCGGGCGTGTCGATCGAAGGGGACGTCGGCGGCGCCCTGAAAATCCATTCGGCCGTGACGACCACGGGCTACCGATACACCTCCCCGCCCCCCGTCCGCCCGACGACGGGCACCTACGACAACGCCTCGACCATATTCCTGGACGAACTGGACGCCGACGATCTGTTGCAGGGCGGTCCGGCTGTGCGCGTGGCCGCCAATGTGGCCGGCGGCGTCCTGCTGGATACGGGCCCGGCCTATTCCTCGGCCGGGATCGACGGCGACGACGACAAGGACGGCGTCAAGAACGGCGACGAGGATGACGACGGCGACGGCGTCAAGAACCGCGACGATGCGGATCGCGACGGCGACGGCGTGCCGGACGCCAGCGAAACGACCGCCTCCCTGACATCGGTAGGCGGCGCGCCCGCCCTGCTCATCGGCTCCGCGACCAATGCGGTGACCCTCGGCGCCGTAGGCGCCGGCGACGCCGCCTATGGCCTGATCAACCGCGGCTCCATCACCGGGACCGGCGTCTATTCCGGCGTCGAATCGCGCGCCCTGCAGCTGGGCGTGGCCGGCGGCCAGACCGTCACCGTCGCGGGCGGGGTGCGCAACGAAGGCGGAATCGCCTCCACGGCCGTGGACGCCAACGCCACCGCCATCTGGATCGGCTCCGGCGTCACCGCCCCGGCCATCTCGAACACGGGCAATATCCAGGCCGTCGCCTCCGGCAAACAGGCCCACACGGCCACGGGCGTGCTCATCGGCGCCGGCGCCAATGTCGGTTCGCTGACGAACACCGGCAATATCGTGGCCTCGTTCGGCGGAAACCACGGCGCCGCGACGGTCATCCGCGACCAGTCCGGCACCCTGACCCAATTGAGCAACGTCGGTTCCATCATCGGCTCGCTGTCGGCGGACTCCACCGACACTACGGCGATCGACGGCACGGTGACCGCCATCGACCTGACGGCCAACACCAGCGGCGTCACGGTTCGTCAGTACGGCATCCCGGCCGCCGCCGGCAGCACGGCGACCGATACGGACAAGGACGGGGTCCCTGACGCCAGCGAACCCGTCATCGTCGGCGCGGTGAAATTCGGTTCGGGGGCGGATGCCTTCAACGTCGAGAACGGCACGGTCATCGGCGACATGTCCTTCGGCGCCGGCGCCGACCGCCTGTCCATCAGCGGCGGCGCGGCGGTGAGCGGCGCTGTCACCGACAGCGACGGGGCTCTGGACATCAACGTCTCCAAGGGGACGCTGAACGCGACCCAGACGACCGCTACTTCCATTTCCAGCCTGAACGTCGGGGCCGAGGGCGTCCTGATCGTCGCCGTCGACCCTCAAGGCGATCGCGCCGGCGGATTCAACGTCAGCGGCGCCGCAACCCTGGCCACGGGCGCGCAATTGGGCGTCCGCTTCTCGTCCCTTCTGGAGTCGCCGGAGCGGTTCAGCGTGATCAAGGCCGGCGCCCTGAACGTCGGGGACATCAACCAGAGCCTGCTGACCGATAATTCCCCCTATCTTTACGTCGTTCAGGCGGGTGTCAATCAGGCCGCAGGGGAAGTCTACGTCGACGCCCGTCGCCGCACCGCCCAGGAGGCCGATCTGATCCCCGTCGAGGCCTCGGCCTTCGACGCCGTCTATGCCGCCCTGGGCAGCAATGAGACGATCCGGAACCTGTTCCTGAGCCAGACGAACCGGGACGGCTTCATCGACGCCTATGAGCAGATGCTGCCGGACCACTCGGGCGGGCCTCTGATGTCCCTGTCGGCCGGCGTCGACGCGGTGACCCGCGCCCTGACCGGCCGCAACGCCTCCGCCGCCCCCGGCGAGACCAGCGCCTGGGTGCAGGAGATCAACTTCTACGCCGACAAGGACAAGACCGATTCCTACGGCTTCCGCTCTGAAGGCTTCGGCGTCGCGGGCGGCGTCGAAAAGGGCACCGGAGCGGGCGCCTTCGGCCTGACCGCCGCTTTCACCTCGTCGGACATCAAGGACCCCGAGTCCGAGGCCGAGGAAGTCCTGTCGGCCAACCTGCTGGAGCTGGGCCTCTACTGGCGTGCGCAGGGCCAGTACTGGACCACCTGGGCGCGCGCGGCCGGCGGCTACGCCAGCTTCAACGCCGACCGGTCGCTGGTCGCCAACGGCGTCTATCTGAACAACAAATCCGACTGGCACGGCTGGACTGCAGCCGCAGCCGGCGGCGCCTCCTACGAGCGCAACTACGGTCGCCTGAACGTCCGTCCCGAGGTGTACGCCGAGTACTTCCGCCTGTCGGAAGGCGCCCGCTCCGAATCGGGCGGCGGCAGCGGCTTCGATCTGGATATCGACTCGCGCGACAGCCACATCTTCTCGGCCGTTGCGGCGATGAACGTCGGCTACGGCTTCGGCAAGGACGGCTGGATCCGTCCGGAACTGCGCATCGGCTATCGCCAGAACCTGTCCGTCGACGCTGGCGAGACCATCGCCCGCTTCGCCAGCGGCGGCCCGGACTTCGTCCTGTCGCCGGACGGGGTCGAGGGCGGCGGCCTGATCCTGGGCTTCCGCATGAACCTGGGCAACGACCTGGGCATGCTGTCCCTGACGGGCGACGCGGAACTGCTTGAGGATTACGTCCGCTATTCGCTGCTGCTGCGGGCCAGCTTCCGGTTCTGACCGGGGCGATCGCCAAAAGACAAAGGCCGCCGGATCGCTCCGGCGGCCTTTTTGTTTGGTAGGCGGCGACGGGTTCGAACCGCCGACCCTCTCGGTGTAAACGAGATGCTCTGACCAGCTGAGCTAGCCGCCCAAGAAACCGAAGTGGAAACCGGAGCGGGGCTTATGCCCGTTGGGCTTCAACCGTTCAAGGCGCTTTTCAAGCCTTCGCCGGGGCGAAAGCGCGCGGTGCGGGAGGCGGGCCGGGCCACGGCCTGACCTGTCTGGGGGTTGCGGGCGACGCCGGCCTTGCGATCGACAGGGGTGAAACTGCCGAAGCCGATCAGCTTGACGTCCCGACCCTGGGTCAGGGCTTCCACCACGCCGTCGGTGAAGGCTTCGAGCGCCGTCTTGGCCTGATCGCGGCTGATGTTCGCGGCCGTCGCCATACGGCCGATAAGTTCGGCTTTCGTCATGTCATCCTCCCAAGCGAACCAGTAAAGGGCGGATCGGCGGTTGCGTCAAAAGCGAAAACGCCGCCGACAGGCGTGTCGGCGGCGTTTCGTCTGCGACCTAGGTCGCGGTTCAGTGACTGACGGTCGCTGCAGCGCCGTCAAGCGGAGGCACGGGCGCGGGCAGAGGATCCGTCGCCTCATCCCATTCGACCGGTGTCAGGGGACCGGTCAGGGCCCAGTGCAGGGCCTCGTCCGCCGTGGAGATCGGCACGATTTCGAGCGCCGATTTGACGTTGTCCGGCACGTCCGCCAGGTCCTTCTCGTTCTCCTGCGGGATCAGCACCGTCTTGACGCCGGACCGCAGGGCCGCGAGCAGCTTCTCCTTCAGACCGCCGATGGCGGTGACCCGGCCGCGCAGGGTGATCTCGCCGGTCATGGCGATGTCCTTGCGGATCGGGATGCCGGTCAGGACCGAGACCATGGCCACGGTCATGGCGGCGCCGGCGGACGGGCCGTCCTTGGGCGTCGCGCCGTCCGGCACATGGACGTGGATGTCGGTCTTCTCGAACACCGGCGGCTTGACGCCGAAGGCCAGGGCCCGCGACCGCACATAGGAGGCCGCCGCCGAAATCGACTCCTTCATCACGTCCTTCAGGTTGCCGGTCACGGTCATGCGGCCGCGGCCCGGCATCTTGATGGCCTCGATGGTCAGGATGTCGCCGCCGAACTCGGTCCAGGCCAGACCGGTGACGATGCCGACCTGATCCTCCTCGTCCGTCTCGCCATAGCGGAACTTCCGGACGCCGGCGTATTCAGCCAGCTTCTCGGCGTCCACCGTGATCGACGTGACCTTGGTCTTGGCCATCTCGCGCACGGCCTTGCGAGCCAGGCCGCCCAGGGCGCGTTCCAGCGACCGCACCCCGGCCTCGCGGGTGTAGTAACGGATCAGGTCGCGGATCGTGTCTTCCGGCACGATCAGTTCGTCGGCCTTCAGCCCATGGTCCGTCAGCTGTTTGGGCAGGACGTGACGCTTGGCGATCTCGACCTTTTCGTCCTCGGTGTAGCCCGAAACCCGGATGATCTCCATCCGGTCCATCAGCGGCTGCGGCATGTTCAGGCTGTTCGCGGTCGTCACGAACATGACCTGGGACAGGTCGTAGTCCACCTCCAGATAGTGGTCGCCGAAGGTCGAGTTCTGGGCCGGGTCCAGCACCTCGAGCAGGGCCGAGGACGGGTCGCCGCGCCAGTCGGACCCCAGTTTGTCGATCTCGTCCAGCAGGACGAAGGCGTTGGTGGTCTTGGCCTTCTTCATCGACTGGATGATCTTGCCGGGCATGGAGCCGATATAGGTCCGGCGGTGGCCGCGGATCTCGCTTTCGTCGCGCACGCCGCCCAGCGACATGCGGACATATTCACGCCCGGTCGCCTTGGCGATGGACTTGGCCAGCGAGGTCTTGCCGACGCCGGGAGGGCCGACGAGGCACAGGATCGGCCCCTTCAGGCTGCCGGTGCGGGCCTGGACCGCCAGATATTCGATGATCCGTTCCTTGACCTTCTCCAGGCCGAAGTGGTCCTCCTCAAGGATCTCCTCCGCCTTGACCAGATCGATCGGCTTCTGCTTGGCCTTGCCCCACGGCACGGACAGCAGCCAGTCGAGATAGTTCCGGACCACGGTCGATTCCGCCGACATCGGCGACATGTTGCGCAGCTTCTTCACCTCGGCCTCGGCCTTGGCGCGGGCTTCCTTGGACAGGCGCGTCTTACGGATGCGCTTCTCCAGGTCCATGATCTCGTCGCGCGCGTCGTCGGTCTCGCCCAGCTCGCGCTGGATCGCCTTCATCTGCTCGTTCAGATAATATTCGCGCTGGGTCTTCTCCATCTGGCGCTTCACGCGCGAGCGGATCTTCTTCTCGACCTGCAGGACCGAGATCTCGCCCTCCATCAGGCCATAGACCTTCTCCAGCCGCTTGGGCACGTCGAAGGTTTCCAGCAGGCCCTGTTTGTCGATGATCTTGACCGACAGGTGGGCGGCCACCGAGTCCGCCAGCTTGGAGGCGTCGGTGATCTGGGGGATGGAGCTGAGGGCCTCGGGCGGGACCTTCTTGTTCAGCTTCACATAGTTTTCGAACTGTTCGACCACGGCGCGCAGCATGGCCTCGGTCTGGGAGGCGTCGCCCGGCTCGTCCTCGATCTCGACGGCCTCGGCCTCGAAATAGTCCTCGCGGTCGGTGAAGCGGGTCAGGCGCGCCCGGCCCTTGCCCTCGACCAGAACCTTGACGGTGCCGTCGGGCAGTTTCAGCAGCTGCAGCACGCTGGCCAGCACGCCGATCGGATAGATGGCGTCGGGCGACGGATCGTCGTCGACGCTGTTCTTCTGGGTCGCCAGAAGGATCTGCTTTTCGCCCTTCATGATCTCGTCGAGGGCCTTCACCGATTTCTCGCGGCCGACGAAGAGCGGCACGACCATATGCGGGAAGACGACGATGTCTCTCAGCGGCAGGACGGGCAGGATCTTTGTTTCAGTCATGATGCGTACTCCTGGGCCATTGATGATCTCCGGCCCGCCGCCACGGTCGCCCGGACAAGAGGTCCGACCAGCGCATGACAGCCCGTCGATTCCGACGGCGTTCGGATGAGTATGTGGTTTGAAAGAGCCGTGGTTCAAGCGTGGCTGGCGAACGGCCCACACCTGCGTGGTTTGGACGCCGCACGCATATGCGGAATTGGCCCTGTCCTCGCCGTTTCGCGGCGAAGTTGGGGAGGGCGTGGGACGCCGGGTCTGCACCCGGTGTTTGAGGTTTTAGGTACCGTTTCGGCGCAGTCGTCGTCCCACGCGGCCGTTTTCCACACGCGCTCCGGCTGGCGGCCCTATTCTTCGAGCCTTGCCGGATCGGCGGGCCGCCTTGCGACGGCTTCGCCGGGGCGGACATGTCGACGTAGGTCGACAGCGGTCCGCTTTCCTAGGCGTGCGGCGAGCAGGAGACGGCATCCATCGCCGCCCCTAAGGACCCCGGCGGTCTCCTCCCCACCGGCTTCATCGCTCGACCACAGCCCCGCCGCCGTCAGGGCGCTGGATCCGACGCCCTCCCCATCGGCGGGGATGAGAGGATGATACGGGCGCCGGCGGGTATGGCGGGGAAGTCGGGGTGAGAATCTAGCAAGCCGTTGAAATCGTGCGATTCGGACCAGCGTCATTGTGGGTGTTGGGCTAGGTTGTCGATCATCACTTTCGTCATTCCGGGCGGAGGGCCGCTTGGCCCGCAGACCCGGAACCCAGCGGCGCGCGAGAGCGCGAACCTGTCGCAGATTAGGTCGTCCGGCATTGTGCGGCGGATGGATTTCGCCTTTGGCGCCGCTGGGTTCCGGGTCTCCGCTGCGCTTCGCCCGGAATGACGAAAGAGGGAGGGCGGCGAGGTGAATGTAGCGCTTTACGTCCGCATTACGCCGGCCCGCGCTTTCGACATGGCGGCTTTACGGGGTTTGGGCGTCTTCTGGTCGGCGAAGGAGAGACCATGAGCCGTTCACATCTACTGGCGGAGTCGCTGAAACGATCCGCCGACAAACCGTCCACACTGAAGATGGCCTGGACCGTCATCGGCGCTCTGTTCGGTGCGCCGATTCACCGGGGGCCGTCGCGATGATGCAGGGCCATCTGGAAGGCGGGGCCGCCGAGCCGGTCCCGCCGCGACGATACAGGGTCGTGGCACGCGCGGCCGGATGGGCCGTCGCGGTCAACGGCGTGGCGACCCGTCCCCTGCCTGATCGGGCCGCAGCCGAACGGCTTGCGGCGCGGCTGCAGGCCGAGGCCGATCGGTTGAACCGCGACCAGCACAGGCGGGCGCAATGATCGCCGCCCCTCCCCCTTCGCCGCCCGCTGTCGAAACCCTGACGATCCAGCCCGCGAACGGCCGCTGGCTTGTCACCTCGAGCGACGGTTTGTTCGAGGGCGTCTTCACCGACGCCAAGAGCGCCGTTCAGTGCGCCCGGGCCGAGGCGGAAGCCCATCCCGGTCATATGCTGGTGCTGGGCGGCTGATCAGATCTTCCCCCGCTTGCGGGGGAAGTGTCGCGTCGTGGCGCGAAGCGACACGCGTGACGATGGGGGAAGTCTTCTTCCAGCAAGCCAGCCTCCCCTCTCCGACCCTGGTCCGCTGCGCGGACGCCGGGCCACCTCTCCCGCAAGCGGGAGAGGGTCTGAGCGGAGACAGAAAAAGGGCCGGAGCGTTGTCGCTCCGGCCCTTCATTTCAGTGCGAAGGCGATGCCCGATCAGGCGGCGCCGTCGGCCTTCTTCTTGGAGGCTTCGGAATAGATCAGCAGGGGCTGGGCCTTGCCGTCGATGACCTCGGCGTTGACCACCACTTCCTCGACGCCTTCGAAGGTCGGCAGTTCGAACATGGTTTCCAGCAGAATGCCCTCCAGGATCGAACGCAGGCCCCGCGCGCCGGTCTTGCGGGTGATGGCCTTCTTGGCGACGGCGATCAGGGCGTCGTCGGTGAAGGTCAGTTCGACATTCTCCATCTCGAACAGGCGCTTGTACTGTTTGACCAGGGCGTTCTTGGGCTCGGTCAGGATGGTGACCAGGGCCGTTTCGTCCAGGTCTTCCAGGGTCGCCAGAACGGGCAGACGGCCGATGAACTCGGGGATCAGACCGAAACGCATCAGGTCGTCGGGCTCGACGCCCTTGAGGATGTCGCCGGTGCGACGCTCGTCGATTTCCTTGACCTGGGCGCCGAAGCCGATCGAGGCCCCTGCCCCGCGCGCCGAGATCACCTTCTCCAGCCCGGCGAAGGCGCCGCCGACGATGAAGAGGATGTTGGCGGTGTCGACCTGCAGGAACTCCTGCTGCGGATGCTTGCGGCCGCCTTGCGGAGGCACGGAGGCGACGGTGCCTTCCATGATCTTCAGCAGGGCCTGCTGCACGCCCTCGCCCGAGACGTCGCGGGTGATCGAGGGATTGTCCGACTTGCGGCTGATCTTGTCGATTTCATCGATATAGACGATGCCGCGCTGGGCCCGTTCGACATTGTAGTCGGAGGCCTGAAGCAGCTTCAGGATGATGTTCTCGACGTCTTCGCCCACATAACCGGCTTCGGTCAGGGTGGTGGCGTCGGCCATGGTGAAGGGCACGTCGATGATGCGGGCCAGGGTCTGGGCCAGCAGCGTCTTGCCCGACCCGGTCGGGCCGATCAGCATGATGTTCGACTTGGCCAGCTCGACGTCGTTGTTCTTCGTCGCGTGGTTCAGACGCTTGTAGTGATTGTGGACCGCGACCGAGAGGACCTTCTTGGCGTGCGACTGGCCGATGACGTAGTCATCCAGGACGTCGCGGATCTCCTTCGGCGTGGGGACGCCGTCGGTGGTCTTCTTGAACCCGATCTTGTGCTCTTCACGGATGATGTCCATGCACAGTTCGACGCATTCATCGCAGATGAACACGGTCGGGCCCGCAATCAGTTTGCGGACCTCGTGCTGGCTCTTTCCGCAGAACGAGCAGTACAGGGTGCTTTTGGCGTCAGAGCCGGCTGCTTTGGTCATAGACCCTTATCTCACTCCCGCGGAGCGGACCGAAATGGCCCGAAACGCGCTTCCTCCACGTTGATTCCAGCACTCTGGACGCAAAGGTCTTCAAAAAATGACAATCACCCATCCCACGTTCAACGACAACCCCGAAGGCGGCAGGGGAATGTTGCAAGGCGGGGATGGATCAGTGTCGGTGGGGATCAAGGCGAATGTCTGACATGGGGAGCTTGCAGGATTTGCGCCAGTCCCGGACGAAGTCGGGAGACGCGCCGGACCGGGGCGCGGCGCCCATCGTGGCCTTTGATTTCGACGGCACCCTGACTATTCGCGACAGTTTCACCGAATTCCTGCGCTGGCGGGCCGGTCCGGGCGGCTGGGCTCTGGGCCTGGTCAAGCTGGCGCCCGCCCTGGCCGTCTATGCGCGGGACCGGGATCGGGGTCGGATCAAGGCCGCTTCGGTGAAGGAATTCCTGGCCGGCGAGACGAAGACGGCCCTGGAGGCCGAGGCGACGCAATTCGCAGACACCGTCTGGGATCGCTTCATACGGCCCGACGCGCTGAAGGTCTGGAACGATTGGGGCGAACGCGGCGCCCATCGCGTGATTGTGACCGCCTCGCCCGAGACCACGGTGGCGCCCTTTGCACTCAGACTGGGCGCCGAGGCCTTACTGGGCACCCCGCTGGTGTTCGATTCGGAACAGAGGGTGACGGGCGCATTCGCTGGGCCGAATTGTCGCGGGCTGGAAAAGGTGCGGCGTCTGAAGGCCGCCTATGGCGAGGACATGGTGCTGACCGCCGCCTATGGCGACACCTCGGGCGACCGCGAGATGCTGGCCATGGCGCAGCAGCCCGGATTCAGGGTGTTCCGCCAGAAGCCGTGACGGTCAGGCGCCGTCCGCGTCAACATCAAACACGACCGCCTTGCCGCGCGAGGTCGGGTCCCATCCCGCCTCAATGGCCGAGGCGACGGCGTTGCGGACCGCATCGACATTGACGCGCTGCTTCTCGACGTCGGGCCGGCCGTTGGGGCGCAAGGGCGGCGGAAACTGCACGATGGCTTCGCGCTTGAAATCGACGTGGCGCAAAGACACGGCCATGCCCTCCCAGACGTTGCCGCCCTTGGGTTGAGGCTGGCGACGGATTTCCCAAACATAGGTCTCGCCGTCGACCTCGACCGTGCCGCTGGGATCTCGTGTGAACTGCATGACGGTTCCGATAGCACAAAATGAAAAGGGCGCGCCGCGACGGCGCGCCCTTTCGCCATATCATCCGGCGGTTTAGTGGCCGGGCGTCTTGACGCCGTCGGCGTCGGCCTGTTCGCGCTTGTCGTAGACGTGGTCGACGATGCCCCAGGCCTTGGCCTCTTCGGCCGACATGAAGTGGTCGCGGTCCAGGGTCTTTTCGACTTCTTCGTAGGTCCGGCCGGTGTGGTGGACGTAGATCTCGTTCAGACGCTTCTTGGTGTAGCGGATGTCGGCGGCATGCAGCTCAATGTCCGAGGCCTGGCCGCGGAAGCCGCCCGACGGCTGGTGCACCATGATGCGGGCGTTCGGCAGGGCGATGCGCTGGCCCGCGGCGCCGGCCGTCAGGATCAGCGAACCGGCCGAGGCGGCCATGCCCATGACCACGGTCGAGACCGGGCTCTTGATATATTGCATGGTGTCATAGATCGCCAGCGCCGAGGACACCTGTCCGCCGGGGCTGTTGATATACATGGAGATCTCCTTCTTGGGGTTCTCCGATTCCAGGAACAGCAGCTGGGCGCAGATCAGCGAGGCCATCGTGTCCTCGAAGGGCCCCGTCAGGAAGATGATCCGCTCGCGCAGCAGGCGCGAGAAGATGTCGAAGGAGCGCTCGCCCCGGCTGGACTGCTCCACCACCATGGGGACGAGGTTCATGTTCATCAGTTCGATCGGATCGCGCATATGGCCTTCTCGATAATGCGGGGGACGGGCGAATCAGTGATCGCACGCCTTGTTAGTCTGCATATCGCGTCATGAAGACCTCCTTACAAGGCCGGCCCTGGACACGAAAAAAGCGGAGGCCTTGCGGCCCCCGCCTTTTGGAACATCAAACTCGGGGAGCGATCAGCCCTCTTCGTCTTCCTTCAGCAGCTCTTCCTTGGTGATCGGCTTGTCGGTCACTTCGGCCAGGCCGACGATCAGGTCGACGACCTTTTCCTCGTAGATCGGCGCGCGCATCTGGGCGGCGGCGTTGGGGTTCTGGCGGTAGAAGTTCAGGACGGCCTGCTCCTGGCCCGGATAGTTGCGCGCTTCCTGCAGCAGGGCGGCGTTCAGCTCCTGGTCGGTGACCTGGACGTTGTTGGCGCGGCCGATCTCGGCCAGGACCAGACCCAGGCGCACGCGGCGCTCGGCGATCTTGCGGTATTCGGCCTTCAGGTCTTCGTCGGACTTGGCGGCGTCCTCTTCCGGCAGGCGGCCGGCGGCCTTGTCGGCCTCGACCTGCTGCCAGATGCCGTCGAACTCGGCCTCGACCATCTTCGGCGGCAGCGGGAAGTCATGGGCCGTGTCCAGCTGGTCCAGCAGGGCGCGCTTCAGCTTGAAGCGAGCGGCGCCGGCGTACTGCTGGTTCAGGTTCTGGCCCAGCAGTTCCTTCAGCTTGTCCAGGGATTCCAGACCGATGCGCTTGGCGAAGTCCTCGTCGACCTTGGCTTCGACCTCGGCCTTGATGGCCTTCACCTTGACGTCGAAGGTGGCCAGCTTGCCGGCCAGGTGGGCGGCCTGATAATTCTCAGGGAAGGTGACCTCGATGGTCTTTTCCTCACCGACCTTGGCGCCGGTCAGTTGCTCTTCGAAGCCGGGGATGAAGCGGCCCGAGCCGATCACCAGGTCCGCGTCCTCGGCGGCGCCGCCGTCGAAGGGCTCGCCGTCCAGCTTGCCCAGGAAGTCGATGGTCAGTTGGTCGCCCTGGGCGGCCTTGACGGTCTTGCCCTTCTTGTCCTCGTAGGACTTGGCCTGGCCGGCCAGCTCGGTCAGGGCCTCGTCCAGATCGGCGTCCGAGGCTTCGTAGGTCGGGCGGTCCAGCTTCAGGGTCTTAGGATCGACCGGAGTGAAGTCCGGCATGATTTCCAAGGCCATCTCATAGGCCAGGTCTTCCTGACCGGCCATGACCTTGTCCATGTCGGAGGTCAGCTTCATCTCGGCCGGAGCGGCCGGACGGATCTTGGCTTCTTCCAGCGCCTTCTGGCTGGTTTCGTTCAGTTCGGCGTTGATGATCTCGCCCATGAACTCGCGGCCGAAGGTCTTCTTGACGTGGGCGACCGGCACCTTGCCCGGACGGAAGCCCTTCAGCTTCACCTGCGGGGCGACTTCCTTGACGCGGGCTTCGAGCTTCTCGTTCAGCTCCGCGACGGGGATGGTGACCGCGAGCACGCGGCTGAGGCCTTCGTTCGACTTTTCGACGACTTGCATGGTCGGGATTTCTGACGCTCTGGGGCGCATGGACCGTCGAGACGGCCGGCGCGGAATGGATAAAGCAAGAAGGCCGCCCCGTTGGGAGCGGCGCCTCGAAGCCCGCCCTTATGTCGAGAAGGGCTCCAAAGGTCAACGTGAGCGTGGCCTCGGACGGTGGTTTCGCGCCGCATCGGGGGTTATGTTGGCCGAATGAGCCAGCCCGCCTCCCCCATCGGCGTCTTCGTCACGCCCGTCACCCCGCTTCAGCAGAACTGCACCACCGTCTGGTGCACCGCCACGAACAAGGCGGCGGTGATCGATCCGGGCGGGTCGGTGGATGCGGTTCTGGGCGAGGTGACGCGGCGCGGCCTGACCCTGGACCAGATCTGGATCACCCACGGCCACCTGGACCACGCCGGCGGCGCGGCCGAAATGCAGGAGAAGACCGGGGTCCAGATCACCGGGCCGCAGAAGGCCGATCAGTTCTGGATCGACCGGATCGTGGAGAGCGGCCGGATGTACGGCCTGCCCGACGCCCGCCCCTTCACCCCCGACCGGTGGCTGGAAGACGGCGACACGGTCAGCCTGGGCGAGACGACCTGGGAGGTGCGGCATTGCCCCGGCCATACGCCGGGCCATGTGATCTTCTTCAATCGCGCGGCGCGATTCGCCCAGGTCGGCGACGTGCTGTTCAAGGGGTCGGTGGGCCGCACCGACTTTCCGATGAGCGATCCGCCCGCCCTGATCTGGGCGACGACGTGACCTTCGTGCCGGGGCACGGGCCGATCTCGACCTTCGGCGAGGAGCGGCGGACCAATCCCTTCGTGTCGGATGCGGCGCTGCAAAGGGCGCCGATCCAGCGGGAACCGGTGGGGCCGGCTTAGAATCCTTCCTTCTCCCCTTGCGGGAGAAGGTGGCCCGAAGGACCGGATGAGGGGTCCGGCGGCGGGCCAACTCGCACCACCTTACCCTCACCCTTTCGCGCAAGGACGATCGCTGCGCTCTCGTGCGCTCAAGCCCTCTCCCGATGGGAGAGGGTGTCTGTTTAGCGGCGCAGAAGCATGCCGATGATGACGCCGACGCCCAGGGCGTAGAGGGTGGTCTTCATCGGCTGGTCGCGGATGCCGTCGCGGGCGGTTTCGACCCGGCCGACAACCTTGCTGCGGATCAGTTCGGCGTCTTTACGAAGCGCCTGACGCAGGGACGTCGTGTCTTCGAAGCTGCGGCGTTCGCCTTCGGCCAGGATGGCGTCGGCCTGACGGTCGAGGCGCTGGGTCAGGGTGTCGTCTTCCAGGACGATGTCGTCGGGCGATGCGGGGGTGATGGGGGTCTGGGTCATGGGGATCTCCGGGGTTCGGACACTGAACCGGCGCGCCCCGATCCAGTTCCAACCCGGCCGTGAACATTGCGGGTCGCGTGGCGTTCTTTCAGCGTCAAAGGAGAAGACCATGACCTATGTCGAACCCACGCCCCCCGGAACGCCGCAACCCGAGATCCAGCCCGAGCCGACGCCCCAGCCCGAAATCGATCCGTCCGACACGCCCGACGAAATGCCGCCGATGGAGCCCGGCGGCGGCGGCGAAGGTGATTCCCGCCCCTACGGAGCCGATTGAAGTCAAACCACAAAGACGTTCAGAGGCGGGACAGTAAAACGAAGTTCCGCACGGAACCGTCACGGAGTCACAGGGTTCACTTCGGCAAGCGCAACCGCAGCACTGAAAGGAACACCGATGGACAGCCAACCCACGCGACCCTCCGGCGTTTCCAAGCGAGGCTTCGCCTCGATGGATCCGGAACGGCAGCGCGAGATCGCGCGCAAAGGGGGCGCCAGCGTCCCCAGCGAGAAGAGAAGCTTCTCTCAAGACCGCAGTTTGGCGGCCCAGGCCGGACGCAAGGGCGGCGAGGCCTCGCATGGCCCGAAGAAGGACGCTTCGAACGAAGCCGAGTGATACGGCTTCAGTGAAATTCTGCAGGGCGGCGCGTCAAAGATGCGCCGCCCTTTTTCTGGTCCCCGTCATCCTCGGACAAGCCAGGAAAAGACGAGGACACACCGACACCGGCAAAGGGCCGGACGGCGCCGTCGCCGAAAGCGGACGTGGTGATCGTCTGTTTGGGGTGGGAAGGCGACATCGCCATCGTGCGAGATTAGGTTTCGAACATGCCGACACCCCCCGCCAATATCGCTCGCCTGATCGCCGGTGAGTTGTCATTCCTAACCGACCAGAAAGTAAAGCAAGCCGTTCTTGATGGGCTTGTCGATCCGCGCCCGATCACCCTCGATTGGGACTACGGCCCTCCCGGGCAGCAGTTTGATGGGTGGAGCGTGTTCGACCACGAGACGGAGTCGGATACTCTGATTGTCTACTGCGAGCATGGTTTCGGCCCCATGTCGCCGTGGGGCTTGGTATTTGCCACGCCACGTGAAGGGATACGGTCGATGGGAATGGACAGCGGGTGGTTTCGATCATTCATGGACGCGTTTTGGGACTCTCACGCCGCCACGCCCCTTACGCAAAGCGGACCTTCCGAAAGTCGCTAACGGGTCGATTTCGGTCCTGGTCTTCGAAGCCGAAACCGGACGTTGGCCTCCAGGCCGGAATGCGGTCGCGGTCGACGTCTGTTCGGGGTGATGGGGTGGACGCCCCCCGACGGCATCTATGTGCCAGAGTGAGGTGTTGAACAGCACTCGAAGGAGGC
>NZ_JBXASO010000010.1:0-154879 GCF_058809375.1 Brevundimonas sp. GW821-FHT10E09 | reverse complement strand
GACAGATGGCAGCATCCGACTACGTGTCAGAAATTCCCGAAAATCACTCTTGCGCTGAAGGGGGCGTCCACAGATGGGATAGCCGACCGGGGCGCTGACCGGGGCCGGGCCGACGAAGTTCACGGGCGGGCCGGGAATATAGCCGCCCGAATATCCGCCGTCGGCGTAACCGCCGCCGCCGACATAGGTCACGCCGCCGCCGCTGCCGCCGCGGCTGAAGCTGGACGAATGGGAATAGGCGCGGGCGTTGACGGCGGAATAGGAAGCGGCGCCGGCATGGGCCGAGGCGTTGGCCCCGGCATTCACGTTCACATTGACGTTGCTGTTGTGGCCGCCGCCGTAATGACCCCCGCCCCCGTGTCCGCCGCCGCAGCTTCCACAGCCGCCGCCATGGCCGCCAGACGGCCCACCGGCGAGGGCGGGAGCGGCGGAAAGCAGAAGGGCCGCCGACGCGGCCGCGATCGTGGACTGTATCGTCACGGGACAGACTCCTCTGAATTGTCTCCGTTCAGGCAAGTCCCGCGCCCCGCGGATTTGCACCGCGTCAGAAGTCGATGGCCAGGCCCTTCTTCTCCCAATCGCCGTAACGGGTGGGTTCGGGACCGCTCGGCCCGCCGTGTTCCGGGTCGGTCTGGGCGACCTGTTCGGCCGCGCGACGATCAGCCGCTTCCAGCAGGGCGCGGCGCGCGACGTCGCTCAGCGGCTTCTCCGGCGTCGCATGGGGGATTTCGGCGTTGAAAACAGGCGCGTTTTCATTGTCGGGCGAGGGGGGGGGGGCCTCGGGGGTGGGATGTTCGGTCACAGGTCGGCTCCCTTGAGGGCGGCGTCTCATGGCCTCAAATAGTCGATTGAAGCCGCGACGCCAGAAAAACCGGATGATCGCGGATGGAACGACGATGAACCATCTGAAGACCTTCATCCTTCTGGCCGCCTTGACCGCCCTGTTCGGAGGTGTGGGTTATCTGATCGGCGGCGCGACGGGCATGGCCGTGGCCCTGGTGTTCGCCGGCGGCATGAACCTGTTCAGCTACTGGAACGCCGACAAGATTGTGCTGAAGATGTACCGGGCCCAGCCGGTCGACGAGCAACATCCGAACGCGGTGGTGCGCAACTATGTCGCCGACGTGCGCCAGATGGCCCGCGACGCCGGCCTGCCCCAGCCCCAGGTCGCCATCATCCCCAGCGACCAGCCCAACGCCTTCGCCACCGGCCGCAATCCGGAACGGGCCGCCGTCTGCGCCACCACCGGCCTGCTGGACATGCTGACGCGCGAGGAGGTGCGCGGGGTGATGGCGCACGAACTGGCCCATGTAAAGAACCGCGACACCCTGATCATGACGGTGACCGCCACCATCGCCGGCGCCATCGCCGCCCTGGCCAATTTCGCGCTGTTCTTCGGCGGCGGCGAGGACCGCGAGCGACCGGGCGGCGTCATCGGAACCCTGGCCCTGATGATCCTGGCGCCCATGGCCGCCGGCCTGGTGCAGATGGCTATCAGCCGCGGCCGCGAATACGAGGCCGACCGTATCGGCGCCGAGATCGCCGGCGACCCCCAGGCCCTGGCCTCGGCCCTGCAGAAGATCGACGCCTACGCCAAGCGGATCCACAATCCGACCGCCGAACGCAATCCGGCCTCGGGCCAGATGTTCATCATCAACCCCTTGGCCGGACGCGGCGCCGACAACCTGTTCTCGACCCATCCGGCCACGGTCAACCGGGTGCGCGCCCTGGCGGAGCTGGGCGCCATGATGGGGGTGCGTCCTCGTGCGGCTGCGACGCCGCCCGCCTCGGCGGTTCCTGTCACGCCACGTCGCGCGACCACAGGCGTGCCGACCACGCCGATCGAGCCGCGCGGCCCCTGGGGCTGAACGCGGCGTTTTGACCCGTCTTTGCCGTGTACGCTCGGCGCGGGATCCATTCAGACGGAGGCCTGACCAATCAGGGTGCATGTCGCGTCTGCGCTCGGCGCGTGAACCCCGACCGTCAAGTCCCGTCACACTTGGGACCGGCCCGAGGGCGACGGATCAAAGGAGAGGGCGGCTCAGCTCCGCTCCACGCACATGGCCACGCCCATGCCGCCGCCGATGCACAGGGTCGCCAGGCCCTTTTTCGCGCCCGACCGCTTCATCTCGAACAGGAGGGTGGTCAGGATGCGGGCGCCCGAGGCGCCGATGGGATGGCCGATGGCGATGGCGCCGCCGTTGACGTTGACCTTGGCCGGGTCGAGACCCAGCTCCTTGACCACGCACAGGCTCTGGGCGGCGAAGGCCTCGTTGGATTCCACCAGATCCAGGTCGGCGACGGTCCAGCCGGCCTTTTCCAGCGCCTTCTTCGAGGCGGGGATCGGCCCCGTGCCCATGATCGCCGGATCGACCCCGGCCGTGGCGGATGAGACGATGCGGGCCAGGGGCTCCAGGCCGCGGGCCTTCGCCTCATCGGCGCTCATCAGCACCAGGGCGGCGGCGCCGTCGTTCAGGCCCGACGCGTTGGCGGCGGTGACGCTGCCCGCCTTGGCGAAGGCCGGCCGCAGTTTCTGCATCAGCTCGATGGTCGCGCCGTGGCGGATGTATTCGTCCTTGTCGACGACGACGTCGCCCTTCTTGCCGGGAATGACGACCGGAACGATCTCGGCGTCGAACCGACCTGCGTTTTGCGCCGCCTCGGCCTTGTTCTGGCTGGCGAGGGCGAATTCGTCCTGGGCTTCACGGGTGATGGCCCAATTGTCGGCGATGTTCTCGGCCGTCTGGCCCATGTGGTAGCCGTTGAAGGCGTCCCACAGCCCGTCCTTGATCATGGTGTCGATCAGGGCGACGTCGCCCATCTTGTGCCCGGCCCGAAGCTGCTGGGCGTGCGGCGCCTGGCTCATGCTCTCCTGGCCGCCGGCGACGATGATCTTCGCATCGCCCAGCGCGATCTGCTGTGCGGCGATGGCGACGGCGCGCAGGCCCGAGCCGCAGATCTGGTTCAGGCTCCAGGCCGGCGCCGCCTGGCGCACCCCGGCGCCGACGGCGGCCTGACGGGCCGGGCCCTGTCCGGCGGCGGCCTGCAGCACATGGCCCAGGATCACCTCATCGACCTCTTCGCCCGACACGCCCGCCCGTTCCAGCGCCGCCCGAATGGCGACCTCGCCCAGTTTCGACGCCGGCAGCGCGGACAGGGCCCCCAGGAAGGACCCGACGGGCGTGCGGGCGGCGGAGACGATGACGACCTCGGTCATGGGATTTCAGTCGATGCGGAATAATGAGTTGCCGTTTTGCCGCATCCCGGCGGCTTCGTCACCTGTGGCCGAAACAGACCGCCGCAGATTCAGTCATTCGTCACCCTGTCGGCGCATTCTGGAGGAACGATACGGACGATCCCGGATTTGATTGGCCATGCTCCGCACGCTGAAACGCTTCGCCGCCCACGTCTGCACGCCGGACGAGCTGGACATGATCGAGCACTACCAGACGCGTGCCGAAAGACTGGCGGACCTCTGGGTCCATGTCGTCGGTCTGATGCTGGCGGCGGTCGGGGGCGTCATCCTGGCCGGTCTGGCGGGAGTCTACGCCGGAATCGGCGGGGTCATGGCCACGGCCATCTACGCCCTGTGTCTGGTCGGCATGCTGACCGCCTCGACGATTTACAACTGGACCAAGCCCTGCGCCGCGCGACCTGTGCTGCGACGGCTCGACGAGGCCGCCATCTTCCTGATGATCGCCGGCAGTTATACGCCCTTCACCACCCAGAGATTCGAAGGCCTGTGGTCGGTCGGTTTCACCGCCCTGATCTGGACCTTGGCCTTCGTCGGCGCCGGGGTGAAACTGTTCGCGCCACGCATTTCCGACAAGTTCTGGAGCGGCGTCTATGTGGTGTTCGGCTGGCTGGCCGTGGCCGCCCTCAAGCCCATGGTCGAGACGGTCCATCCAGTCGCCCTGGCTCTGCTGGTGATCGGCGGTCTGATCTATACCGCCGGGGTCCTGGTCTTCATCAGCCCCAAGGTGCGTTTCCGCCGCGCCATCTGGCACGGTTTCGTCGTCACCGGCGCCACGGTCCACTGGACGGCGGTTCTGGTGGGCGTCGTCCTGGCTCCCGCGATGAGCCACTAGGATATCCGTCCGATCCCTGCGTGTTCAGGCCGCCGAATCCCCCCTCTGGCGCATCGCGTCGCAACGGAGGATAGTGACGCGTTGCAACATCGCGAGAACAAGCGTGGCTGACGAAAAGATCAAGGGTGGAAAACACGGCGACGGCGCCCAGGTCGTCATCAAGAAGTATGCGAACCGCAGGCTCTATAATACGCGGACCAGCGCCTATGTGACGCTGGAGGACCTGGCCGCCATGGTGCGCGAAGGCACCGAGTTCGTCGTCTATGACGCCAAGACCAATGACGACCTGACCCGTCAGATTCTGACCCAGATCATCTTTGAAGAAGAAAGCCGGGGCGAAGCCCTGTTGCCGGTGCAGTTCCTGCGCCAGCTGATCGGATTTTACGGCGGCTCCATGCAGGGGGTTCTGCCCTCCTACCTGGAGATGTCGCTGGCCAATTTCGGCCGCCAGCAGGAACAGTTCGCCAGTCAGATGAGCCGGGCCTTCGGCACGGGATCGGGCGCGACCCTGATGGAGGAGGCGGCCAAGGCGAACATGGCCATGTTCGAACGGGCCATGCAGATGTTCCCCGCCTTCGGCTATTCCCGGACCGAGTCCCAAACGGCGTCTCAGGCGGCGCCGACGGAAACCGGAGACGGGGCTCCGGCGGCGCCCGACGCCCTGGACGAGATGCGTCGCCAGATGGACGAGATGCGCGCCCAGATCGATCGTCTGGCGGGCGGGTCGAAGGCGAAATGACCGAGCGCATAGGAGCGGTCGGCGGGCCTGAGCGGATCGATCGCCGCGAAGGGGAGCGCCGGGAACGCGAGCGGCGGGCCGATCAGGAGAGGTCTCGCGCCCTGGTTCCGATCGAACCCGCCGAGCCCGAGTTCAAGCCCGAAACCGCCCCGGCAAGACCTGCCGTCCATGTGGCGGCCGACCCCGGCGCGGCGGCCTTTGTGGCCCAGCAGATGGGGCAGCGCGGCCAGAAGCGCGGTCTGCGCGGCGGCCCGCCCGTGCTGGGCGCGGCCCGCGCCGCCTATATGGGCGCCGAATATTCCGGCGAGGCGGAGCGGCGTCCTCCCGTGGGCCGGGCGGCCAAGACCGACATCTGACCGCCGCCGGGGCTGAGCGGCACGGGGTTTGCTGGGACGGGGCCAGAACGCCTCTTTTCGGACCAGCCCATGCCCGCCCTTCATCTCGCCGCCAAGGTTTTCGACGTCGCCGTCGTCGCCCTGATCTTCACGGCTTTTTCTTAGGGGCCTATCGCCCTGTCGGGCTGCTTGAGGCCGCACGGGCCCCATCCCTCTGTCGGGCGGCCTGAGGCCTGATCAAGCCGTCAGTTCCCGAGGTCGAAGTCCTTGCGGGACGAGATGATGGTGACGATGAAACCCGCCAGCACATCCAGCAGGATCATCACCACGATCAGGAAGAAGGTCGAGGTGGCGAAGCCGCGGATCAGCAGGAACTCGACCAGAACGACGATGAACAGAACCATCGACAGGGCGTGATTGACGATGGCGACCTTCTGGCTGGAGGTCGACTTGATCAGCTCGAAGAACAGCAGGATCAGGCCCAGGAACAGGATCAGGTCGCCCGAGCCGATATTCCACTGGGCGCCGGACGCCATCGGGATCGAGAACATCGGATCGCGCAGAATGGCGTCGGCCTGGGCCATGCCCATGTCGCCCGGCGCGCCGAACAGCACGACGATATTGTACAGGATCACCGGGATCAGCAGCAGGGGTATGGCGATCAGCATGGCGGTCCTCCCCGGCGCAACGGCTGCGCTTGTTAAGCTTGATTAACTCTATTTGACCGGTTTCGCCACGTCGGAGGTGCGACGGCGCCCTCAGGGTCGGGGAAAGCCGCCTGCGCGGCTGAGGGCGGACGGGGTCGGGCGGCCGAGGGCCTCGCCGATCCAGCGGGCCGTGGCGATCAGGGCGTCCAGATCATAGCCGGTCTCGAATCCGCCGCGCGCCAGCATATAGACCAGGTCCTCGGTGGCGATATTGCCCGTCGCCCCGGGCGCGAAGGGACAGCCGCCGATGCCGCCGACCGAGGCGTCCAGAACGTCGATCCCGGCCTCGACCCCGGCGTAGGCGTTGGCCAGGCCGGTGTTGCGGGTGTCGTGGAAATGCAGGCGCAGCACAGCGTCGGGCGCGGCCTTGCGGGCGGCCTCGACCTTGCGCGTCACGGCCCAGGGATCGCCGGCGCCGATGGTGTCGGCCAGGCCGATCTCCGCCACGCCCAGGTCCGCCAGGGCCCCGACCATGTCCGTCACCTGATCCACCGAGACCTCGCCCTCGAACGGACAGCCCCAGACGCACGAGATCATGGCCGACAGGGACGGGGCGCCGTCCGACGCCGCCGCATTGTGTCGGCGGGCGACGATCTCGCCCAGCATGGCCAACTGGTCCTTGACCGACAGGCCCTGGTTCTTCAGGCCGAAGCCGTCGGTGGCGGCGACCGAGACATTGACCTCGTCCACCCCCGTCGCCAGCGCCCGGTCATAGCCCTTGCCGTTCAGGACCAGGCCGATGCGGCTGCGGCCCGCCGCGTGCGGCAGGGCGGCCATGACGGCTTCGGCGCCGGCCATCTGCGGCACATATTTGGGATGGACGAAGGAGACGGCCTCGATCCGGCGCGCGCCGGCCGCCTCCAGCCGCCGCACCAGATCGACGCGGACGGCGGGGTCCAGCACGGTTTTCTCGTTCTGCAGCCCGTCGCGGGGGCCGACCTCGACGATCTGGATGAACCGGCTCATGGGGCTTCGCCTACGCCATCGCCTACGCCATCGCCTGCGTCATCGCCTGTTCCGGGCCGGGGCGGCGGCGCATAGACGGTCAGGGTCATCTCGTCCCCGCCCGAATAGTTGTAGCCCCGCACCACCCCGACGGCGCGGCCCGAAACGCCCAATCGGCCGGCGGCGTCGCGGAAGGCGTCGGCGTCGCGCCCTTCGACGATGGCGGGCCGCCCTTCGGCCAGGGCGCGGGCGGCGCCCTCGGCGTCGGTCAGCTCGGTGTCTCGTCCGGTCAGGAAGACGAAACTGGGCTCATGGAAGGTGGTGATGGCCACCGGCCCGGGGGTGCGGCCCTGGCGCGGATGCAGGTCGGCGGCCTCCAGCGTCTTCTCCAGCTGGGGCGCGATGGCCAGGGGGCGCAGCTGGCGGATGGTCCCGGCCAGGGCGCCATGGGCCACGATGCCGAAGGCCAGGGACGCGACCAGGGCCGCGACCGGGGCCCGGTTCAGCAGCAGGAAGGCGCCCACGGCGGCTGCGGCCAGGGTGGTGACCACGGTCAGGGCGGCCCAGGTCTGGGCCGTCGAGGTGCCGTAGACCGTCAGTCCATAGACGGTGACGCCGATGATCAGCAGGGCGGCGAACAGGGCCAGAACGGCGCCGGTGATGCGCGACACCTTGCCGATGGGCCGCGCCAGGGCGGCGGCGGCCAACAGGGCCAGCGCCCCGAAGGTCGGCAGGGTGTAGTGCCACAGCTTGGTCGGGGCCAGTTCGAACATCAGCCAGCCGGGAACCAGCCAGCAGACCAGGAAGCGGATGGCCGGCTCGGCCCGCCGGCTCCAGCCGGTCGAGACGGCCGCCGGAAGCAGCAGGGTCGAGGGGAAGAAGAGCAGGGGGGCCAGCAGCAGATACAGGCCGGGGAAGCCCGAATGGCTTTCGTGGGCGCCGGCGATCTTGGGGGCCAGGTCGCCGCCGATAGCCTCGCGCCAGAAGCCGCCGTCGGTGGCTATGGTGATGGCGATGGCCCAGGGTCCGACCATCAGGGCGACCAGGGGCAGGCCCCAGCCCCAGCCGAGGTGCGCCAGCCATTTGATGTTCCGGTCCCAGATCGACAGGGCGATGACGGCCAGGGCGATGACGAGAAGCCCGATCGGCCCCTTGATCAGGATCGACAGGCCGACCCCGATCCAGAACAGCAGCTTGTGCGGCCGGATCGGCCGTTCTCCGGCCCGTGTCGCCATATAGATCCGCGCCAGGGCCGCCATGGCCAGGGTGGTGGCGCCGCACAGCATGGCGTCGGTCTTGGCGATGCCCGCCTCGGTCGACAGCAGGAAGGTGGCCCCCATGATCGCGCCGCCGAAGAAGCCGACGCGGGCGCCCAACAGGGCCGACCCGGCCCAGGCCACGGCCCAGGCGGCCAGCATGGCCCCCAGCAGCGACGGAATCCGGTAAGGGGCGATGTCGCGATCCTCGACGTCCGAGGTCAGGGCGACGGCGGCGGCCTGCATCCAGTAGATGCCGACCGGCTTCTTCCAGCGTGGTTCGTCCTGGAAGCGGATGTCGACATAGTCGCCGCTCTCCAGCATCTGGGCCGTGGCCTGGGCGAAGCGGCTCTCGTCCCGGTCCAGTGGCGGCAGCAGCAGCAGGCCGGGCAGGCCGGCGATCAGCGTCAGCAGGGCCGCCAGGAGCGGACCCTTCCAGCCGGCGATGCGGCGATCCAGATCGAAAGTCTTCATGAGAGACTCCTTACACGGCGACCGGCCCGTCGTCAGCCGTCTCCCCTAAGCCGTCGATCTCGTCTATGGAGCGGCCATGACCGCCGAACACAATCCTGCGCCTCTGATCTCCGTCGTCGTGCCCGTCCATGACGAGGCGGGCGCCGCCGTCCCCCTGGCCCGCGAGATCGCGGCCGCCTTCGCCGGCCGATCCTATGAGATGATCTTCGTCGACGACGCCTCCAGGGACGCGACCCTGTCGGAGCTGAGGGCCGCCATGGCCGAACTGCCGGCCCTGCGGGTCCTGTCCCACGGGACCAATGCGGGCCAGAGCCGGGCGGTCCGCACCGGGGTGCTGGCCGCCCGCGCCCCCGTGGTCGTCACCATGGACGGCGACGGCCAGAACCCCCCGGCCGACGCCCCGCGCCTGGTCGACGCTCTGCTGGCCGCGCCGGCCGATGTGGGCCTGGTCGGCGGCCGGCGCGCCAAGCGCCAGGACAGCCAGGCCAAGCGCCAGGCCTCGATCTGGGCCAACCGCATCCGCCGCCGCCTGCTGGGCGACGACGCCGACGACACCGGCTGCGGCCTGAAGGCCTTCCGCCGCGACGTCTTCCTGCGCCTTCCCTATTTCGATCACATCCATCGCTATCTGCCGGCCCTGATGATCCGCGAGGGGTTCCGCAACCAGTATCTCGACGTCGACCACCGCCACCGCGAGACGGGCCAGTCGAAATACACCAACTGGGGCCGTCTGCGGGCCTCCTTCTCGGACCTGCTGGGCGTCATGTGGCTGAAGACCCGCTCGCGCCGTCCGGGCGCGATTTCGGAATTCTGACACGGCGAAACGCTCCGTCCCTTGGGCGGAGTTGGAGGCCCTTTGGAAGCGGAGGGCTGGGCGGGGCGCCGGGCCTTCGCCCGGAGTATGATCTAGAAATACCGTTTCGACGAAGGTTTGACGCCCCGCGCGGAAGGTTGGCCTGCAAGCTCGGGGCGCCGAGCGGTGGCGGTCTTATCGCCTAACCCCATAAGCCTGCGACGGGTCGGCGGTCCCTGCGAAGAACCGTCCCGAGTGCGGCCGAGTATCCCCCTCGACCCTCCGGCGACGTCCTGAGGCGCCGCCGGCGCGGGGGAGTTGCACCCCCGCTCCCGTTCCATCCGCTCCCGCCGCCGCAAGGTCGCAGGCCTTACGAGCCCTCCAAGCAACGAGACCGGGGAGGATTATAGGGGGCGGGGAAACCCTGGCGGGAAAGTCGGGGCGAGAAACTGACAAGCCCTTGGAAACGTTACGGCACGACCAGCGTCATTGTGACAGTTGGGGCCGTTCGGGCCCCCTCCGTCTCGCCGGCTTCGCCGGCGATCCACCTCCCCCAGGGGGGGAGGAATGGGATGACGGAGATCCTCCCCCCTTGGGGGAGGTGGCGCGGCGCAAAGCGCCGTGACGGAGGGGGCGCGTCACCCCTCGCCGTCGCAAACAAAAAGGGCGGGACCCTGCGGTCCCGCCCTTCTGCATTCTCAGCCGGGTTGGCTTGGACTTAGAAGTCCATGCCGCCCATGCCGCCCATTCCACCCATGTCGGGGGCCGAGGAGCCGCCCTTCTTGGGGGCGTCGGCGACGGCGGCTTCGGTCGTGATCAGGATCGAGGCCACCGAGGCGGCGTCGGTCAGGGCGGTGCGAACCACCTTGGCCGGGTCGATCACGCCCATGGCGACCAGGTCGCCGTACTCTTCCGTCTGGGCGTTGAAGCCGTAGGTGGCGGAGCTGTTTTCCAGCACCTTGCCCACGACGATCGAGCCTTCGACGCCGGCGTTTTCCACGATCTGACGGATCGGGGCCTGGATGGCGCGACGGATGATGGCGATGCCGGCGGTCTGGTCGGCGTTGTCGCCGGTCAGGCCGTCAAGCGCCTTGGTCGCCTTCAGCAGGGCGATGCCGCCGCCCGGGACGATGCCTTCTTCAACGGCTGCACGCGTGGCGTTCAGGGCGTCGTCGACGCGGTCCTTCTTTTCCTTCACTTCGACTTCGGTCGAGCCGCCGACGCGGATGACGGCGACGCCGCCGGCCAGCTTGGCCAGACGTTCCTGCAGCTTTTCCTTGTCGTAGTCCGAGGTGGTGTCCTCGATCTGGCGCTTGATCTGGCCGATGCGGGCCTCGATCTCTTCCTTGCCGCCGACGCCGTCCACGATGGTGGTGTCGTCCTTGGTGATCGTGACCTTCTTGGCCTTGCCGAGCATGTCGATCGTGACGTTCTCAAGCTTGATGCCCAGGTCCTCCGAGATGACCTGGCCGCCGGTCAGGATGGCGATGTCTTCCAGCATGGCCTTGCGGCGATCGCCGAAGCCCGGAGCCTTGACGGCGGCGACGCGCAGGCCGCCCCGCAGCTTGTTGACCACCAGGGTGGCCAGGGCCTCGCCTTCGATGTCCTCGGCGATGATCACCAGCGGACGGCCCGATTGCACGACGGCTTCCAGGATCGGCAGCATGGCCTGCAGCGACGACAGCTTCTTCTCGAACAGCAGGATCAGAGGCTCTTCGAGTTGAACCTCCATCTTGTCGGCGTTGGTGATGAAGTAAGGGCTCAGGTAGCCGCGGTCGAACTGCATGCCTTCGACGACGTCCAGCTCGGTCTCGGCGGTCTTGGCTTCTTCAACCGTGATGACGCCTTCGTTGCCGACCTTGGCCATGGCCTTGGCGATCATTTCGCCGACTTCAGCGTCGCCGTTGGCCGAGATGGTGCCGACCTGGGCGATCTCGGAGTTGTTCTCGACCTTCTTGGCCGAGGCCTTGATGTCGGCGAGGACAGCGGTGACGGCCTTGTCGATGCCGCGCTTCAGATCCATCGGGTTCATGCCGGCGGCGACGGCCTTGAGGCCTTCCTGCACGATCGATTGCGCCAGGACGGTCGCGGTGGTGGTGCCGTCGCCCGCCTTGTCGTTCGTCTTCGAAGCGACTTCGCGGATCATCTGGGCGCCCATGTTCTCGAAGGCGTCTTCCAGCTCGATCTCTTTGGCGACCGAGACGCCGTCCTTGGTCGAGCGCGGGGCGCCGAAGGACTTCTGGATCACGACGTTGCGGCCCTTGGGACCCAGGGTCACCTTGACGGCGTTGGCGAGCACGTTGACGCCGCGCAGCATCTTGTCGCGCGCGTCGGTGTTGAACTGTACGATTTTAGCGGCCATGCGGGCAGCTCCTATCTAGATGGATTGATTGAAGAAACGCGAACGTCGGGTGCTTAGGACAGCACGCCCAGGACGTCGGATTCCTTCATGATGATCAGGTCGTCGCCGTCGATCTTCACTTCCGTGCCCGACCACTTGCCGAACAGGATGCGGTCGCCGGCCTTCAGTTCCAGGGCGTTGACCTTGCCGCTGTCGTCGCGGGCGCCGGGGCCGACGGAGACGACTTCGCCTTCCTGCGGCTTTTCCTTGGCGGTGTCGGGGATGATGATCCCGCCCTTGGTCTTGGATTCTTCTTCAACGCGCTTGACCAGCACGCGGTCGCCGAGCGGACGAAACGCCATCGGTTCTCTCCTTATGTACCCCCGGACGGGGGCGACTTGAAAACGGTGGGCCAGCCTCCCCTCGATCACCGCTTTGGCAGCCGACCGATGAGAGTGCTAACGCGAGCGGGAGTTAGTCAGAGCCAAGGCCAGCGTCAAGGCGACCCGCCCCATCGGGCGTGCGAAACTTCCGCGACAGGTGAACCCCAAATGAACGGCCGGCTCCGGGCCTGTTCAAGCGGGGACTGGCAGAACCGTCTCAACGCTGGAGCCCGTCCACATCCGGACGCGCGAAACCCGGCCCGAAAATAAAAGGAGACGACCATGTCCAAGATGCTGAAGATCACCGCCGTCGTCGCCGCTCCGGTCGTGGCCATGACCCTGATGGCCGCCCCTGCCTCGGCCCAGTCCTACCGCGACCGTGATCGCGGGGAAGACAACTCCGCCCGCAACGCCTTGATCGGCGCCGCGGTGGGCGGCCTGGCCGGCGCCCTCTACGGCAACGGCGACGGCAGCTATATCGCCGGCGGCGCCCTGGCCGGCGCAGCCCTGGGCGCCGTGGCGTCCAATCGCGGCTCGGGCTGCGAATATTATCGCGGCGGCCAGTGCTACCGGAACCAGGGCCACTGGGAACGCGAGCACGGCATCAACAGCCGCGACCCGCGCTGGGAGCAGCGCCACGACTATCGCGACTATCGTCGGGACCAGCGTTATGACCGCCGGGATGATCGCCGCGACTACCGCTACGACCGCCGCTGGTAGGCGACGGATCCGATGAAGAAGGGCGTCCTGCGGGGCGCCCTTTTTGTTAAGCCGCGTCCTGGCGCGCGCCCCAGTGCGGGAAGGGATCCTCCAGCCTGGACCAGCCCTTGGGCCCGCGCTCCATCTCGAACCGGGTCAGCAGGGCGGCGTCGAACATCGAGGTCAGCAGGTCGCGGTTCATGTCCTTGCCGATCAGGACGATCTCCTGACGGCGGTCGCCATAGGGCTGACGCCAGACCGCCTCGATCGCCTTCAGCCATTCGGGATTGTCGTCGGGCCAGCGATCGCGCGGGGCCGAGGCCCACCACAGGCCGCCCCATTCGTGTTCCGTCACCGCCCCGGCCTGGCTCCAGGACCCGACATAATCCATCCGGCTGGCCAGCCAGAAGAAGCCCTTGGAGCGCCAGACGCCGGGCCATTCGCGGTTCAGCAGGTCGTGGAAGCGCCGGGGGTGGAACGGTCTGCGCGCCCGATAGACGAAGGTGGAGACGCCGTATTCCTCGGTCTCGGGCGTCACCTCGCCGCGCAGGGCCTGGGACCAGCCGGCGGCCTGTTCCGCCTGCTCCATGTCGAACAGGCCCGTGCCGATGACCTGGTCCAGAGGCACGACGCCGCGCACCGCCTCGAGGATCCGGGCGCGGGGATTGAACTGGGTCATCATCGCCTTCAGCGTTCCGAGTTGCACAGCGTCGAGCAGGTCGCACTTGTTCAGCACGATGACGTCGGCGAACTCGATCTGGTCGATCAGCAGATTGGCGACCGTGCGCTCGTCATCCTCGCCCAGGTGTTCACCGCGCGCCTTCAGGCTGTCGGTGGAGGGATAGTCGCGGTGGAAGTTGAAGGCGTCCACCACCGTGACCATGGTGTCGATCCGGGCCAGGTCCGACAGGCTGAAGCCGTCCTCGTCGCGGAAGTCGAAGGTGGCGGCGACCGGCATGGGTTCGGAGATCCCCGTCGATTCGATCAGCAGACAGTCGAACCGACCCTCGCGCGCCAGCTTGCCGACCTCGATCAGCAGATCCTCGCGCAGGGTGCAGCAGATACAGCCGTTGGACATCTCCACCAGCCGTTCCTCGGTCCGCGACAGGTCCGCCCCGCCGCCGTCCCGCACCAGGGCCGCGTCGATGTTCACCTCGCTCATGTCATTGACGATCACCGCCACCCGCAGACCGTCGCGATTGGCCAAGATGTGGTTGAGCAGGGTCGTCTTGCCGGCCCCGAGGAAGCCGGACAGGACGGTGACGGGCAGTTTCTTGAACTCGGACACGAAGGCGCTCCACGGATGCTGCGCCGAGCTTGACCACAGCCGGGCGATTGTGAGAGTTACGTTATAGTATAACACACACAATCAGCAAGGTTCTCCATGGCGGTCGGCTCAGTCGTCCAGGGGCTTGCGCCCACGGTCTTCACCACCCTGTTCGAGCCGCAGGTGCGGATGGCAATCTGGTCGCGGCCCAGCCCCATGCCGCCCGACGCCCCGCCCCCGGCCGACTTCACCGCCGAGTGCGACGGGCGCTGGATCGCCCTATCGGGTGCGGCGCCCGAGTGGTTTCTCCAGGATATCGAAAGATTGGCGGAGATCGTGGCGGCGATCAGCGGATGCGAGGCCTGGCGCGCGCGTTGCGAGACCGTGACCCGGCGCGCCTGCCCTCGGTTCCACCAGGACGCGGTCCCGGTGCGCCTGATCGTCGCCTATGAGGGGCCGGGGCCGGAATGGGCCTTCGCCGGCGAGATCGGCGAGGATCTGGACGGGCGCAAGCTAGGCACGCGCCGCCGGGTCCGCACCCTTCACCCCGGCGATGTCGCCGTCATGAAGGGCACGGCGCCGGGCTGGGAGGCCTGGCCGGAGTTTCCGGTGGTTCTGCACCGCTCGCCGCCGGCCGGGAGACGATCCCCCCGGCGTGTCTTGACGATCGACGCCGCGCCGGCGTGAGCCTCAGCCCATCAACCGCGTCATCAGGCCCGCCGTCGAGGGGTCCAGATCGGCGGACGGGCCGCCGGCGTGGACATCCTTCAGGATCGCCTTGGCCAGGACCTTGCCCAGTTCGACGCCCCATTGGTCGAAGCTGTTGATGTCCCAGATCACGCCCTCGACGAAGGTCTTGTGCTCATAGAGGGCCAGCAGGGCGCCGAGGGTCTCGGGCGTCAGACGGTCCATAACGATGGCGGTCGAGGGACGGTTGCCGGTGAAGGTGCGATGGGTCGCCAGACGGGCGGCCTCTTCCTCCGACAGACCCTGGGCCAGGCCTTCCGCCTTCGCGGCTTCGGTCGTCTTGCCCAGCATCAGGGCCTGCCCCTGGGCCAGGGCGTTGGACCAGAGCGGCGATTCCGGCGCGTCGGCATGGGTTTTGGCGACGATCACGAACTCGGCCGGGACGATCTGCGGGCCCTGGTGGATCTGCTGGAAGAAGGCGTGCTGGCCGTTGGTGCCCGGCTCGCCGAACACCACCGGGCAGGTCTGGCGCGTGACGGGGGTTCCGTCGCGATGCACCCGCTTGCCGTTCGACTCCATCTCCAGCTGCTGCAGGAAGGACGGCAGGCGGCGCAGGGCGTGGGCGTAGGGGGCGACGGTGCGGGCGGGCCGGTTCAGGCCGTCGACGTTGAACACCTGGGCCAGGGCCAGCAGGATCGGGGCGTTCCGCTCCAGCGGGGCCGAGACGAAATGATCGTCCATGGCCGCGGCCCCGGCCAGCATGGCCTCGAACACATCCCAGCCCAGGGCGATGCCGCACGACAGGCTGACCGCCGACCATAGCGAATAGCGGCCGCCGACCCAGTCGCGGAAGGCGAAGGTGCGGCCGCAGCCGAAGGCCGCCGCCTTGTCCGGCGCCGCCGTCACGCCGATGAAGTGTTTGGTCATGCCTTCGGCCGGCAGGGCCGCGGTCAGCCAGGCCTTGGCGGCCTCGGCGTTGGCCAGGGTTTCCTGGGTGGTGAAGGTCTTGGACACGACCACGACCAGGGTGGTTTCGGGGTCCAGGCCGGTCAGGGCCTCGGCCATGTCGCGCGGATCGATATTGGCGACGAAGCGCAGGTCGATGGCGGGGTCCAGCGGGCGCAGGGCGTCCCAGACCACGCGCGGTCCCAGGTCTGACCCGCCGATGCCGACATGGACGATGGCCTCGAACTTGCGCCCTGTGGCTCCCGCCTCGGCGCCCGAGCGCACGGCGTCGGCATAGGTCTTCATGTCGGCGCGCACGGCGTCCACCTCGGCCGAGACCGGCTCGCCCAGGGCCTTGAAGTCGGCGCCGGCCGGGGCGCGCAGGGCCGGGTGCAGCACGGCCCGGCCCTCGGTCAGATTGACGGCCTCGCCGGCGAACAGGGCGGCGCGACGGCCCTCGACGTCGCTGGCGCGGGCCAGATCCAGACAGGCCTCGAAGCCGGCCTTGGTCCAGCTCTGTTTCGACAGGTCCAGATAAAGCCCCGCCGCCTCGACCGACATCCGCGCCAGCCGGTCGGGATCGGCGGCGAACTGCTGGTCGATACGGGTCGCGCCGGCCTCGGCGGCCGTGCGGTCGAAGGTCGTCCAGGCGTCGTCACGGGTCATCGGTCGTCCTCTGGGAGAGAGAAGAAGGTAAACACTCGTTTACGGGTCGGGCGTATGTCGGTTCAACGTCCTAGCCGACGCTGAAACAGGAAGTCACCCTCATGTCCTGCGGCCTTGCTCTCACGATCGCCCTGGCCCTGTCCAATCCCGCCGTGGCCCTGGCGGCCGAACAGCCCCCTGCGGCGGTCGGGGCGCCGGTGTCGGTGGCGACCGAGCCCCTGTTCGCCGACATCGTCGCCCGGTCCGGCGCGCTGAAGGCTCTGGTCGACGGCTGGGCGGCGGCCAAGGCGGCGGATCAGGCGGACTTCTTCACCAGCCAGGCCTTCACCGGCTTCAAGGCCCAGGCCGAACAGCTGGCCGCGCTCGACATGCAGGGCCACCTGATCCTGAAGGAACGCGGCACGGACGGCGATCTGAAATGCATCCTGCGCGGCATTTCCGAGGACATGCCAAAAAAGGTCCAGGCGGTTCAGGCGGCGGCCACGCCCGCCGACCGCGCCGTCGCCCTGTCGGAACTGTCCTATCTGCTGAACGACAATGTCGAGGTCATCACCGCCCCGCCGCAGCCGGAGGTCTAGGCTTCCTCGTCACCCGGCGAAGGCCGTCACGCCCCCTTCAGAGCCTCGATGACCACGCCTTCGGTCAACAGTTGCGGCAGGATGCGGGGCTCGCCGCCGTTCGCCGGATAGAGCAGATACAGGGGCACGCCCGAGCGGCCGTGACGCTCCAGTTCGCGGGTGATGGCGTCGTCACGGCGGGTCCAGTCGCCGACCAGATAGACGGCGTTCGTCGCCTTCAGGGCCTCGGCGACGCGGGGCGAGGACAGGGCGGCGCGCTCGTTGATCTTGCAGGTCACGCACCAGTCAGCCGTGAAATTGACCAGGACCGGACGGCCTTCGGCCTGGGCGGCGCGGACGGATTCGGCGGACCAGGGCGCGGAGGCCAGGGGACCGGACTGGGCGACCGAGGCCGCCCCCAGAACCGGCGCGTGACCGGCGATCACGGCCAGGACCAGGGCGGCCCCGAGCGCGATCAGGCTGGATCCGCCGGACAGGCGGGCGGATCGGCCCAGGACGCGCTGGGCCTGGGTCAGGCCGAACAGCCACAGGGCGAAGGCGGTGGTCAGGGCGGCCGCCATCAGCAGGGCCAGTCCCTCCGCGCCGGTCTGACGCGAGAAGACCCAGACCAGCCACAGGGCCGCGCCGTACATGGGGAAGGCCAGCAGGCCCTTCAGCCGATCCATCCATGGGCCGGGCCGGGGCAGGCGCCGCAGCAGGCCGGGCGACAGGCTGACGGCCAGATAGGGCAGGCCCAGGCCCAGGCCCAGCATCAGGAAGATCAGAAACGCCGCCGGCCAGGGCATGAGCAGGGCCGCGCCCAGGGCCGCGGCCATGAAGGGGGCGGTGCAGGGGGCGGCGACGACCACGGCCAGAACCCCGGTGAAGAAGGCGCCCGCGCCGCCCGGCAGGCGCGACAGGGGACCGGCGCCCGCGTCCTGAAGTCCGGCGCCGACATGGAAGACGCCCGACAGGTTCAGCCCCACCGCCAGCATCAGCAGGGCCAGGCCTGCGATCACCGTCGGCGACTGAAGCTGGAAGCCCCAGCCGACGGCCTCGCCCCCGGCGCGCAGGGCCAGCAGGACGCCGGCCAGGACCAGGAAGGTCGCCAGAACCCCGGCCAGGAACAACAGGCCGTCGCGCCGCGCCTCGCGCGGCTGATGGGCCGAGGCGGCCAGGGCGGCGGCCTTCATGGCCAGAATGGGAAAGACGCAGGGCATCAGGTTCAGGATCAGGCCGCCGATCAGGGCGAACAGGGCCGATTGCAGGATCAGGCCCAGGTTGAGCCGGGTTCCGGCGCTGGGGGTCTCGACCTCGCCGGACAGGGCCTTGCCGCCGGTGGTTCCGGCCAGGACCGCGCCGGGCTGGGCCGTGATCTCCCAGGCGCCGACGTCGGTGGCCAGGACGCCCGAGATCGGACCGTTCAGACCCTTGGCCGTCAGGTCGCCGCCGGGGGTCAGGGTCAGGCTCAGCCCGTTCGGGCCGCTCTGGCCCGACTGGGGGGCGGCGTGGTCGATGATCCCGCCCTCGAACGGATAGAAATAGGCCCGGCTCAGGCCCGCGCCGGCCGTCAGGTCCGCCAGGGGGCCGCCCGTCGCCGACAGGGTCAGGACGCCGTTCTGCAGGGTGGCGCGGGCGTCCAGACCCGCCGGTCGCGGCGCGGCCTCCAGCACGGCCTGGATGGCGGCGCCGTGGTCGGGATCCAGCGGCGGGGCCCCTTCGCGGATCGGCAGGTCCAGACGCAGACTCATCTGCACCGGCACGCACATCTGGTCGCTGCACACCAGGAACAGGGCGTCGACGGTCAGGGGCAGGGTGGTTCCCGGCCGGGCCGAGGCCGGAACCTCGATCGGGACGGGCAGATAGACCTCGCCGGAATAGCCGTAGTTGACCAGGCTCATCAGCCGCTGGCGCGTGGGCAAGGGCCAGACGATCTCGCCGGCCTTGACCCCGGCCGGCAGACGCCAGTCCAGGGTGGTCGGCCCTCCGGAATCGCCGGGATTGCGCCAATAGGTGTGCCAGCCGGGCGCGATGGTCTGATGCACCGCCACCACGACGGTCGACCCCGGCGCGGCCCAGCGCGACAGGGGAACCAGTTCCGCCTCGATATTGTCGGCCCGTCGCGGACCGGGCGGCACGGCCGCCGCCGCCTCGGCCGGACGGCTGACCGGCTGGGCTTCGGCGACGGACGGAACGCCCGGCAGGACGGACAGGCCGAGGCAAAACAGCAGGGCGTACAGGAAGGCGGTCGGGCGCATGACCTGCTTCTAGGCCCTGCGACCCGCTCTGTCAGCGTGTCCGATCAGCCGAGTTTCAGCGGCGCGGGTGGGCGTCCACGACCACTTCGGTGCGGCGGCGCAGGGGTTCGGCCGCCCCGCCCGCCGTGGTCGCGCCCGCGTCCCCTGCGGCGCCCACGTCGAACACCGGCGACGGCAGGCCCGCCGCGTTCAGGGCCTGGGCCACGGTCCGCGCGCGGCGTTGCGACAGGCTCAGATTGGCCTCGCTCGCTCCGGTCGCGTCCGCCAGACCCAGCACCTGGATGCTGCGCACGTCGCAGGTCCGCAGCACGCCCGCCGCCGCATCGATGGCCTGGTCGGCCGCATCGGTCAGCCGCGCCTCGTTCTCGCGGAAATAGATGTCGAACCGCACCGGCATGCACAGGGAACCGCTGGTCACGATCTGATCCCGCCGCATCGGCGTCGCACAGGCCCCCACCGCCAGCAGCCCGCCAGCCAGAGCCAGAATTGTTATCGTTTTCATGACTATCCCCTGTGTCACACCATCGTCCTGCGCACGAAAAAGGCGGCCCGTCCACGACGAACCGCCCTTCCCGAAACTCAAACCGGTCTCGAACCGGACCAGGGCCCGGTTCGAAGTCACGGCTCAATAACGGCGTTGGCCGTTATCCCAGTAGCACTCGTCCTGGCGGTTGTCGTAGCAGTAGTAGGTGCGGCCTTGGCTGTCGCGGTAGCGCTGCTGGTTGTTGCGGTCCTGGCTCGAACCGCGGATCGCGCCGGCTGCGCCGCCCAGGGCGCCGCCGATCAGGGCGCCGGTGGCTGCGTTGCCGCCGCCGACATTGTTGCCGATGACGGCGCCGGCGACAGCGCCGAGGCCGGCGCCGATGGCGCCCTGGCGCACGGTCTGGTTCGAGTTGCCGTAAGGGTCGCTCGCGCAGGCCGAAGCCAAAAGACCGGCGCCGGCGATCGCGATGATGGCCTTGTTCATGATGAAATCCTCTATCCTGGGTTCGCCCCGAAGGCGATAACGCTGGAGTACGGCTCCGGTTCCCCTGTCTATCGTCGTTCTGTCGAAACGACTATGCTTAACCGGCGTGGGTCAGCCTGCGCAGTCCTTGGGGGGAAATGATGCGGTTTTCTGATGTGACGCGCGCCACGGCCGGCGCTGAAGGCCCGATCTGGGCGCGCAGCAAGAAGCGCAAGGCCTCGGCCGCGCCGCTGGTCAATCTGCTTGTGACCCTGCTGGCCCTGATCGGCGCCCTGACCCTGGTCTTGTCCATCAAGGAAGGATCGGTCCAGGCGGCGGGCCGGATGATGGACGGCTGGATCATGACCGGCTGGACCGGGGCGCAGAGACTGGCGGGACGCGCCCCGGAAGCCGCAGAGGTCGCGGCCGACAAGGCGGGTCAGGCGACCGAAAGAACCGGCGACGCCCTGAAGGCCGGCGCCTCGACCGCCCGCGACGAACTGAAGCAATAGTCACGCTTGTCGGGAACAGGCGGGCCGCCTGAACGTTCGGCGGCCATGACCGACACCCTGAGTTCAGAACCCGACGCCGACGCCGGCGAGCCGCGCGACGAGGCCGCGCGTCGTCTCACGCCCCATGCGTCGCTGGGCCGGGCGGTGATGCTGGTCAATCCCTTGTCCGGCAGCGTGGGGCCGCGCGCCGCGGCGGAGGCCGAGGCGATCCTGGCGGACTATGACCTGCAAACCCAGGTCGTGGTGCTGGAAGCCGGCAATTTCGATCAGGCCATCGCCGACGCCTTCGCCGCCGCGCCGGACGTGATCTTCGTCCTGGCCGGCGACGGCACGGCGCGGTCGGTGGCGGCGAAGGCCAGGCCGAATGGTCCGATGATCGCCCCCCTGCCGGGCGGCACGATGAACATGCTGCCCAGGGCCCTGTACGGCACGGCCGACTGGAAGCTGGCCCTGCGCCGCGCCCTGGAGGAGGGCGAGCCCCAATCGGTGTCCGGCGGCGAGGTGTCGGGGGAATATTTCTACTGCGCCGCCATCCTGGGCTCGCCGGCCCTGTGGGCGCCGGCGCGCGAGGCGATGCGGACCGGCAAGGTGAGACTGGCCTGGGCCTATGCGCGGCGGGCGTTGAAGCGGGCCTTCACCGGTCGGTTGAGGTTCAGTCTGGACGGCGGCCCCCGGCGTCGGGCCGAGGCTCTGGTGCTGATCAGCCCGATGATCTCCAAGGCCATGGAAGAGCCGGACGGGCTGGAAGCCGCGGCGATGGACCCGTCCGACGCCAGCCAGGCCTTCCGCCTGGCCGCCAACGCCCTGTTCAGCGACTGGCGCCACGATCCCGCCGTCTCGACCCGCCCGGCCAAGCGGATCGACGTCCGGGCGCGCTCCAAGATTCCCGCCGTGATAGACGGAGAGCCCGTCCTGTTGAAATCCGAGGCCACCGTGCGATTCATTCCCAAGGCGTTCCGCGCCCTTGCGCCCCGGCCCCCTGCGGCCGAGGACAGTCTCTGATGGGGCGTGTTCTCCAGTTTTCGGACGTTCATTTCGGATGCGAGCACAAGGGGGCGGTGGCGGCGGCGCTGGAATACGCCCACGCCACGCCCAATGATCTGGTTCTGATCACCGGCGACATCACCCAGAAGGGCTATCCGGTCGAATTCCGGGCGGCGGGGGAATGGATGCGGGCCATGCCGGAGCCGCGCTTCGTCATCGTCGGCAATCACGACGTCCCCTACTGGAGCCCGGTCGCCCGCCTGTTCCATCCATGGCGCGCCTTCGAGACGGCGACGGGTTTCCCCGCCCATGACGGTCAGTTCTGCAACGACACGGTGATGGTGCGGGGCGTCGTCACGGCGCGCGGCTGGCAGGCGCGGCCCAACTGGTCCAAGGGGGTCATCGATCTGGACCAGACCCGGCGTGCGGCCGAGGCCCTGCGTCAGGCGCCGATCGGGGCGTTGCGCATCCTGGCCTGTCATCATCCCCTGGTCGAGATGATCGGCACGCCGATGACCGGCGACGTCAAGCGCGGCGACGAGGCGGCCCTGATCTTCGCCGAGGCCGGGGTGGATCTGATCATGACGGGCCATGTCCATGTGCCTTTCGCCCTGCCCATCGATCTGGCGGACCGCTGCTCCTACGCCGTCGGGTGCGGGACCCTGTCGCACCGCGAGCGGGGCTCGCCGCCGGGCTTCAATCAGGTGGACTGGGACGCCAGGACCATTACGGTCACGGCCCTGGCCTGGGACGGGCGGGGCTACAGCCCGCATCAGGTCTGGCGGCTGCCGCGTCGTCAGGACACCCGCAAGGCCGCGACCGCGCCCAGCCCGAACAGGCCGGGCGAGCTGGAGAAGGCGGCGGTCTGAGCCGTCGCGTCTCTATTCCCGGGTGACGCCGCAAATAGAAAAGGGGCCGGAACTCGCGTTCCGGCCCTTCTGCATTTCGCCGGAGCGGCAGCCCTATAATCGAGGGGCGCCGCGTCCGCGAAGTCCGCCGGCCACGAGGGCGATGACGAACAGGATGATGGCGATCACGGCGATGAATTTGGCGATCTCGAACGAGAAGTTCGCGATGCCGCCGAAGCCGAGAACGGCTGCGATCAAGGCCACGACCAGGAAGATAATTGCCCAGCGAATCATGGGTTTAGCTCTCCTGCGTTGATGTTTCCGACGGCGGCCTTGCAGCCGTTCGTCCCGTCGGAAGATCAACGGTCCCGGACGCAGGGCGTTCCGTGGCCTTCGCAGAATCCTCAGCGCCGACGGCGCCTTTTGGCGTAGCCGCCCTGATCCATCTTTCGCTCGGCCACCATGCTGGCGACGATCGCGGCCAGGGCCGGATTGCGCAGCAACAGGAAGGCCGCGCCCAGTCCGCCGACCGCGCCGATGATCGGGCGTTCGCGAACGATGTGGATCAGCTTGCCGATCAGACCGTCCGGCGCATCCTCCTCGTCCTCCTCGTCGTGACTTTCGCCCTTCAGGAAGACGAGTGCGACGACCAGGGCGACCAGGGCGAACAGGGCGAAGGTGATGGCCGAGGCGCCCAGGGGCGTCGTGACCAGGCTGATGGCGTGGAAGATGGCGACGCCGAGAAACACCACGGCCAGAAAGACGCTCGCGGCGGCCACGCTGGTCGCCACGATGCGTTTGACGATGCCCTTGAACATCAGCGGCGACGGCCGGCCAGAAGCAGGCCGAGCACCACGCCGACGCCGAGGGCGATGGCGGTCGATTGGACCGGACGTTCCTGCACCCGCTCGACGATATAGCGCTGGGCCTCGTCCAGGCGTTCGGCGGCGTCGTCGTAATATTCGCGGCCGCGCACCCGGGCGGTGTCGTAATAGCCGCGCGCCTGGTCGCGCACTTCCTCGCTCTTGGCCCGCAGCTTGGCCTCGGCCTCCTCGGCCTTTTCGCGCAGACGCTGGGTTTCTTCGCGGGCGCCGATCTTCAGATCCTCCTTGAGGGTCTTCAGGTCGGCCTTGATGTCTTCTCTAGCCTTGGTGGTGGCCATGGTGCGCGCTCCGGTTTCAAGCTTGGCAATAGAATAGGGGACCCCGTTTCGGAACGCTACACCCGGCGCGAGGTTCCCTTCGCCCACCCGTGATCCCCGGCCTCGTCAAGCGCGTTTCGCCGTTCTAGATTGGGGAAATGACCGACCTGCTGTTCGCCCCCCGCCCCCTGCCGACCCTGCCGATCACCGGCGACGCCCGGCGCTTCCCGGTTCGCCGCATCCTGTGCGTCGGCCAGAACTACGCCGCCCATGCGCGCGAAATGGGGTCGGACCCGGACAAGCAGTCCCCCTTCTTCTTTTCCAAGCCCGGCGACGCCCTGGTGTCGGACGGGGCCGACCCGGCCTATCCGTCGGCGACGGACAATCTGCATTTCGAGGCCGAACTGGTGGCGGCCATCGGCGAGGGCGGGCGGATCGTGGGCTGGGCGGTCGGCTGCGACCTGACCCGTCGCGATCTTCAGGCAGAGGCGAAGAAGGCCGGGCGGCCGTGGGATGCAGCCAAGGGGTTCGACCAGTCGGCCCCCTGCGGCGCCCTGACCCTGGGACCGCTTCCGGCCCCCGCGGGCGTGATCGCCCTGAGCGTCAACGGCGAGACGAAACAGTCCAGCACCCTGGACGACATGATCCTGAACCCCGATCAGATCGTCGAGGCAGCCGGGAAACTGTGGTCGCTCCAGGCGGGCGACCTGATCTTCACCGGCACCCCGTCGGGCGTCGGACCCCTGGCGCGCGGCGACGCGGTGGTCGTGACCATCGACGGCCTGGCGCCCCTGAGCTTCAAGATCGTCTGATGATCCTGCACGGCTATTGGCGCTCGGGCGCCAGCTACCGGGTCCGCATCGCCCTGTGCCTCAAGGGCCTGGCCTATGAGACGGCGGCGCATGACCTGCGCAAGGGCGAGCAGAAGGCGGCCGATTATCTGGCCCTGAACCCCCAGGGCATGGTGCCGGCCCTGCAGGACGGGGATCAGGTCGTCACCCAGAGCCCGGCCATTCTGGAATGGCTGGAAGAGGTTCATCCCGAGCCGGCCCTGTTGCCGAAGGGATCGGCCGACCGGGCCCGTGTCCGGGCCATGGCCGCCCTGATCGGCTGCGATATTCATCCGCTGAATAATCTGCGCGTCCTCAGGTCGTTGCGCGAGGATTTCGCGGCGGACCAGGCCGCCGTGGACGCCTGGGCCGCGCGCTGGATCGCGCCGGGTTTCGACGCCCTGGAGATCCTGGTGGGCCGCCACGGCCAGGGGTGGAGTTTCGGCGACCGGCCGGGCCTGGTCGACTGCTATCTGATGCCGCAGCTCTATTCCGCGCGGCGGTTCAACATGGCGCTCGAGGCCTGGCCGGGGCTTCTGGCGGTGGAGGCGCGGGCGCTGGACCACTCCGCCTTCGGGGCGGCGCACCCGGATCGGCAGCCCGACGCCGACGCCTGATCCGCCATACCGACGATCTCCAGGTAAGACTCGCGTAACGTCTCGCTCAACCTCCTTTAAGCTTTGGAGGTGCAAGATGGGAATGTGACGCATTCCCCCGCCACCCCTTCGGCGCCTTCGCCCATAGATCGCCTGGCTCTCGCCGTGGTGACAGAGCCGGGACGCGCCCTGAATCCGTTCATGGCCGCGCCGTCGGGCGCGCGCGAGGACGCCATGCGCTTCCTGTTGCAGACGGGCGCGGACGCCGGTGTCAAGATGATCGCGACCAAACCGGGCGGCGACGGCGAACGGCTGCTGGGCCAGGCCTGGCCCTTCCCCTCGCCCTTCCGCGTGACGGTTCAAACCGTGGCCCTGAGCGAAGGCCTGGATCGGGTCGAGGCGCGGGCGCGCCGGTCGCTGGAACGCATGGGCCTGCCGCGCGGCGAGGCCCTGCTGGTCAATAACGCCGCCGACCTGGCCGGGGCCGAGGGCCGCGCCCTGTGGGACCGGCTGCAATCCCTGAAGACCCGCGGCCTGTTCCGCAGCATCGGCTTCTGCGCCACGGTCGAGGACGGCCCGGCCCTGCTGGCGCGCCGGCTGGAGGCCGACGTGGTTCAGATTTCCTGCAATCTGCTGGACCAGCGGGCCGCCGCCGAGGGCGTGCTGGACGAGATCAAGGCCGGCGGCGCCGAGGTGCACCTGGCCTCGGTCTTCGCCGGCGGGCTTCTGTTCGCGGTCGGCGATGAATTGCCGCCCCATCTGGCCAACTACGCCCAGGCCCTGTCGCGGACGCGCCGGCGTCTGGCCGAACGGCGCTGCGATCCGATGCAGGCGGCCCTGGCCTATGCGTTTTCGCTGAAGGCGGTGGACCGGGTGGTCGCCAGCGTGGCCTCGGCGGCCGAACTGCGCGCCATCCTGGCCGCCGCCCACGCGCCCGGCCCCGATCTGAGCTGGCCGGAGCTGGCGCTCGAGGCGCCGGCGGCCTTCACCGCCGACGCCCGCGCGCGGATCAGTAGCGCAGCCTGACCCCGACATAGGCCGACCGGCCGGGCTCGCCGTAGCCCAGCACCTGCTGATACCGCTCGTCGGCCAGGTTCTCGATCCGGGCCGTCAGGGCGACCTGATCGGTCAGCTGATAGGCCGTGTTCAGGTTGGCGGTGACGAAGCTGTCGCGCACCCCGCCGGAATCATCCTGGTCGCCCTCGGCGCGGACGGTCAGGGCGCCCGAAATCCGATCACCCGTCCAGCCCAGGGTGGCCGATCCCGCATGTTCAGGCACGCGCAGCAGGCGCGCGCCGGTCGAGCGGTCTTCGGCGTCGGTCCAGGCATAGGCCAGGGTCAGATCGAAGCCGGCCCCCAGCAGGGCGCGGCCTTCTAGTTCGACGCCGTCGGAGCGGGTCCGATCGACGTTGTCGTAGTAGATATCGAAAGTATCTTCATTGAAGAAGTAAATGATCTGATCCTCGACATTCAGGCGATACAGGGTGGCGCGGCCGTCGAAACGACCGTCGGCCGAGGCCCAACCCAGTGCCACTTCGATGCTGTCGGCCGTTTCCGGCTTCAGGGTCGGATAGGGAGTCGACGAGAAGCAGAAGTCGCAAACCGCCTGGCTGACTGACGGGGCCTTGAAGCCCGTGCCATAGGCGCCCGACAGGATGAAACCGCCGGTCAATTCATAGGCGGCGGAGATCCGGCCGGTGGTCTTGGAGCCGAAGTCGTCCGTATCGTCGAACCGCAGGCCGCTGGTGATGCTGAGGGCGTCGCTGACTTCATAACGGGCCGTGCCGAACACCGAGCTCGTGCCCAGGCTGACCTTGTCACCTGTCGAGATACTGCCTTCGCTTTCCTCGCGTTCGGCGCCGAAGGCGTAGGTGGCTGCGCCGGCCTCGCCATTCGCCTGCCAACGATAGGCCTGACGGTCGGCTTTGAAGGTCGAGGGGAAGGCGCTGAAGGTCTGGCGCTCGATGTCCGAGGTCGAGACGCTGAACTGGTGGTCTAGCCCGAAGCCTTCGACGCTCGCGCGAGCAAAGCCCGACCATTGTTCGGATTCTGACGTGTCGTCATTGTCGGAGACCGGGAAACCGTTATCCATATCGGCATCGCTCTTGGACCAGCGGGCCGATCCGTCGAACTTGACGTTGTCGGAGACGGCGTAACGTCCCTTCACGCCTGCGGTGGTGGTGGTGAAGCCGTCAGCCTCGGGATTGCCGTTGGCTTCGTCGGCGGCGGAGATTCCATCGGTGTCGAAATGCGATACATAGGCGCTGACGGCATAGGTCTCATTGGCGACGCCGGCGGCCAGACGCCCGCGCACCGTGTCATAGCTGCCGGCCTCGGCTTCGGCGCGCAGACCGTCGATCTCCTTGGTGGTGAAGGAGATCACCCCGCCGATGGCGTCGGACCCCCACAGCGACGACTGGGGACCGGACAGGACTTCGATCCGGTCGATGTCGCCCAGTTCGAAGCCAGAGAAATCATAGGCGCCGTTTGGCTCAGCCGCGTCGTTGACAGGCGCGCCGTCGACCAGGACCAGGGTCTTGCCGGGCGTGGCGCCGCGCATCCGAACCTGAGCGAGGCCGCCGAAGGCGCCCGTGCGCGTCACCGACAGGCCCGGCACGTCGGACAGGATGTCGGCGGCGAAGACGGCGCCGCGCTGTTCGATCGTCTTGGCGTCGATGACGCGGGCGCCGGGCGTGTCGGCGACAATCGCCGAGATACGGGTGGCGGTGATGACGACGTCGTCCAGCTGGGTCGCCTCGTCAAAGGCGAAGGCGGGCGCGGCGAAGGCGGCGGACAGGGCCGCCGTGGAGAGAAGAATGGAGCGCTTCATTGAGCGAGAATCCCCGATGTCGGCTCCGCGAGTGCGCGCGAGGAACCGGTATGAGCGAGCCGATCCGCCGGGCCTGAAAGGTCCGGACGGCGCAAGATCGGGTCGCTACGACGAGAAGTCCCCGCGCCTCTGTCTGGTCCCGGACAGCGGACGAGCGACGTCAGGCGGCCAGGTCTCCTGGCTTGCGGGTCATAAACCGCCGTCCTCGCCTTCCCAGTCACCCAGTGGCGCCGGGGTCGAGACCCCGGACGGACGACGCTCTCGCCGCCTACAGTTGCGGGCACAGCCACGGTGTCTCACCGTGTTCCCTTAACCGCCTGACACGGCCTATCGCAGGGGTGACAAGCCTGTGCAAGAGCCGTTAACGGGCTTGAGCGGTCGGTCGCGATCCGTCACCCTGACGGCACATGAACGCGCCCGCTTTTCCCTCCCCCGAACATTCGCCTGAAGTCGCCGCCTCGCTGGAAGGGGCGACGCCCTTCATGGCGCAGTATCTGACGGCCAAGGCCGGACAGCCGGACGCCATACTCTTCTTCCGCATGGGGGATTTCTACGAACTGTTCTTCAAGGACGCCGAGGTGGCGGCCGCCGCCCTGGGCATCACCCTGACCAAGCGGGGCAAGCACCAGGGCGAGGACATCCCCATGGCCGGTGTGCCGGTCCATGCGATGGAAGGCTATCTGGCCCGGCTGATCCGCCTGGGCCACAAGGTCGCCATCTGCGAACAGCTGGAAGATCCCGCCGAGGCCAAGAAGCGCGGCGGCAAGGCCGTGGTCCATCGCGGCGTGGTGCGGGTGGTGACGCCGGGCACCCTGACCGAGGACAGTCTGCTGGATGCGCGGGGCGCCAATCGTCTGGCGGCCGTGGCGGTGCGCAAGGGGCGGGCGGCGGTGGCGGTGGTGGAGCTGTCGTCCGGCGCTGTGGACAGCGTCGCCTGTGCGCTGGAGGACCTGGGCGCGGCCCTGGCGGCGTTCCGGCCGTCTGAGGTTCTGGTCACGGACCGGATCTATTCGGACCCGGCGACGCGGGACGCCCTGGACGGGTCCGGCGGCGTGGTTCAGGCCCTGGCCAGCGCCATCGCCGAGCCCCAGGCGGCCCAGGCGCGGGTCGAGCGGCTGTATGGCGTCGCGGCCCTGGACGGATTCGGCGCCTTCGAGGAGGCGGAAATTTCGGCCCTGGGCCTGATCGCCGCCTATCTGGAGACGACCCAGGCCGGCAAGGTCCCGGCCCTGGCGCCGCCGCGTCGGCTGGGCGAGAGCGGTTTTCTGGCCATCGACCCCGCGACGCGGACCAGTCTGGAGATCGACCGGACCCAGAGGGGCGAACGCGAAGGCTCGCTGCTGGCCTGTATCGACCGCACCGTCACCTCGGGCGGGGCCCGGGCCCTGGCGGAGCGGATCGCCCGGCCGTTGCGCGATCCGCTGGCGATCAACGAACAGCTCGACGCGGTCGAATGGCTGCTGGAGCGGCGCGATCTGCGCCGCAACCTGCGCGAGGGGCTGAAGGCCTCCTCGGACATCGCCCGCGCGGTCGGACGGCTGGCCTTGGGACGCGGCGGTCCGCGCGATCTGGCGGCGGTGCGTGTCGGCCTGACCATAGCGGAGGGGGTGGCCGGCCTGTTCATCGGCCAGGTGGATCCGATCACCGGTCAGCCGCGCCGCATCGCCCTGGCCTTGGATCGTCTCAGCCTGTCGCCCGAGGTGTCGCGGCTGAAGGCTGATCTGATCGACGGCCTGGTGGACGAGCCGTCCCACCTGGCGCGCGACGGCGGTTTCGTGCGCCCCGATTATCGTCCCGAACTGGACGCGGCCCGCACCCTGCGCGACGACAGCCGCCGGGTGGTCGCCGATCTGGAGGCGCGGGCCGTGGCGGAGTCGGGCGTGGCCTTCAAGGTCAAGCACAACGCCGTCCTGGGCTATTTCCTCGAGACCTCGGCCAAGGCGGCGGAAGGCCTGCTGCGGGCCGGGCCGGACAGCCCCTTCATCCATCGCCAGACCCTGGCCAGCCAGGTGCGGTTCACCACGGTCGAACTGTCGGAGCTGGACGCCAAGATCAGCCAGGCCGGCCACCGCGCCCTGGCCATCGAGGCCGAGACCTTCGAGACCTGGCGGCGCGAGGTCGCCCGTCTGGCCCAACCGCTGCAGGCGGTCGCCGAGGCCCTGGCCGAACTGGACGCCCACGCGGCCCTAGCGGAATGGGCGCAGGAGGTCGGGGCGACCCGGCCGGTAGTGGACGACAGCCTGGCCTTCTCCGTCGAGGCCGGGCGGCATCCGGTGGTCGAGGCGGCGGTCAAGGCGGCCGGCGATCCCTATACGCCCAACAATGCGCGGCTGGACGGCTCCGGGGCGGATTGCGCCCGTCTGGCCATCGTCACCGGGCCGAACATGGCCGGTAAATCCACCTTCCTGCGCCAGAACGCCCTGCTGGTGATCCTGGCCCAGGCCGGGGCCTTCGTGCCGGCGCTGTCGATGCGTCTGGGCGTGGTGGACCGGCTGTTCAGCCGGGTCGGGGCGGGCGACGACCTGGCGCGGGGGCGGTCCACCTTCATGATGGAGATGGTCGAGACCGCCGCCATCCTGACCCAGGCCACGCCGCGCAGCTTTGTCGTTCTGGACGAGATCGGGCGCGGCACGGCGACCTATGACGGCCTGGCCATCGCCTGGGCCACGGCGGAGGCCCTGCACGAGACCAATAGGGCGCGCACCCTGTTCGCCACCCACTATCACGAGCTGGCCCAGCTGGAGACGCGGCTGGACCATGTCTGCAACCTGTCCATGGTGGCCAAGGAGTGGAACGGCGATCTCGTCTTCCTGCACGAGGCGGCGCCGGGGGCGGCGGACCGGTCCTATGGGGTGCAGGTGGCCAAACTGGCGGGCGTGCCGGGCGCCGTGGTCGCCCGCGCGAGATCCGTGCTCGAACGGCTGGAAGGGGAGAAGGCGGCGACCGCCCGTCTGGACGACCTGCCGCTGTTCGCCCTGGCGGAACCGGCGCCGGTCCTTGCGCCCTCGCCGGTCGAGACGGCGCTCGGGGCCGTGGACCCCGACGCCCTGACCCCGCGCGAGGCGCTGGAGGCCCTCTACAGGCTCAAGGGAATGCTCACATCGAGATGAGATAGAGTATTGCCGTCGGGGAAGGTTCTTAACCTTGCTCATGTCAGGGATGCTTGACTGAAGACCCGAAGCCTCCACTGGATACGGCGATGAAACCCAGCGCGCTTTCCCTTTCGGCCAAGATCGCCCTCATGGTGATCGGCGCCCTGGCCGCCCTGACCGCGATCCTGCTGGCGGTGGCCGTGGTGCTGCTGACCCGGGATGCAGAGGCCAGCGCCGCCGAACGCCAGGAGGCCAATATGCGCGTCGCCTGGGACGTGCTGGCCGACTACGGCGACGGGTTTTCGGCGCGGGACGGCCGACTGTATGTCGGCTCCACGCCGATGAACGACTTCGTCGAACCGGTCGATCGGATCAAGGCCCTGGTGGGGGGCACGGCGACGGTCTTCATGGACGACCTGCGGGTCACGACCAATGTGGTCAAGGACGACGGTTCGCGCGCTGTCGGCACCAAACTCAAGCCCGGCCCCGTCTATGACGCGGTGCTGAAGTCCGGCAAACCCTATCGTGGTCAGGCCGACATCCTGGGCAAGCCCTATTTCGTCGCCTACGACCCGATCAAGAACGCCGCCGGCCAGACCATCGGCGTGCTGTATGTCGGCATTCCCAAGGCCGACTTCATGGCCTCGGTGAACCATATGATGGCCGGCCTGCTGATCTGCGGCGTCGTCGTCACCTTGCTGGTGGTGGGCGGCTGTCTGGTCGCCTCGCGCCGCATGTTCTCGCCGCTGCAGGCCCTGTGCGAGCGGATGGAGGCCCTGCGTCAGGGCCGCACCGATTTCGACGCCCCCTGGGTCTCGCGCGGCGACGACATCGGTCAGATCGCGCGCGCCGTCATCGCCTTCCGCGACGCCGCCGTGCGTCAGAAGGCGACCGAGACCGAGGCCGAGGCGATGCGCGAAACCGCCCGCGCCACCCACGCCGCCAGCGAGGCCGAGCGCGAACGCCTGGCCGAGGAAGACGCCGTCGTGGTCGGGGCCCTGGGCCAGGGTCTGGCGGCCCTGGCGCGCGGCGACCTGAACCACCGCATCACCGCCAGCTTCGCCGAGCGCAGCCGCAAGCTGAAGGACGATTACAACACCGCCGCCGACACCCTGGCCGCCACCATGGCCGATATCGTCGATCTGGTCGGGGCGATGCGCGCCGGAACCGCCGAGGTGTCCACGGCCACCGACGACCTGTCGCGCCGCACCGAACGCCAGGCCGCCGCCCTGGAACAGACCGCCGCCGCCCTGGATCAGATCACCGTCACTGTCCGCAAGACGGCCGAGGGCGCCCGGTCCGCCGCCGAGATCACCGCCCAGGCGCGCGGCGGGGCCGGAACGCGCGAGCGGATCATCGCCGACACCACCGCCGCCATGGGCGAGATCGAGGCGACCTCGGGCAGGATCGGCGAGATCATCGGCGTCATCGACGAGATCGCCTTCCAGACCAATCTTCTGGCCCTGAACGCGGGCGTCGAGGCGGCGCGGGCCGGCGAGGCCGGCCGCGGCTTCGCCGTGGTGGCGTCGGAAGTGCGCGCCCTGGCCCAGCGTTCCGCCGACGCCGCGCGCGAGATCAAGGGCCTGATCGCCGCCTCGGGCGCCAGCGTCGGCGAAGGCGCCCGGCTGGTGTCCCAGACCGGCGGCGCCCTGACCGCCCTGATCAACCAGGTGGCCGAGATCAACCAGTTGGCGGGCGAAATCGCCGCCTCGGCCCAGGAACAGGCCGTGGGTCTGGCCGAGATCAATGTCGCCGTGAACCAGATGGACCAGACGACCCAGCAGAACGCCGCCATGGTCGAACAGACCACCGCCGCCAACCAGGCGCTGAGCCAGGAGGCGGAAAAACTGGCCGAGCTGGTGTCGCGCTTCCGCATCGGCGAGCCGGGTGTGGACAGCCAGTCTCAGGACGCCCGGACCGTCTGGGCCGCCTAAGCCCAAGCCGGACAAGATCAAAAAAGCCCGCTCGGCGACTGCCGAGCGGGCCTTTTTCATGTCAGACGCCCGTCGGGGCGCGGCGGATCAGGCCTGCATCATCCAGCCTTCGACGTCCATGGCCGCCTGGCGGACGGCTTCCGAACGGGTCGGGTGGGCGTGGCAGGTGCGGGCGATGTCTTCCGAGGCGCCGCCGAAGCTCATGGTGATGGCGGCCTCGTGGATCATCTCGCCGGCCTGCGGACCCATGATGTGGACGCCCAGAACCTTGTCGGTGGCGGCGTCGGCCAGAACCTTCACGAAGCCGTCGGTCTCGTGGTTGATCTTGGCGCGGCTGTTGGCGGTGAAGGGGAATTTGCCCTTCTTGTACGCGATGCCGGCGGCCTTCAGCTGGTCCTCGGTCTGGCCGACCCAGGCCACTTCGGGGAAGGTGTAGACGACGTTGGGCACCAGAGCGTAGTCGACGTGGCCGTATTTGCCGGCGATGGTGTCGATCACGGCGACCGCGTCTTCTTCCGCCTTGTGCGCCAGCATCGGGCCGTGGGTCACGTCGCCGATCACCCAGACGCCGCCCTCGTTGACTTGGCCGGCGACCTTGAAGTGGTCATGGTCGATGAAGCCGCGCTTGTCCGGCGTGACGCCGATGGTCTCCAGACCCAGGCCCTCGGTGTAGGGGCGGCGGCCGATGGCGACCAGGACGACGTCGCCCTTCAGGGTTTCGGCGGCGCCGCCGGCCGACGGTTCGACCGTCAGTTCGACCCCGTCCTTGACCGGCTTGGCGCCCGTGACCTTGGCGCCCAGTTTGAAGACCATGCCCTGTTTGGTCAGGGTGCGCTGGAAGGCGGTGGCGACCTCGGTGTCCATGCCGGGGGTGATCCGGTCCAGGAATTCGACCACCGTCACCTCGGCGCCCAGGCGGCGCCAGACCGAACCCAGCTCCAGGCCGATGATGCCGGCGCCGATGACGATCAGCTTCTTCGGCACGGCCGGAAGGGACAGGGCGCCGGTGGAATCGATCACCTTGCCCGCCTCGAAGGCGACGCCCGGCAGGGGGGTGGGCTCCGAGCCGGTGGCGATGACGATGTTCCTGGCCTCAAGCGTCTGGACCGAACCGTCGGCGGCGGTCACCTCGACCTTGCCTTTGGCGACGATCTTGCCGCGGCCCTTGATCCAGTCGGCCTTGTTCTTCTTGAACAGGAACTCGATCCCCTTGGTCAGGGCGGTGACGCTGTCGTCCTTGGCCTTGTGCATCTGGCCCAGGTTCAGCTTGGGCTGGACCTCGATGCCGATCTTGGCGAACTCGCTGTTGGCGGCGTCGAACATTTCCGAGGCGTGGAGCAGGGCCTTGGACGGCATGCAGCCGACGTTCAGGCAGGTGCCCCCCAGGGTGGCGCGCATCTCGACGCAGGCGACCTTCAGGCCCAGCTGGCCGGCGCGGATCGCGGCGTTATAGCCGCCGGGCCCTCCGCCGATGATGACGACGTCGTAGGGAACGGGGGCTTCGGCCATGATATCCTCTGGTCTTCTGGCGCGTGGGGGCAGGCGGGCGGACACTAGCGCCGACCCCGCAGGGGTCAACCGCCGGGCGACATATGGGACGCCGGAATCGACCTTTGCAGGGGTAGGAAGCCGTCAGGAGACGATTTCAGGCGCCGGTTCGTCCGTCTGGCCCGTATTTTCGCTCGCGTCCGCGTCCTGCTGCTCCGCGCGGGGCAGGGTGACGGAGACCTCCGCCCCTTCGCCCGGCGTGCTGTCGATCGCCAGGGCGCCCGAGGACTGGCGCGCAAAGGCGAAGGCCTGCGACAGGCCCAGGCCGGCCGCGTCCGGCCGGGTGGTGAAGAAGGGCTCGGCCGCGCGGCGCAGGGTGTCGGCGTCCATGCCGGGGCCGGAATCGCGCACGCTCAGTCTCAGGCTGTCGTCGGCCATCATCGCCAGCCGCACCGCGACCGACCCGACGCCGTTCGACGCCTCGACCGCGTTTCGCGTCAGGGCCAGCACCGCCGCCTCGAAGGCCGCCGGATCGATCCGGGCGAAGGCCGGTTGGGCCGGGGTTTCGATCATCAGGTCGATCGACGGCCCCGACAGCAGACGCAGCTTGGTCTCCAGGCCCGCCAGGAAGATCCCGACGTCCAGCCGCTGAAGATTGGTGCGGTCCTCGTCCTGCGAGAAGGCGCTGAGGCGGCGGGTCAGGCGTTCGCCGCGCTGACCGGCGGCCAGGGCCGCCTGGCCCAGGCGGCGGATGCGCTCGGGCTCGTCGGCATGGCGCAGCATCATGTCCAGGGCCGAGGTCATGACTCCCAGAAGGGCGTTGAAATCATGGGTCACGCCGCCGGCCAGACGGCCGACATTGGCCATGCGCCGTTCGGCCTCCAGCTCGGCGCGAACCGCCTGTTCGGCGCGCGCGGCCTCGGCGACCGTGTCCAGCAGGGCCTGATTATGGGCGGCCAGGATTTCGCTCTCGCGGCGGGCGAAGTCCGCCTGCGCCGTTTGAAGGGCCTCGGCGACGGGATCGCGCGGATCGTCCTGGCCGGCGTCGTCTTCCGGCGCATCGGACAGAGGGGCCGGTTCTGCGGTTTCAGAGCCGGTCTCCATCGGGGCGATGTCGGCCAAGGGGGCGCCGGCCAGCAGGACGGCGTCCGGACGATCCGCCTCGTCGGCCAGGGGCGTCAGGGTCCAGCGGATCCCCGCGCCGTCCGCGTCCACCGTCTCGATCGGCGCAGCCTCGCCGTCATCGGCGTTCAGGGCGGCGCGCAAGGCCTGGCGGCCCTCGGTGCGACGGTCCAGCGGCAGGAACAGGTCGGCGAAGTCGGAACCCGTCACCCCCTCGCCGCGCCCCAGCATGATCAGGGCGGTGCGGTTGGCCTGGCGGATGCGGCCGTCGGCGTCGACCACCACCAAGGCGCCGGAGGCGGCGTCGAACACCCGGTCGGCCAGGCTGGGCCGGGCGGCGGGCGGCGGCGGGGGCGGCGCCGGTTCGATGGCGGGGGTGGTCAGGACGTCGGTCTCGACGATGGCGGCGATGGAGCCGGTGATCTGGCCCCGTTCGTTCTCGATCGGCATGGCCGTGACCGAAACCAGCATCTTCTTGCGGGTCGCGGCGTTCATCATCAGATGCTGGAAGCCCCGCACCGTCTGGCCGCGCAGGGCCCGGGCGCTGGGCAGCAGGTCGGCGGGGATCGGCTTGCCGTCCGGGAAGGTGATGCCCCAGGTCGCGGAATGGAAGCGCAGGCCCAGCAGTTCGGCGTCGCGACGGCCCAGCAGCTGATGGGCGGCGCGGTTGGCGAAGACGAACTTGCCCGTGCTGTCGGTCTCGACCATGGCCACGGGCACGGCGTTCATCGTCTCGAACAGGCGTCTGTCCGAGGATTCGGCCACCTTCTGGACGATGTCGAGCTGGTCGCTTGCGCTGGCGTGGCGGGCGCCGTGGGTCACGGCGAACCAGAGGGCGACGGCCGCGAGGGCGTAGCCGACGACGGCCGTGATGCCGAAGATCAGCGTCCAGTTGACCTCGCCTTCGAGAAACATTCGGTCGATCCGTTTCAATCTGGGGCGTCCGCCGCCCAGGTTCGCCAGGATCTGCAAGGGGCGAACCAGCGGAGCGGGGGTGGTCTCCGATACCCAGACCTCATGACGAGGCCCGTCGTCAAGCCGCCCGGAAGCGCGGCGCGCATCGCCCATGAAAAAGGGCCGGACGTCGCCGTCCGGCCCTTTCTGCGTCTAGGTTTCGGGGTCCTAGAGCTTGAAGCGGACGCCGACGAAGATGTTGTAGCCGAACTTCTCGTACTCGTAGGTGCGCTCGCGCGAGCCATAGTAGCGAACACCGGCCGAGTCGGTCAGGTTCTTGGCCTCGCCGAACAATTCGACCCCGTTGCCGAAGTCATAGCTGGTGGTGAAGTCCAGCTGTTCGCGGCCCTCGACATAGAGGTCCAGATCGGCGTCGTCGGCGTTGATCTCGTCCAGATAATCGCCGCGCTTGGTGTAGGACAGACGGGCGCTGAACCCGGCCATTTCGTAGAAGAGGGCCGCATTGTAGTTGCTGTCCGACTGGCCGGGCAGGGAGAAGGTGTCGCGCCCTGCATACAGTCGATCGGTTTTGATCTCGGCGTCCGTCCAGGTGTAGTTGGCGAAGACGCCGAAGCCGGACAGAAGACCAGGCAGGAAGTCGAACTTCTGCTGCAGGTTCAGCTCAAGACCGGCCAGGTGACCGTCCGGCGCATTGACCGGAGTCTCGAAGTCCGCCTCGCCGTCGGCGCCGAAGGGCTCGGTGTACTTCAGAACATAGCGGTAGTCCGTCAGGTCCTTGTAGAAGGCGTTGGCCGAGACGACCCCCAGGCTGTTGAAATAGTATTCGAGACCGGCGTCGATGTTGTTCGACAGGGTCGGCTGGAGATCGGGGTTGCCGATTTCGTAGGAAATGTTCGACCCGTCGGTTTCCTCGATGCGGCGGGGAACGATCTGATCGAACTCCGGCCGTGAGATGGACCGCGTCAGGGCGAAGCGACCGATCAGATTGTCGGAGAAGCTATGGCGCACGGTCAAGTTCGGGAAGAACTCCGTGTCGTCGCGGCTGACGGAGGTCGGGCTGACGGCGCCATCGACCACCTTGGCGGCGTCGCCGTCGAACTTGGTGTTCTCGACCCGGACGCCGACGATGACATTGGTGGCGCCAAGGTCGAACCGCGCCTGGGCGTAGCCGGCGAGGATGTCTTCCCGAGCCGTGTAGTCCGCAGTGATGGAGTCAGGCTCGCGGATCGGAGACGCGGCGCGCGCGCTGGCGAAATAGGCGTCGGCCAGGTCAGCGTCGAACTTGAAGCCGAGGTCATAGTCGTAGTTGCGCGATTCACGGTCGCTCAGCACCGACGCCAGCGTGCCCGGGCTCGCCGAAGAGGCGCGGTTGCGGTAGCGCTGCTCGTCCGCATTGATCTCGCGGCTGTTGAACTTGGCACCGAACTTCCACGTCACGTCGCGACCGGCGAACTGGCTGGGCAGCTCGAAGTTGGTCTTGAAGGCGACGTCTTCCTGCGAGGTGGTGTTTTCGCGGAAGGTGTTTTCGCGGAAAGTGAACTTGGTCGGGTCACGGTAGAAGCCGGTCGGATCGCTGAACACCGAATAGCTCGGCATATAGTGATCCGCGGTGTTGTAGCTCAGCGTTGTCGCGCTGGAGCGATACAGCAGTTCATTGCGGTTCGGGTAGCTCTGTTCGCTCTTCGCCCAAGACAGGCTGGCGTCCCAGACGCCGCCGTTGCCGAATGTCTTTTCGCCGCCGGCCACCAGGGTGGTGATATCGTTCTTTTGGGTGCGGTGACGGATTTGGCGGGTGATACGCGCCCCGGTGTAGGTCGCGGTGGTGTCGGTGGCCCCGGGTTGCAGCTTACCGTCCGAATAGATGAGGCCCAGGGTGTTGCGGTATTCGTCGTCTTCGAACTGGGCGAACGATCCGCGCAGATAGGCGCGGAAGTCGTCGGTCGGGCGCCATTCGAGGGCGCCGGTCACGGCCTGGCGGGTGCGCTTGGTCTCGTAGTCCTTGAACAGGCTCTCTTCGAGCACGAAGATCTCGGCGCCGTTCTGCTCTTCCTTGACCCAGGCGTTCTCGACATTGTCAGGGCGGCGGTTGGTTTCGGAATAGCTGACCGACAGCAGGGCGCCGAAGGTCTCATTGGCGAAGACGTTGGACGCCGTGGCGGCGGCGCGGGTGTCGGAACCGCCGTAGTCGTTATAGCTGCCGCCGGCGTAGCCGCTGACGGCCAGGCGGCGCTTGTCGAAGGGCGAACGGGTCTTGATGTTGACGGCGCCGGCGATGGAATCGGCTTCCTGGCTGGGCAGGAGCGTCTTTGAGACCTCGACATTGGCGACGATGTCGCTGGGCAGGGTGTCCAGATCGACGGCGCGGGTGCCCGGATCGACAGCGGGAACCTGGACCCCGTCCACCGAGACGGCGGTGAAGGCCGAGGGCGCGCCGCGGACGTTGATGTAGCGGCCTTCGCCCTGGTCGCGCTGGATGGCGATGCCTTGCACGCGCTGCAGGGATTCGGCGACGTTGGGGTCGGGATAGCGGCCGATGGCGTCGGCGGACAGGACATTGACCGTGCCGTCGGCGTTCTTCTGCTGGTTCAGCGACCGCGCCACACCGTCGGTGATGACGCCGGTGACGATGACGTCGCTGACGGTCGCGGCCTCGCCTGCGCCCAGCATGATCGACACTTCGGTTCCGCCCTGGACCACGCTGACGGTCTGGGTCGCCGAGGGCTGGCCGATATAGCGGACGTCCAGCACGGCCGTGCCGGTCGGCAGGACGAGATCGAACTCGCCCTGGGTGTTGGTCACGGCGCGTTGTCCGGTGGCTCGCACGATCACCTCGGCGCCCGGAAGCGCGTCCCCGGCGGCGTTGGTGACCCGGCCGTGAACGACTTCGCCTGCGACGGCGACCGAGGCGGCCAGGGCGGAGGCTTCATAGGCGTGGGCCGGCAGGGCGGCGGTCACAGCGGCGAGCGACGCGAGCGAAGCGCCCGCGAGGAGATGGAATTTCATGACGAGGTCCCCAATGTCGGGTTTGCTCCCGACGAATACAGCCGCGCTTACCCCCAGGCGGCAAAAAGATCGCGACGTTTTGGCGACGCTTGCCGCTCGTTTCCTTGTCAGTGAGATTGCGAATGATCCGACAACGGCCGAAATCATGCGATTTCGTCGTGCAAACGTCACAATATGTCCATTGACGCGCCGCGGAGCCTTGCCGATCAGGACGCAGCAGATTCTGTCGGGGGCCAGTCATGACGTTCAAGCCAGCCAAGATTCTAGCGGGCGTCTCGCTCGCGGCCCTGATGCTGACCGCCTGCGCGACCCGCGAGGTCGATTTCCAGGGCGAGGGCGAAGGCTTCGTCGGGCCGGGCGCGCCGGTCCAGGCCGTGCTGGAAACCCCCTCGGTCGGCACGGCCGGCCAGGACGCGGCGGACGATCCCGCCGTCTGGGCCTCGGCTGCGCCGGTCATGGTGATGGGCCAGGCCACTCAGGGCTTCGTGGCCGGGACGGACAAGAAGTCGGGCCTCTACATCTACGGTTTCGACGGCCGGATCCTGCAGTTCCTGCCGGAAGGCCTGCTGAACAATGTCGACCTGATCGAGGGATTGAACATCGACGGCCGGCCGCAGCTGGTGCTGGGCGCCAGCGACCGCACGCCGGGCAAGACGGGAATCTCGCTGTATCTGTTCGATCCGGCCGGGACCGGCCAGAACGCCGTCCGCCCCTGGGGCGCCATCGCCACCGACGTGATCGAACCCTACGGCTTCTGTTTCGCGCGACGCGGTGCTGAGATCCACGCGGTCCTGGTGGGGCATGAGGGCGAACTGCGACAGTTCGTGCTGAGCGTCGATGCGGCCGGTCAGCCGGTCTCGCGCGAGGTGCGTCGCGCCGAGATCGGAACCATTTCCGAAGGCTGCGCCGCCGACGAGGCCACGAACGCCCTCTATATCAACGAGGAGAATGTCGGCCTGTGGCGCTATGGCCTCGACCCGGCGTCGGGCGCGGCGCGGACCCTGGTCCAGCCCATCGCCAAGGACGTCCTGGTCGCCGACGCCGAGGGGCTGACCACGCTGACGGATGGCGACAAACGCTATCTGATCGCGTCCAGCCAGGGCGATTCGACCTTCCCGGTCTGGCGCATCGACGGCGCCGCCCCGCAGTACAAGGGCCGGTTCAAGATCGTGGACGGCGTGGTGGACGGCGTCACCGGCACGGACGGCCTGGCCGCCGCCAGCGGCGCGGTCGGTCCCTTCCCCGAAGGTCTGGTCGTCATCCAGGACGACGTGAACGACGTGGGCACCCAGAACTTCAAATATGTGGACTGGCGCGACATCCGCCGCGCCCTGGGCCTGTAATCCGGGGGCGGAAGCCCCCTACTGATCCTCGTCGAACTTGCGCGCGACGAGGTCCGTCAGGGCCTCGATCGCCTCTTCGGCGTCTGCGCCCTCAGCCGAGACTTCGATGCTGCAGCCGATGCCGGCGCCCAGCATCAGCAGGCCCATGATCGAACGGGCGTCCACCGAGACGCCGTCGCGGGTCACATGGATCTCGCTGTCGAAGCTGGAGGCCAGTTTGACGAACTTGGCCGAGGCGCGGGCGTGCAGGCCGCGCGTATTGCAGATGTCGAGAGTCGTCTTCACGCTCATTTTTCGCCCGCGAGCACCCAGGACGCCACCGAGATGTATTTGCGCCCGGCGTCCTGGGCGTGGGCCACGCAGGCCTCCAGGGTCTCGCGCCCGCGCACGCTGGCCAGCTTGATCAGCATGGGCAGGTTCAGGCCGGCGATGACCTCGGCGTGGGTCTGTTCCATCACCGATATCGCCAGGTTGGACGGGGTGCCGCCGAACATGTCGGTTAACAGGATCACCCCGTCGCCGTCGTTCACGGCGGCGGCGGCGTCGACGATGTCGCGACGGCGCCGCTCCATGTCGTCATCCGGCCCGATGCATATGGCCGCGACGCCGCGCTGCGGCCCGACCACATGCTCCATCGCCGAAAGAAACTCCGAGGCCAGTCCCCCATGGGTGACGATAACCAGGCCAATCATGAGAACTTCACTCGCATCCCGCCCTGAACCGTCCCCGGACCTCCCCGCGCCCGCCAGGGAGGCCGGACGCATCCGTTTTGGACCGCAAGGGGCGTGTCATAGACCCGTTATGCGCGGGTTCAAAGCGTCTGAAGCGCGACTGCGACCATCTCGACGGCCGAGGCGGGGCGGGGGTCCAGCGCCAGCAGGGGCAGGTCGATCCCGCAGAAGCGCCGCGTCTGCGGCTCCGGAAGCCGTTCGACCGCTTCGGGAACACAGGCGACGGCCAGGACGACTCTGGCGACCAGCCGTGTCCTGACGGACACGATTCCGACCCCGCGCGCCTCGATCCGACCGGCGATGGCGGCCGGGGCGGTCGCATGAAGCGCGCCGCCGGACGCCCAGACCCGGGTATAGTCGTCGCTGACCAGTCGCCAGCCCCGCCCGATCAGCCGCAGGGCCAGATCGCTCTTGCCGGCGCCCGACGGACCCAGGATCATCACCGCCGTCCAGGCCCCGTCCCGGCGGACGGCGACCGTGGTGGCGTGAACGGGCGACGGGTCGGTCATGAGCGACGACCGGGCGACGCGGCGGACGGCAGGCCGATCTCGAACCGGGCGCCGATCACCTGGCCGTCTGCGCCGATCCGGTTGTCGGCCGTGACGCGGCCGCCATGCGCCTCGACGATCTGGCGGACGATGGACAGGCCCAGGCCCGAGTTGGAGCCGAAGGCCGCCCCCTTGGGCCGCGAGGTGTAGAAGCGCTCGAACACGGTCTCCAGGTTTTCGGGCGGGATCCCGGGCCCCTGATCCTCGACGCGGATGCGGATGGGCAGGTCGCCCTCGACCTCTTCCAGCACGACCCGAACCTCGCCGCCGGCGGGGCTGAAGGAGCGGGCGTTGTCGATCAGGTTGCGGAACACCTGTCCCAGGGGACCGTCGCGGCCGGCGACCCGGAGGCTCTGGGGCGGAGGCTCGAACCGGACGGGAATATCGTCCGGCCGGGCGGTGGTCTCATAGACGCCGACGATATCGGCCAGCAAACGGTTCAGTTCGATGGCGCGAGGCCGGTCGCGCGACAGTTCGGCGTCCAGACGCGAGGCGTTGGAGATGTCGGTGATCAGCCGGTCCAGGCGGCGCACGTCCTGTTGCAGCAGACTGGTCAGCTTCTCCCTCTGGGCGTCGGTCTTGACCAGGGGCAGGGTCTCCAGCGCCGAACGGATCGAGGTCAGGGGGTTCTTGATCTCGTGCGACACGTCGGCGGCGAACCGTTCGATGGCGTCCATCCGGGTGGACAGGGTGTCGGTCATCGACTCCAGCGACCGGGCCAGGTCGCCGATCTCGTCCTTGCGCTCCTCCAGGTCGGGCAGGGAGATGGCGCGGGCGCGCTGAAGCCGGACCTGGTCCGCCGCCGCCGCCAGCCTCAAGACCGGCCGCGCCACGAACAGATGCAGCAAGAGGGAGGCCAGCAGGTTCACGGCCAGGGCCACCAGGGCGAAAGGCACCAGGGCGCGTCTCTGATCGTCCAGGATCTCATCGACATTGCCGGCTTCCAGGGTCAGGACGCCCAGCACCTGGCGGACATGCCGGATGGGGATCGAGACGGAGACGACGCGGTCGCCGGATTCGTTGCGCCGGACGGTCGTTTGCGGCTCTCCGGCCAGGGCGCGCTCAACCTCGGCGGCGACCTCGGCCTCGACGGCCTTCTTGTGTTCGGCGTCGCGAAGGGTCTTCTGGGCGATCTCCCCGGAGGGGGGCGTGCCGGCGGGACGCGCAGGCGGGAGGACCTGGCCAGGGATGTTCTCGGTCACCTCGTAGCTGTCGATGACCGGCAGGCCGTTGATGTCGTAGAGTCGAACCCGCTGGCCGTTCGGGACGAAATTGTCACGCAGCCATTTCGCCGCCTCGCCCACGTCCAGCTCCGGGGTTGGCACGCCCCGGCTGATGCCCAGTTCGCCCAGGACATTGCCCAGCAGTTCGGCCTGGACGGTCAGCGATTCCTGACGCGCCTGGATCAGCCCCTGACGCCATTCGTTCAGAACGAGCGCCCCGCCGAACAGGATCAGCAGGCTGAGAAGGTTGAGCGCCAGGATGAAGCCGCCCAGCCGCGAGCCGCCGAAGCGGAACCTCGGCCGGCGGACAGGCTCCTCGTCGGGCTCGCGCCCGACGGGAAGATCAGCTTTCGCGGTAGCGGTAGCCGACGCCATACAGGGTCTCGATCGCGTCGAACTCATTGTCCACGGCGCGGAATTTCTTGCGCATCCGCTTCACGTGGCTGTCGATGGTGCGGTCGTCGACATAGACCTGATCGTCGTAGGCGGCGTCCATCAGGTTGTCGCGGCTCTTCACGAAGCCGGGGCGCTGGGCCAGGGCCTGGAGCAGCAGGAATTCGGTGACGGTCAGCTTCACCGGCTTGCCGTCCCAGGTGGATTCGTGACGGGCCGGGTCCATGCTCAGCTTGCCGCGCTTGATCGCCTTGCCGGAAACCTCGGCCGAGGGTTCGGGGTCGACGCCGTCGGCGCCGGTGCGGCGCAGCAGGGCCTTGACCCGCTCGATCAGCAGCCGCTGGCTGAAGGGTTTGTGGATATAGTCGTCGGCGCCGAGGTTGAAGCCGAGGATTTCGTCGATCTCCTCGTCCTTGGACGTCAGCATGATGACGGGAATCTGCGAGGTCTGACGCAGGCGGCGCAGCACCTCCATCCCGTCCATGCGCGGCATCTTCACGTCGAGGATGACGAGGTCGGGCGGCGCGCTTTCCAGCGCGGCGAGACCCGAGGCTCCGTCGTGGTAGGCCGTGATCTTGTGGCCATGGCTTTCCAGCGCCAGCGAGACGGACGCCACGATGTTCTCGTCGTCATCGACCAGGGTGATGTTGGCCAAGGTTGTCTTCTCCTGAACTTCCCGTTCCCGCGAACGAGAACGCACGGCAAGCGTAACCGTTCGATCACGGTCACATTAGGGCTAAGGCAAATGGGCCGCCAACCCGGATGTTTCAACGATAGCCGGGTTCGTTTCCAACGGCGCGATGAAAATTCGTCGTGAAAACCCCCCTTTAAAGCCTTGGGCCTCAATGATCCCGGATGGCCGGTCCGATCCACTACGAAGTCTATGTCCGAAAGACCGCTCCGGCGGGCTGGACCCTGTTGATCGCCACCGAGGACCGCAAACACGCCCTGGAAACGGCCGAGGACCAGCTGCGCGACCGGCTGGCCGCCGCCGCCCGCGTCACCAAGGAGACGCTGGATCCGGACACGATGGAGTTCAACAGCCTCAACATCCTGACGATCGGCGCGCCCGAAGAGAAGAAGAAGCCCAAGAGTGTCGAGGCCGCTCGCCCGGCGTGCAGCGCCCCGGCCGAACTCTATACGCCCCACGCCCGCGCCCTGATCGGCCGTGTTCTGGAGGACTGGCTGAAGCGCCAGGGGGCGACGGCGTTCGAACTCCTGCACCGGCCAGACCTGGCCGAGCGACTCGACGCCTCCGGCGTGGAGCTTCAGCACGCCGTCCAGAAGGTCGCCGTGCCGGAGAGCCAGGCCAGCGGCCAGGACCTGCACAGCGTCGTGCGCCACTACCAGCGGCTGTCGGAAGATGCGGTCGCACGGTTGCTGAAGGCGGGCCGCTCGGGCCTGTTTCCGTCCCTGGAAAAACGGTCGATCGCCGAGCTGGCGCAGGGGTTGAGCGGATCGGCGGACCGCGCCTTCGTCATGGGCGGCGTCGTCGCCCAGGCCCTGGCCGACCGCAAGGGGGCGCGGGACCGGCTGGACGGCCTGATGGACATGATCGACGCCGCGCCGCCGGCCGGGCCGGCGCGCGGGCTCGTCGTGGGCGCCGTCGAACAGATCGCGGCGGAAATGCTGGCGGTGCGCGCGAACCTGGCGGAAATCCTGGGCCCGTCTCTGGACCACGGCGCCAGCCTGGCCGCAGTGGTGCGCATGGTGGCCCCCCGAGAGGTCGAACGGCTGATCGGTCTGGATTCCCGCATGGCCCTGATGACGCCGGCGGTCGAAGGTCCCGCCGCGCGACTGGGCGCGCGTCTGGCGGGGGGCGAGCTCCCGCAGCTGTCGGCGTCCCTGGCGCGGATGGTGACGCGCGAACTGGCCAGCCCGCGGCGGCTGCGGCCCAACGACCCGGTGGGGGAGATCGACATCCTGCGCACCCTCGCCATGGCCCTGACGGCGGCGGCGGGCCGGCTTCTGACCCTGGAAGAGGTGCAGAACGCCTTCGTCGACCGATCCAAGAGTCTGGTCACGCCCGATTTCGTCGGCGCCTATGTCCGCCAATGTCCGACCGCCCTGTCCGAGGCCGAACTGCTGACGCGGCTGTGCGAGAACGTCACCGGAGGGGCCAACAAGCGGGCGGCGGCGCGCTGGCTCAGCGCCTGCGTGGCCTCCGTCCGGCTGGAAAGCGAGATGCGCCAGTCGGCGCCGGGCGGCCCCAGCGTGTCGCAGAAGCTGCTGGTCCTGGCGCGACTGCAGCGGTCGGTGCGGGCCGTACAGCTGGGCGAACTGGATGAAAGACAGATTTCGACGGCCATCGGCGCCCTGGGCGGAACCCTGGAGGCGGACGCCGGACTGCTGGCCCAGATCGGCCGGGCCCAGGCCACGCCGGTTCAGAAGCTGACGGCCCTGATGAAGATGACCAATGGCGAGACCGCGCCTCTGGGGCCTGCTGCGGATCGCGCCCGCGCCGAAGCGGTCAAGATGCTGCGGATCCCCGAAGTCCGCCAGGCGGCGGACGCCGATACCGAGGCGTCTGCGGCGCTGCAGAGCCTGATGCAGGCGGCCCGGCTGAAGGTCTGAGCCTCAGTCGAAGATGTCGAAGATGCTGTCGCGCTTCTTCTTCTTGTAGCGATAGTCGTCGTCCCGATGGCGATCATCGCCGCGCCGGTCGTCCCTGTAGCCCCGGTCGTCGGCATAGGGACGCCCTCCGCCCCAGGGTTGGGACTGGGGCTGAGAATGGGGCTGGGGCTGGGACGGGGACTGGGACGGGGGCGCGGCGGGCGTCGCAGAGGCGCGACCGTCCTCGGCCGCCGAAGCCATCAGCTTCTCCAGTTCGCCGCGGTCCAGCCAGACGCCCCGGCAGGCGGGGCACATGTCGAACTGCACGCCGTCCCGATCCAGCGTCTGCATGGCGGAATTGTCGTTCGGGCACATCAGAAGAGGCATCGGGGCTCCAGATCAGTCAGGAATCGGGTCGGTTCGGGCGTCGGCGCGACCGGCCGGGAGGGGGACAGACCTGTCGCGCCGACGCATCCGTGCGGTCCGACATCGCGTCGATACGATGCGGCGAAGGGATACGCCGGATCGCGAAGACGCCAGAGGGGCCCGTTCCGCAGGATCCAAGCTAGGCGCCCGGCCGGCTCGCCGCCATGCGTCGTGGCGCCACAGGCCGTTCCCCGCTCAGCAGACCTGACCGGCGGCCCAGCCGGAGGACCAGGCCCACTGGAAATTATAGCCGCCCAGCCAACCGGTGACATCGACCGCCTCGCCGATGAAATAGAGGCCGGAAACCGCCTTGGCGGCCAGGGTCTGCTGGTCCAGGGCGGCGGTGTCGATCCCGCCGAGGGTCACTTCTGCGGTGCGATAGCCTTCGGACCCGACCGGCTTTACGCTCCAGGCGTTGACCGCCTGGTCCAGCCGCCGCAGCGCCGCGTCGGACAGATCAGCCAGATTGCCCGCCGCGCCCTCCCGCTCGCACAGGCTTTCCGCCAGTCGCCGCGGCACGATATGGCCCAGGGCCGTGTGCACGGCCTGGCGGCCGTTGGCGGCCTTGGCGGTCTTCAGCTCGTCGAAGACATTGCGTCCCGGCGCCATGGCCGCGACGATGGCCTCGCCTTCGCGCCAGTAGGAGCTGATCTGCAGGATGGCCGGGCCGCTGAGGCCGCGATGGGTGAACAGCATGGCCTCGCTGAAACTGGCCTTGCGCGCCTTGGCCCCTTCGGGCGCCGAGGCCACAGTGGCGTCCACCGCCACGCCCGCCAGCGGGATCAGGGTTTCGAGCAGGCCGGCCTCGAACGTCAGGGGGACCAGGGCCGGTCGGGTTTCGGTGACGCGAATGTCGAACTGGCGCGCGACCTCGTAGGCCCAGCCTGTGGCGCCCATCTTGGGGATGGATTTACCGCCCGTCGCCACGACCAGGGCGGTCGCCGTGACCAGGGTTCCGTCGGACAGGACGACGCGCCAGCCGTCGCCGGACCGGTCCAGGCGGTCCACGCCCGTCTTCATCTTCAGGGTCACGCCCGCCGCCGCCATGTCGTCGGTCAACATGCGGACGATCTGTTTGGCGCTGTCGTCGCAGAACAGCTGGCCCAGCGTCTTCTCGTGCCAGGCGATGCCGGCCCGGTCCACGCGCTTGACGAAGTCGTGCTGGGTGTAGCGACGCAGGGCCGAGGTGGCGAACCGGGGGTTCTCACCCAGGAAATTCGCCGGGCCGCAGCCCAGATTGGTGAAGTTGCACCGACCGCCGCCGGAGATGCGGATCTTTTCGCCGGGGTTGGCGGCGTGATCGACCACCAGCACCCGACGTCCGCGACGTCCGGCCTCGATCGCGGCCGTCATCCCGGCCGCGCCGGCCCCGACGACGAGGACGTCATAAGACGCCCTCGTCACTTGGAACCTCGCGGTTCCGGCCTCGGGGAGAGCTTAGTAACGGTAGTGGTCCGCCTTGAACGGGCCTTCGACCGGCACGTTGATATAGTCGGCCTGGTCCTGGGTCAGGACGGTCAGCTTGGCGCCCAGCTTGGCCAGGTGCAGCAGGGCGACCTTTTCATCCAGGTGCTTGGGCAGGGTGTAGACCTGGTTCTGATAGGACTTGGCGTTGGTCCACAGCTCGATCTGGGCCAGGGTCTGGTTGGTGAAGGAGGCCGACATCACGAAGGACGGGTGGCCCGTGGCGTTGCCCAGGTTCACCAGACGGCCTTCCGACAGCAGGATGATCTTCTTGCCGTCCGGGAATTCGATGTGGTGGACCTGAGGCTTGATCTCGTCCCACTTGAAGTTCTTCAGGCCGGCGACCTGAATCTCCGAGTCGAAGTGGCCGATGTTGCAGACGATGGCGTTGTTCTTCATCTGCCGCATGTGTTCGACCGTGATGACGTCCTTGTTGCCGGTCGTCGTCACATAGATGTCGGCCCGGCCGGCGCTGTCGTCCAGGGTCTGGACCTCATAGCCTTCCATCGCGGCCTGAAGCGCGCAGATCGGGTCGATCTCGGTCACGATCACACGGGCGCCGCCCTGGCGCAGCGAAGCGGCCGAGCCCTTGCCCACGTCGCCGTAGCCGCAGACCACGGCGACCTTGCCCGACAGCATGACGTCGGTGCCGCGACGGATGGCGTCGACCAGGGATTCACGGCAGCCGTACAGGTTGTCGAACTTGGATTTGGTGACGCTGTCGTTGACGTTGATGGCGGGGAAGGGCAGCTCGCCCTTTTCGGCCATCTGATACAGGCGGTGAACGCCCGTGGTCGTCTCTTCCGACACGCCGCCGATGGCGTCGCGGATGGCCGAGTAGAAGCCGGGCTTCTTGGCGATGTAGCGTTTCATCACCTTGAAGAGGGCTTCTTCCTCTTCGTTCTGGGGATTGGCCAGGACCGAGATGTCCTTCTCGGCCTTGGGGCCGAGCACGCACAGCAGGGTCGCGTCGCCGCCGTCGTCGAGGATCAGGTTCGGATAGCCGCCGTCAGCCCATTCGAAGATCTTGTGCGCGTAGTCCCAGTATTCCTCCAGGGTCTCGCCCTTGGTGGCGAACACCGGCGTGCCCGAGGCGGCGATGGCGGCGGCGGCGTGGTCCTGGGTCGAGAAGATGTTGCACGAGGCCCAGCGGACTTCGGCGCCCAGGGCTTCCAGCGTCTGGATCAGAACGGCCGTCTGGATGGTCATGTGCAGGCTGCCGGCGATCCGGGCGCCCTTCAGCGGCTGGCTGGCGCCGAACTCTTCGCGCAGGGCCATCAGGCCCGGCATTTCCGTTTCGGCGATCGCGATTTCCTTCTTGCCCCAATCGGCCAGAGAAATGTCGCGGATGATGTAGTCGGTCATGGGGGCTCCTGGCCGCAGGGGATTTTCCAGCCCTCATAGCCTGTGGAGCATGAAGGAGCAATAAACACATAAGGATATCCTTATATGCACTATGACCGATGTCGGGCTCAGCAGTTTCTTAAGCCATCCCCGTTAGGCAGGGCGGAATGGAACGCCGCGCCCTTCTCGGTCTCGCCCTCGTCGCGACGGCCGCCGCCTCGACCCCCGCCCGCGCCTCATCGAGCGGCGGCGCCGCTCCGTCGGCCGACACCTATTTCCGCCTGCCGGTGGTCACGGGCTCGATCCCGCGTCCCGGCGGCCGGCGCGGCGTCCTGTCGGTCGAAGTCGGCGTGGATGTGCCCGACGCGGCCCTGCGCACCCGGGCCCAGCAGTCGGCGCCGCGTCTGCGCGCCGCCTACAACACCGCCGTCCAGCGATTCGCCACCGGCCTGCGTCCGGGCGCCGCGCCGAACATCGACCAGCTGGCCGCAGATCTGCAGGCCGCCACCAACGCCACCCTGGGCCGCGCCGGGGCCCGGGTCCTGCTCGGCACGGTGATGGCGCTCTAGGCCGCGGCTGACCGGCCTCAGCCGACGCGCGGCGACTTCAGGCGGCGCTTGTTCGAATGGGTCGGCGGCGCCGCGCCCAGATCCTCGGGCACCTCGCCCTTGAAATAGTAGCGCTGCCAGGCCTCCTTGGCCGCGTCGGGGTCGCCGCCGGCCAGACGCTGGTTGAAGTCGGTGCGGGCGCGGTTCCAGGCCTCGAACTGGCCCTTCATGACCGGATTGGATTCCAGCGTCCGGATCACCGGCTGGAACTGTTCCACCTTCTTGTGCTCGATCAGATTGATGAAGCAGAAGGGCTCGCCCTTCTCGAACTTCACCCGGCCCGGCCGCGTGAAGATCCAGTTCATGGTGAAGGGGAAGGGCAGCCAGTCGGTCTCGATCAGGCCGACCAGGGGCTGGATCCCGTCCTTCAGGTGATTGGGCGACCCCGAACACATCATCCCCCAGCCCGGCGGCGTGCGGAACAGGTATTGCGGATGCATGGTCAGGACCCCGCGCGAGAAGTGCGAGGTGACGAAATGGTCCAGGTCGTGCTGGGGCCGGTCGGGGGTGATGACGATGTCTTCCTGGCGCGGCCCGCCGTTCCACTCGGCCGTGAAACCGAACGGGCACAGGATCTCCCACCCCGTGGTGTTGGCCATGTTCAGCGGCAGGCAGCGATAGGGGTGGCGGCTGATGAAGGCGTCCATCCAATTGCGCGACTGGCGGCCGGGCACCAGGTCCGGCGGCCGGGCCGTCATCGGATAGCATTCCAGTTCCAGCGGGCGCGTCTGCACGGTATCGACCATGGAACCGTTCCTAACGCCGCAAACGCGACTGCTCAACCATGACCCCAGACCTTGCGCCTGAACCCGCTTTCGACCGCGAGACCCTGACCGCCTGGCTGGCCGAACACGGCGTGGCCCACACGACCCACGACCACCCGGCCGTCTTCCGCGTCGAGGAAGGCCTGGACCTCAAGGCCGACCTGCCCGGCGCCCACACCAAGAACCTGTTTCTCAAGGATCACAAAGGCCGGCTCTGGCTGATCTCGGCCCGCCAGGACACGGTCATCGACCTGAAGCGCGCCGCGGCCGCGATGGGGGCGGGCCGGCTGTCGTTCGGCAATGAGGCCCTGATGTGGGAGACGCTGGGCGTCCGCCCGGGTTCGGTCACGGCCCTGGGTCTGATCAACGACGTCGAGCGCCGCGTGACCTTCGTCCTGGACCGGCGGCTGTGGGACGCCGACATCGTCAACTTCCACCCCCTGACCAATACGGCGACCACGTCTCTGGAACAGGCGGCCTTCCGCCGGGTGCTGGCGGTCTGGGAGCGAGAGCCGATCGTGGTGGATTTCGGCGCCCTGGCGGGTTGAAGCCCGGTTCCGGGGCGGAGCGTGCGTCGAAAGGCGGGAACCGACGTTCGATGACCCGTCTCTCTTCCTGACCGGCTCGAAGTCCGCTACCGGCACAGAGGATCGCACGGCGATACTGTGCGTCCTGAGGCATGCGTATGTTTGGACCCAAGCCCGTTTCTCAACCGGACCGACGCGGCGAACCCCGTCGGGCGGTCAATGCGCGGGGCGTCGTCTGTGCGCCGGGTGTGGAGACGGCCTGCGTGATCGTCGATCTGTCGGACGGCGGCCTGAAGCTCAGGCTCGACCGGGGCGCGGCCCTGCCGCCCGAAGTGGTGGTGGTGGATATTGCGGAGGCGGTGGCCTATCCGGCGACGGTGGTCTGGCAGAAGGGGCAGGAGGCGGGGCTGAGGCAGACCGGCGCCAAGTCCCTGCGCGGCCTGGCCCCCGCGCGGCTGATCGGGGCCCGCGACGCCTGGATCAGGGCCGGCGGGCGCTGAGGATCGCTACAGACCCGCCGGCATGGAGCCGGCGTTGATGGCGATGCGGCCGACCAGGCCCTTGACGATCAGGTCCAGGGCCGAACCCTCGCTATAGTCGGCGGCGGCGACGAAATTGACCCGGTCTTCCGAGATCAGCGAATAGACCTTCTTCTGGTCCTTCTCGTTCGAGCGGGGGTCATAGACGGCGATTGAGAAGCCGCCCTTGGTGTGCATCATCTTCATGGTCGGCACGTCGGTGTCGCCGTCGCCGATGAAGATCATCCGCTCGAACGGCACCGGCCGCTGGTCGTCGGGGATGAAGTGGTTGATCCGCTCGTGCTCCCAGTGGTTCTTCACCCCCTTGTTGATGCGGAACAGATACTGGGTCTTGGTGGTGTAGTTGACGCCGACCGCGGGCCAGGCCGCCTCGCCCTTGTCGTCATAGACATAGTGGGAGGCGAAGACATGGGTCAGGGCGGGGCGGATCGGCGTGCCGTCGATCATCTCCTCCAGGCCGGCCGAGACGATATAGTGTTCGATCTCAAGCCCGTAGCGCGCGCCGAAGGCGTTCATCCGGTCGAACCAACTGAGGTCCTTCAGACCTTCGAACAGGGCCACCGCCTCGCCGTGCCGGCGCAGGGTCTCGCGCGTCACCGGCGAACCGTTCTGGCGCGCATGATGCAGCATCAGCTGCATGTACATCAGGATGCCGTCGCCGTCGGCCTCCTTGGTCAGGCGCTCGGCCTCTTCCCAGAAGGCGCCGATCCCCATGCCCACGGACGGGATGAAGCTGACCTCCTGCATGTTGCCGCGCGCCAGGGTGCCGTCGAAATCATAGATCAGGGCGGTCTTCAGCAAGGGCTTGTCGCCGGAAGGGGCGTCGGACATCGGGCGGACTCCAGAGCGTCGGTCGGACCCCGCCCTCTATATCAGCCCGCCGTCGGCGTCGATTGTCGCCTCTGGCCGAAGCGGGGCGCCGCCGTCTTCTGCTCGGCCCAGTAGTCGGCGCCCGTGGTCGGCTTGAACATGGTGCGCGGCGTGCCGTCGCGCGCCACCACGGCGAAGGTGTTGGTCGAGGCCTGATAGATCAGGGTGTCGCCGTTCGGCCGTTTCACCGTCTCGGCGTCGCGCGGGGGCTTGGCCGTAAAGGCGGTGACCTTGTCCAGATAGTCCTCGGCCGATCCCGCGCCGAAGTCGGCGCCGTTGCGCTGGTACAGGCGGGCGATCTTGTCATCCACCGTCTCGCGACGGCTGGCCGTCAGCACCGGCTTGGGCTGGGCGGCGGCGGGGGCGGGGGCGTCGTCGCCGCCCGTCCCGGTCGCCGCCAGGGCCAGCGGCGTCGCCTCGGCCGTTCGGTCGCGCGTCTGCACCGCCGAGGCGTTGTCGCACCCCGCCAGCGCCATCACCGCCAAACCGACCATCATCAGCCCCAGTCCTGTGGCCGCACCCTGTCGCTTGTCAGACGTCATCCTCGCCTCCCCCTTCGGACACCCGCTTGCCGCGAGGTAAGCACAACCTTCATGTTCCTGCAATGTTCTTTTCGGCCGTCTCGACGGCGTCGCCTTGGGCGGCTAGACGAAGGCCATGGACAGCCGCCCTCTCGCAAATCGCAAAATCCTGCTGATCGTCGGCGGCGGCATAGCGGCCTACAAGGCGCTGGAGCTGGTGCGGCTGATCGCAAAGGCGGGGGGCCAGACGCGGGTGATCCTGACCGAATCCGGCGCCGAGTTCGTGACGCCCCTGTCGCTGGCGGCGCTGAGCGGCCATCCGGTGCGATCGGGCCTGTTCCATCCGGACGACGAGACCAGCATGGGCCATATCGAGCTGTCGCGCTGGGCCGATCTGGTGGTCGTGGCGCCGGCGACGGCGGGGCTGATCGCCAAGGCGGCCAACGGGATCGCCGACGACCTGGCTTCGACCACATTGGTCGCCACGGACAAGCGGGTGCTGCTGGCCCCGGCGATGAATGTGCGGATGTGGGAGCATCCGGCGGTCCAGGCCAATATGGAGCGGCTGAAGGCCTTCCCCGGCTTCCACGGCGTGGCCGTGGTGGGGCCGGACGACGGCGAGATGGCCTGCGGCGAATACGGACCCGGCCGGATGGCCGAGCCGGCGGCGATCCTGGACGCGATCCAGGGCCTGCTGGCGGGCGCGGCCGGGCGGCCCCTTGCGGGTCGCAAGGCGGTGGTCACGGCCGGGCCGACCTTCGAGCCGATCGATCCGGTGCGGGGTCTGACCAACCGCTCCAGCGGCAAACAGGGCTACGCCATCGCCGCCGCCCTGGTCGAACTGGGGGCGGAGGTGACCCTGGTGTCGGGCCCGACCGCCCTGGGCGCCCCTGTCGGGGTGACGCGGATCGACGCGGAGAGCGCGCTGGAGATGCAGGCGGCGACGCAAAACGCCCTGCCCGCCGACATCGCCGTGCTGTCGGCCGCCGTGGCCGACTGGCGCGTGGACACCATCGCCGGGGGCAAGATCAAGAAGGGGCCGGGCGGCCCGCCGACCCTGGCCCTGATCGAGAACCCCGACATCCTGGCCGGGATCGCCGCGCCGGGTCCGAACCGGCCGGCCCTGGTGATCGGCTTCGCGGCCGAGACCACGGACCTGGAGGCCAACGCCCGCGCCAAGCTGTCGCGCAAGGGCTGTGACTGGATCATCGGCAACGACGTGTCCGACGACGTCTTCGGCTCGGACGGCAACGCCGTGCTGCTGGTCACCGCCGACAGGACCGAAACCTGGCCGCGCCAGTCCAAATCCGCCATCGCCCGGGCGGTCGCCGCCCGTATCGCCGACCATTTCAAGAGCGTCCAATGACCCAGCCCGTCGCCGTCCAGATCCTGCGCCTGCCCCATGCCGAGGGCCTGCCCCTGCCGGCCTATGAGACGGCGGGATCGGCCGGGATGGACCTGCGCGCCGCCGTGCCCGAGGACCAGCCGATGACCCTGGCGCCCGGCCAGCGCGCCCTGGTGCCCACAGGACTGAAGATCGCCCTGCCGCTGGGGTTCGAGGCCCAGGTGCGGGCGCGCTCGGGCCTGGCGTTGAAACACGGCGTCATCTGCCCCAATGCGCCGGGCACGATCGACAGCGACTATCGCGGCGAGTGCGGCGTGATCCTGGCCAATATCGGCGCGGAGCCCTTCGTAATTCGCCGCGGGGAGCGGATCGCCCAGCTGGTGATCGCCAAGCATGAGCGTGCGGACTGGGTCGAGGTCGAGACGCTGGACGAGACCGTACGCGGGGCCGGCGGGTTCGGCTCGACGGGGCGGTAGAAAGACGCGCCTAAACCGGCGGCGCGGTCGTCTGGATCAGGGCGGCCTTGCGGCGGACGTGTTCGCGCCAGGCGGTGTAGAGGCCGCTGGCGGCGATCAGGGCGCCGCCGGCCAGGGTGTTGGCGGTGGGCGTGGCGTGCATCAGCCACCAGCCGAAGATTACAGCGCCGACGATCTGGAGATAGTCGAAGGGCGCGACCACGGCGACCGGGGCCTTTTGCAGCGAGGCGGTCATGAACAATTGGGCCAGGCCGCCGGCGACGCCTGAGCTGATCAGCAGGGCGAAGGTCAGGGGCGAGTGCCAATGACCGACGAAGGGCAGCAGGATCGCCCCCACCCCGGATGAACCGACGAAGAACCAGAAGACGATGGCGGCGACATGCTCGGTGTCGCGCAACTGGCGAAGGGTGATGGTGACGCTGGCCGTCAGCAGGGCCGCCATCAGGCCGAAACCTATGCCCTCGAGCGGCATGGCGTGACCGCCCCCCGAGACGAACGAAAGGGGACGCATGACGATGACGACGCCGATGAAGCCCACCGCCACGGCGGCCCAGCGGCGCGGCCCCACCGCCTCCTTCAGGATGAAGAAGGACAGGATGGTGGCGAAGATGGGGGCGGTGAAGCTGAGGGTGGTGGCGTCGGCCAGGGGCAGCAGGGTCAGGGTCTGGAAGAGGCACAGGATGGAGACGACGCCCAGGGCGCTGCGTCCCGCATGGGCCCACGGCCGGCGCGTGGTCAGACCGGCGAGGCCGCCCGGCTGGGTCAGCACCCAGGCCAGGACCACGGGCAGGCCGAAGAAGGCGCGGTAGAACAGCATCTCGGGGGCGACCACGCCGTCCAGAGAGGCCAGTTTCAGCACCGCCGACATGACGGAAAAGGCGCCTGCCGCCGCGATCCTGAGCGCGATGCCGCGGGCGATGTCCTCGCCGCCGATCCGTCCCGTCATGACGTCCTTTCGATGTTGCGGCGCACTCATAGGCCCGCGTCGCCTTCACGCCCACCCCCGAGGGAGCCTTTCCGCGCGAGCGGCGTTAACCGTGTCGAACCGGCCAAGCTTGACCGGCGCCTTATTGTTTTTGACCTTTCAGGAGAGACGACGTGGAAAATCTGATCGATCAGATCGGCGATTTCCTGAGTGGAATCGCGGGTCTGGCCAGCACCGGCTTCGACGGCGTCAACCAGGTGATGGGGCTGATCATCGCCATCATCGCCGCCCTGCTGATGGTGGACTGGCGGTCGCTGGCCTCGACCGCCCTGGGCGCGACCCTGGTGCATCTGATCGTGCTGGCGGTCCTGCCGGTGCTGAACGGCGGCGAATTCGTCCTGCCGGCGCTTCTGACCGTCGGCTTCTGGATGACGGCCCTGGCCCTGTTCCTGGGCTACGCCATCGTCATCGCCATCTTTTTCTTCATCAAGACCCTGCTGACCGGGACCGCGTTCCGTGGGCGGCGCAGGGTGGTGCACTGATTTTGGCGGGCCTGCCGCGCTTCGCGCGACTTGAGGGCCGACCTTCCCACCCGTCACCCTCGGGACAAGTCCGAGGGTGACGGATTGGAAATTGGAATCGCGCTCAAGCCGTGAGCGACCGCGTCGCGAGCGTAGCGCGGCGCGAAGCGCCCTAGACGTCAGGCTTGGCGAAAGCCAAGCACGTCCTGCATGTCGTACAGGCCGGGTCCGCGGGTGCGGACCCAGGCGGCGGCGGCGACGGCGCCCTTGGCGAACAGGGACCGGTCGATGGCCGAGTGGCTGAGGGTCAGGACCTCGTCTTCCGAGGCGAACAGGACCGTATGTTCGCCGATGATGCCGCCGGCGCGGATCGAGGAGAAGCCGATCTTGCCGCTCTCGCGCTCGCCCTGGACCCCGTCATAGGGTTTGGAGCGGATCTCGGCCAGGTCGGTGAACCGGCCCTCGGCCGCGGCCTCGCCCAGCATCAGGGCGGTGCCGGACGGGGAATCCACCTTGCGGCGGTGATGGGCCTCGGTGATCTCGATGTCCCAGTCCTGGGCGTCCAGCCGCTGGGCCGCGTGCTGGACCAGGCCGATCAGGATGTTCACGCCCAGGGAGAAGTTGCCGCTCTTGACGATGGCGATCTTCTCGGCGGCCTTCATCAGTTCGGCCTCCTGCTCCGGCGTGAAGCCGGTGGAGCCGATGACCAGGCTGGGGCCGCCGCGCTCGGCCGCACTCTGCGCCAGGGCGACCGAGGCGTCCGGAGTCGAAAAATCGATGATCACGTCGCACAGGGAGATGTCGGCGGTTTCGCCCCAGTCGAACCGGGCGGCGACGACCACGTCCTCGCGTGCATCGAGAACCTGGGACACCGCGCGACCCATCCGGCCGCGATAGCCGGAAATGCCGGCGTGGAAGATTGCGCTCAAACCACGTTTTCTTTCGACCCGTCCGCATCCTGATTGCCCAGGATGTCAGCCCAGAAACGCTTCGCCTTGCCCGCGAAGCTGGAGTTGCGGGGGTTCTGCCCCTCTCCGAACGACAGGGCAAGCTCTTGCAGCAGTTCCTTCTGACGGGCGGTCAGGTCGGTGGGGGTCTCGACGAACAGTTCGACCACCAGGTCGCCGCGGGCGCGACCGTTCAGATGGGGCATGCCCTTGCCCTTGATCCGGACGGTCTTGCCGGTCTGGGCCCCGGCCGGCACGGCGACGGCGGCCTTGCACTTGCCGTCGCAGGCGTCGGACACCAGGCAGGGGGCGTCGATCTCGCCGCCCAGGGCCGCAACGGTCATGGGAACCGGCACCGTGACCAGCAGGTCCAGGTTGTCGCGCTCGAACAGGTCGTGCGGCGTCACCGACAGGAAGACGTACAGGTCGCCGCGCGGGCCGCCGCGCTGACCGGCGTCGCCCTCGCCCGACAGGCGGATGCGCGAGCCGTCGTCGACGCCGGCGGGGATCTTCAGGTTCAGGGTGCGGGTCTTGCGCACCTGGCCGTGGCCGTGACAGGTCGTGCAGGGGTCGGCGATCATCTGGCCGGCGCCGTGGCAGCGGGGGCAGGTCCGCTCGACCTGGAAGAAGCCGTTGGCCTGGCGCACCCGGCCGGCGCCGTTGCAGGTGGTGCAGGTGACGGGCTTGGTGCCGGGCTTGGCCCCCGAGCCTTCGCAGGTCTCGCAGGTCAGGGTGGCGGGGATGTCGATCTCGACCTCGGCGCCCTTGTAGGCCTGTTCCAGGCTGATCTCGAGATCATAGCGCAGGTCCGAGCCGCGACGCGGTCCGCCCTGCTGGCCCCGGCCCGCCTGGCGACCGCCGAAGGCGTCCCCGAAGGCGTCGCCGAAGACCTGGGAGAAGATGTCGTTGATGTCGGAGAAGCCCTGCTGGCCCTGGCCGAAGCCGCCGCCCCCGCCGCCGTTCACGCCGGCGTGGCCGAACCGGTCGTAGGCCGCACGCTTCTGATCGTCCGACAGGACCGTATAGGCCTCGGAAATTTCCTTGAACTGGGCCATCGACTCTTCCGAGCCGCTGTTGCGATCCGGGTGATGGATCATGGCCAGCTTGCGATAGGCCGATTTCAGACCGGGTGCGTCGATTGTCCGTTCGACGCCCAAAACCTCATAATAGTCACGCGCCATAGGGCGTTGGTCCTCATACTTCCCCTGCGGCTCCGTCACGCCTCTGCGGGCGTCAGCGAAGCTGTGGTGTCCCGGCTGACATGGGGGCCGGAACGACTGATGCAAGTTTCATGAAAAGGCCCCGCCTATCGCAAGACAAGCGGGGCCTTATCATTTCGCCGACCTGTTGCCGATCAGGCGCTCTTCTTCTCGTCCGTGTCCGAGACGTCCTCGAACTCGGCGTCGACCACGCCGTCGTCGGCCGGGGCCGCATCGCCCTCGCCGGCGCCCTGCTGCTGGGCGTACATGGCCTCGCCCAGCTTCATCGAGGCCTGGACCAGGCTGTTGGTCTTGGTGCGGATGTCCTCGGCGTCCGTGCCTTCACGGGCGGTCTTCAACTCGGCCAGACCGGTCTCGATCGCCGTCTTGACGTCGGCCTCGACCTTGTCGCCGTGTTCGGCCAGAGCCTTCTCGGTCGAGTTGATCAGGCTGTCGGCGGCGTTCTGGGCCTCGACCAGATCCTTGCGGACCTTGTCGGCGGCGGCGTTGGCCTCGGCTTCCTTGACCATCTTGTCGATGTCGGCGTCCGACAGGCCGCCGTTCGCCTGGATGCGGATCGACTGTTCCTTGTTGGTCGCCTTGTCCTTGGCCGAGACGTTGACGATGCCGTTGGCGTCGATGTCGAAGGCGACCTCGATCTGCGGCATGCCGCGCGGCGCCGGCGGGATGCCCATCAGGTCGAACTGACCCAGCATCTTGTTGTCCGACGCCATCGGACGCTCGCCCTGGAAGACCCGGATCGTCACGGCCGACTGGTTGTCGTCGGCGGTCGAGAAGGTCTGGCTCTTCTTGGTCGGGATGGTCGTGTTGCGCTCGATCAGGGGCGTGAAGACGCCGCCCAGGGTCTCGATGCCCAGGGTCAGGGGCGTCACGTCCAGCAGCAGCACGTCCTTGACGTCGCCTTGCAGCACGCCGGCCTGAACGGCGGCGCCCAGGGCCACGACTTCGTCAGGGTTGACGCCCTTGTGCGGCTCCTTGCCGAAGAAGGCCTTCACGGCCTCCTGCACCTTGGGCATGCGGGTCATGCCGCCGACCAGGACGACTTCGTCGATGTCCGAGGCCTTCAGGCCGGCGTCGGCCAGGGCCTTCTTGCACGGCTCGATCGTGCGGGCGACCAGGTCGTCGACCAGGGCTTCCAGCTTGGCGCGCGACAGTTTGATGTTCAGGTGCAGCGGGCCCGAGGCGTTCATGGTGATGAACGGCAGATTGACCTCGTACTGGGTCGTGGAGCTGAGCTCCTTCTTGGCCTTTTCGGCTTCTTCGCGCAGGCGCTGCAGGGCCAGCTTGTCCTGGCGCAGGTCGACGCCCTGTTCCTTCTTGAACTCGTCGGCCAGATAGTCGGCCAGGCGCACGTCGAAGTCCTCGCCGCCCAGGAAGGTGTCGCCGTTGGTCGACTTCACCTCGAAGACGCCGTCGCCGATCTCCAGGATCGAGACGTCGAAGGTGCCGCCGCCCAGGTCATAGACGGCGATCTTCTGGCCGTCGTTCTTTTCCAGGCCATAGGCGAGGGCGGCCGCGGTCGGCTCGTTGATGATGCGCAGGACTTCCAGCCCGGCGATCTTGCCGGCGTCCTTGGTGGCCTGACGCTGGCTGTCGTTGAAATAGGCCGGGACGGTGATGACGGCCTGCGTCACCTTCTCGCCCAGATAGGCCTCGGCGGCCTCCTTCATCTTGATGAGGGTGAAGGCCGAGATCTGTTGGGGCGAATAATCCTTGCCGTGGGCGCGGACCCAGGCGTCGCCGTTCGGGCCCTTGACGATCTCATAGGGCACCATGCCCTTGTCCTTCGCCACGACGGGATCGTCGAAGTTGCGGCCGATCAGGCGCTTGATGGCGAAGAAGGTGTTGGCGGGGTTGGTGACGGCCTGACGCTTGGCGGGCTGACCCACCAGGGTCTCGCCGCCGTCCTGAAGGGCGACCACCGACGGGGTGGTGCGGGCGCCTTCGGCGTTTTCGATGACCTTGGGGTTCTTGCCGTCCATGACGGCCACGCACGAGTTGGTGGTGCCGAGGTCGATGCCGATGATCTTGGCCATGGGCGTTCTATTTCTCTCCGTATCGGCGGGCGATGCGGCGGCCTTCGACGAAGCGCCGCGCGTGACCGCCCCCTGTGGGTTGGCGTGGTTGGTGTCGGATAGCCCCAAACTTCGCGGGGTTTCTCCGAAGCTGGCCCCGATATGGGAAAGTCCCATACGGCTGCAAGGGCGTTCTGCGATTCAGCGATGCGGCGGAACCGGTTTTCGCGCAGGATGAGGCCATGTCCGCGATTTTAGAGGTCAAAACCGCCGTTGAAGGCTTTCGCCTGTGGCCGGGGGTCCTGGACGCATCGGCCCAGGCCGATCTGGTCGATGCGGTGTTCACGCGGCTGGAAGCAGCGCCCCTGTACCGGCCGCAGACGCCAGGCGGACGGCCGTTCTCGGTGCGGATGAGCAATTTCGGGCCGCTGGGCTGGGTCTCGGACCGGGGCGGCTATCGCTATCAGGCGACCCACCCGGAGACGGGGCGGGCCTGGCCGGATATTCCGCCGGTGCTGCTGGACCTGTGGGAGGCGACGGTCGGCGGGCCCCGGCGGCCGGACGCCTGTCTGGTCAACCTGTATCGCGAGGGGGCCAAGATGGGCCTGCACCAGGATAAGGACGAGGCCGACCTGGGCGCGCCCGTCCTGTCGGTGTCGCTGGGCGATGCGGCCATGTTCCGCATCGGCGCCGCCGAGGGCGGGCGCACCACGACGCTGCGGCTGGACAGCGGCGACGTCTGCGCCCTGACGGGCCCGGCGCGACTGGCCCGGCACGGGATCGACCGCGTGCTGGAGGGGTCGTCGCGCCTGATCCCCGGCGGCGGGCGGCTGAACCTGACGCTGCGCGCAGCGGGGGTCAGCCTTCGATGACCTCGTGGGCGCCCGGGTCGCCGAGGCGCCAGTAGCCGGCGGCTTTCATCGCCTTGGGCGAGAAGCCAAGTCCTAGCGTCTTTGTCCGCAGGGCCTTGGCCACGGCGGATTCGGCGGCGATCCAGACATAGGCGTCTTTCGGGCTGACCCCGGTCAGGGCCGTGTCGAGCGCCGTCAGCAGGGTCTCGGCCCCGCCACGCGGGGCGCCGTCGCGGACGGCCCAGGTGACGGCGACCTCGGCGGCGCTGTCGAAGGTCCATGTCGAATCCAGGTCCGCGACCTCGACCAACACATGGGCGCGGACGCGGGCGGGCAGTTCCTCCAGACGACGGGCGATGGCCGGCAGGGCGGTCTCGTCGCCGATCAGCACATGGTCGGCGAAGGCCGTGGGGACGATGAACGACCCGCGCGGACCCCCGACGCCCAGGACCGAGCCCACCTTGGCCGCCATGGCCCATTCGGTCGCCGGACCGCCGTGGCCGGTGATGAAATCCAGCGTCAGCCGACGCGCGGCGGCGTCATAGGCGCGGGGCGTGTAGTCGCGCGCCACGGGGCGGGGAGCTGGGAAGACCGGACCCTCCGGCCCCAGCGTCGGCATGACCGGCGCCTGGCCCTCGGCGACCGGGAAGATCTTCACATGGTCGTCGAAGCCCAGGGAGACGAAGCCCTCCAGGTCCGCGCCTTCCAGAACGATGCGGCGATAGGCCGGCGTCAGGTCCTGGACCGAGGTCACGGTCAGGGTGCGGAACTTCAGCTCGTGCCGCACGCGCCGGGGAATGCGCAGGAGGCCGGTCATGCCTGTTCCACCTTGTCGGCGGCCTCGGCCAGGATGGCGGCGATGGCCTGGACCTGGGCCTCGGTCAGGGCGGTCTCGCCCGTCAGACGGTCGTGGATCGTGTGACGCAGGCGGCCGATGGCGTCCTGGATGGCGGTCGGCCGCAGGGCGCGGGCGGCGAACTTGTCCATCGTCGCCTCGGCGGCGCGCAGGATCGCCTCGTTCTCGGCCAGCAGGGCGCGGCCGGCCTCTGTGATCGAATACAGTTTCTTGCCGCCTTCGGTCTGGGACTCCAGCGCGCCCATCTCCTCAAGCAGGGTCAGGCTGGGGTAGATGACGCCGGGGCTGGGCGAATAGGCGCCGCCCAGCCGGGTCTCGACCGCCTTGATCAGCTCGTAGCCGTGGCTGGGCTTCTCAGCGATCAGCGACAGCAGGACCCAGCGCAAGGTGCCGTGGTCGAACAGTCGGCCGCCGCCGCGCCGGCCATGGCCGTGACCACGTCCGCGCGCCTCGCCGCCGTCCCAGCCAGGACCGAAGTCCGCGCCGCGTCCGCCGCGCATCCCGCGCCCGAAGGCGTGGCCGAAACCATGCCCGAAGCCGAAGCCGCCGGGACGACCGTGTTTCTCGCCGCATCCGTTGCTGCGGCCTTGGAAAATCCCCTTGGATCTCATGATTGATTCCTTTTCGATATATCTATTCTCGGGCAGTTAGATATATCTGAATGACGAAATGCGCAAGAGGGGCTGGCGTTCGGGCGAAAGCTGCGGCGTAGATCACGGATGGACGATCTGAAGCGCCGCTGGGCCCGCCTCGAACCCCATCTCACCATTGTCGGGCCCGACGACGACCGGCCCCGGCCGGCGGTGCTGCTGTTCCACGGCTGCGGCGGTCTGCGCGATCACCTGCCCCGGTACGCCGAGGCGGCGAAGGCGGCGGGCTGGCGCGCCTTCATCGTCGATTCCTACGGCCCGCGCGGCTGGGGCCGGGCCTTCACCCTGACGGCGGTCTGCACCGGCCTGGCCTTTCGGGGATACGAGCGGGGCGGCGACGTCCTGGCGGCCATCAAGGGGATTTCGGCCCGGTCCGATGTGGACGCGACCCGGCTGACCCTGGCCGGATGGAGCCACGGCGGCTGGTCGATCATGGAGATGATGAGCGCCGATCCCGCGCCCAACACCCTGGGCGTAGCCGATCCCGGTGCGGCCGACCTGTCGGGCGTTCGGGCCGTCTGGCTGGCCTATCCCTATATCGGCCCGTTCGCATTCAACCGGATGAAGCCCTGGCGGCACTGTCCCAAGGTGCTGGCCGTGACCTGCAGGCGCGACCACCTGACCACGGTGCGCAACGCCGAAATGATCAACGCCATGATCCGCGACTGCGGCGCCGAGGTCGAAAGCTGGGTCGCCGCCGGCACCCACGCCTTCGACGAACCGACCAATAACGGCCCGATGCGCCACGACCCGGACCTGACCGAGGACTCCCTGCGGCGGTTCAGGGCCTTCCTGACGGACGTCGCGCCCCACGTCTGAAATGAATCCCAGCCCCCGTCTTGACGTCGGGCTCATCACGTAACAATTGAAGTTACATGAAAAGAGACTCCCGCCTCTCGAACATCCTTCACGCCCTGCTGCACATGGCAGAGCATGAGGCGCGAACCGGCGCGCCCATGACCTCGGACCAGCTGGCCGTCTGCCTGTCGACAAATCCGGTCGTGGTGCGCCGGACCATGGCGGGCCTGCGCGAACAGGGGCTGGTGGCTTCGGAAAAGGGGCATGGCGGCGGCTGGCGGCTGGCCCGGCCGCTGGACCAGGTGACCCTGGGCCAGGTCAACACGGCTCTGGGCGAGCCCGGCCTGTTTCCCGAAGCCCCGCCGGTCGAGGCCGACGGCTGTCTGGTCGAGGCGGCGGTCAACGACGCCCTGGCCGGAACCTATGCCGCCGCCCGCGCCCTGCTGGTCGCGCGGCTGAACGAGATCACCCTGGCCGATCTGGCGGCGGACTTCGCGCGCCGGATGGCCGAACATCCGAAAAGGGATCTGCTGAATGCCCGTCTCAACGCCCATCGCCCCGAGTGAACCCATGCCGCACGACGCCCTGATCATCGGCGGCTCCTACGCCGGCCTGTCCGCCGCCCAGCAGTTGGTTCGCGCCCGGCGCAGGGTGCTGGTCATCGACGACGGACGCCCCCGCAACCGGTTCGCCGCCCGCGCCCACGGCTTTCTGACCAACGACGGCCGACCGGGAGCCGAGATCGCGGCGACGGCCCGGTCTCAGGTCGCCGCCTATCCCACCGCCGCCTTCCGCATGGCCGAGGCGATCACGATCGAGCGGATCGACGGCGGCTTCTCGGTCGCCTTCGCCGACGGCACGCGGACGCGGGGGCGCCGCCTTCTGCTGTCGCACGGGGTCGAGGATGTGCTGCCCGATATTCCGGGCGTCAAGGAACGCTGGGGCCGCACGGCCCTGCACTGTCCCTGGTGCCACGGCTATGAGATCGGCGGCGGTCCGATCGGGGTGCTGGGGCGGGGCGACCATGCGGTCCAGTACGCCGCCACGGTGGCGGAGTGGGGCCAGGTCACCCTGTTCATGGGGTTGGACGTCGGCCTGTCGCCGGAGGACGCCCATCTGCTGTACCGGCGCGGTGTTACCATCGAGACGACGCCCATCGCCCGGCTGGAGGGCGAGGCGCCGACCTTGACCGGCGCACGACTGACCGACGGCCGTTTCGTGGACCTGAAGGCCATCTTCGTCGGCGCCAGCGTCCGCGTCGCCAGCCCCTTCGCCGAGCGGCTGGGCTGCGAGATGACCGACACGCCGATGGGGCGGGTGATCAAGGTGGACGCCATGCAGGCGACGACCCAGCCGGGCGTGTTCGCCGCCGGCGACCTGGCGCGAGCCGCGTCCAACATCACCCTGGCCACCTCGGACGGCATGATCGCCGCCCACGGCCTGTTCCGCTCGCTGGTCGAGGAGGAGACGGCCCCCGCCTAGCCGATGGTCGCCTCGATGGTGATTTCGGCGCGGACCGAATGGGCCATTTCGCAGTGTTCGTGGGCGGAATGGTGCAGGGCGTCCAGCTCGGCCTGGTCCGGCTTGCGGCCGGAGAAGGCGGTGACCGGGCGAAGGGCGACGCGGGCCAGGTATCTTTGGCCCGCCGCGTTCTTGTCCAGTTCGCCGGAGGCCGCGTCGCGATAGGAATCGACCACCAGACCGGCGTTGGCGGCGAAGGCCAGGAACCACAGCATGTGGCAGCTGGACAGGGAGGCGACCATCGCCTCCTCCGGATCCACCGCCGAGGCGTCCGACAGGGGCACGGGCACGCCGGCGGGCGACGACGACCCGGGGACCACCGCCCCGCCGTCGAAGGTCCAGCTGTGGGCGCGGCTGTAGCGCTTGTCGGTGAAGGGCTGATCGCCCCGCATCCACTCGATGGTCGCCCCGTGCGCGCTCATGGCCCGTCTCCCTGTCAGTCGGCCAGGATCGTATAGACCATCGGCGCCCGAACCTCGAAGCCCAGGGACCGGTAAAAGGCGATGGTCGCCTCATGATCGGCGAAGGCGTGCAGGAAGGCGGCCTCGCCCGAGGCGTGAATTTCGCCGACCACCGCCCGCGAAAGGGCGGCGGCATAGCCCTTTCCCCGGTGGTCGGGGTGGGTGCAGACCCCGCTAAGCTCGGTGAAACCGTCGACCCGCAGCCGCCGCCCGGCCATGGCGACCAGTTCGCCGTCGTGCTTGATCCCGACGAAGGGGCCGAGTTCGCGCGTTCTCGAGCGGAAGGGGCCGGGCCGGGTCAGGGTCGCCAGAGCCAGCATGGCCGGGGCGTCGGCCTCGGTCAGGGTCTCGAAGGCGATGTCGGGCGCCCTGGCCGAGGTCCTGGCCGGAGTCAGGGCGGCGCAGGTCATCTGCACCAGGGCGATGCGGCGATCCACGGGGACCCCGTCCGGCAGGACGTCGGCCATCGGGCCGTCGGAATGCTCGACCATTCCCGCGCCTGGATGGAGACGCGCCAGCGCGGTCAGGCGGGCGCGGCTCTGGGGCGAGGCGTCGGCGGCCGACAGGAAGACCCCGATCTCGGGGTCGATGCGCACGGCGTGGGCGTCGGACTCCGGCGTCGTGAAGGATGACAGGCGGGTGGTCAGGGCGTTCCAGACGGCGCGGTCGAGGGGATGGTTCATGGTCGCGCTTCTAGCCCCGGCGGCGCTGCGGTGGAACCGGTCGCCGCGACGCCGCGTCCGGAAACCGCCAGCGACCTACCCCCGCCAAAAGCCGACGATCGTCTTGACCTCGTCCACCACCGGATCGGCGACCTCGGCGGCGCGGTCGGCGCCGTCCTTCAGCACGCGGTCGATCTCGGCCGGGTCGTCCATCAGGCGGCGCATTTCGGCCGTGACGGGGGCCAGGGAGGCCACCGCCAAGTCGGCCAGGGCCGGTTTGAAGGCGCCGAAGCCCTGGCCGCCGAACTGTGCGATCACCTGTTCACGCGTCAGGCCGGCCAGGGCGGCGTAGATGGCCACCAGGTTCTTGGCCTCGGGCCGGTCGTTCAGCCCGTCCAGGGTTTCCGGCAGGGGTTCGGGATCGGTTTTGGCCTTGCGGATCTTGGACGCGATCGTGTCGGCGTCGTCGGTCAGATTGATGCGGCTGTTGTCGGACGGGTCCGACTTGGACATCTTGGCCGCCCCGTCGCGCAGGGACATGACGCGCGTCGCCGGCCCCTGGATGATCGGCTCGGGCACCGGGAAATAGCCGGGAACGCCGAAGTCGTTGTTGAACTTGGCGGCGATGTCGCGGGTCAGCTCCAGATGCTGTTTCTGGTCCTCGCCGACCGGCACCTCGGTCGCCTTGTACAGCAGGATGTCGGCGGCCTGGAGCACGGGATAGGTGTAGAGGCCGACCGAGGCCCGCTCCTTGTGCTTGCCCGACTTCTCCTTGAACTGGGTCATCCGGTCCAGCCAGCCCAGGCGGGCGACGCAGTTGAAGATCCAGGCCAGTTCGGCGTGGGCGCGCACGGCCGATTGCGGGAAGATGATCGACTTCTTCGGGTCCAGGCCCGAGGCCAGATAGGCGGCGGCGATCTCGCGCGTCTGGGCGGCCAGCTTCTCGGGCTCCTGCCAGACGGTGATGGCGTGCATGTCGGCGACGAAGACGAAGACCGGCGCGCCCTGGTCCTGCAGTTCGACGAACCGCTTCAGGGCGCCGAGATAGTTGCCCAGGTGAAGCGCGCCGGAGGCCTGGATGCCGGACAGGATGCGGCGCGGGCCGGTGTAGAGGGCCGGGGGAGTTTGGTCGGTCATGGATTCGGGTCTCGAAAAGGCAGGGTCAGGCGTGGCGAAGGGTGCGGCGGTTCAGCCGCGCCATCGCCAGGTGGAGATCAGGCCCGAAAGGATCATGGCCCCGCGCTTATCGCCTCGCGGTCCAGCCGTCCAGACCTCAATCCAGGCCGGATACGGGTCCCGCGCCCGGCTCGCGCCGCAACGTCCCCTTGAGCTCCGATAGGGTGACGGCGCGGAACAGCAGAAGACAGACGCCGTAGGCCGCCGCGCCGGCCGCGCAGACGATCAGCACCGCCGCCTCCTTGGCCAGGAACAGGCGGCTGAGAACCGGATAGCCGAGGCTGGCGGCGAACAGCAGGCCCGCCATGATCAGGCTGGCGGCGAAGATGCGCGACAGGCGCGACAGGAAGGCCGCAGACGGCCGCCAGCTGTCCTCGCGGATCAGCGTCCCGGCCAGAAGCGCGACGTTCACCCAGGCGGAAATGCTGGTGGCGATGGCCAGGCCCAGCACCCCGTCCCAGCCCTGCGACCCGAACCAGAAGAACAGGGCCGATCCCAGCACCACGGTCAGGATCACCGAGGTCACGGCGAAGATCATCGGCCTTCGCGTATCCTGACGCGCAAAGAACGGCGGGGTCAGGACCTTGACCAGAACGAAGGCCGGCACGCCCCAGGCGAATTGGCGCAGCACGTCGGCGGTCCGCGCCGCATCGGCCGAGGTGAAGGCGGCGCGCGTCACCGTGGCGTCGATGATGAAGAAGGGAATGACGAACAGAGCCACGCCCGCCGGCAGGGCGAAGGCCAGGGCGAGGCCCAGTCCATCGTCCATCGTCCGCCGTCCGCCCTCGTGGTCGCCCGAGACGAAGGCGCGCGTCAGGCGGGGCACCAGAGCGAGGCCCAACGCCACCCCGACCAGGCCCAGCGGCAGCTGGTACAGCCGGTCGGCGTTGTACAGCACCGACCGCGCCCCTTCGTTCGATCCGGCCAGAAACTGGCTGACCAGGGAGTTGATCTGGAAGGCGCCCCCGGCCAGCACGCCGGGAATGGCCAGGGCCAGCGTCTTTCTGACCCCGGTCGTCAGGCGCGGCCACGACAGGCTGATCCCCACCCCGAGACGTCGCACGCCCCACCACAGCAGCGCCGCCTGGATAACCCCGGACACGGTCACCGCCGCGCTGACGGCGATCAGGATCTGGGGCTGGGCCATCGGCACGACGCTGGGGGCCATCAGCGGGACCAGGGTGCACAGGTTCAGGAACACCGGCACGCCCGCCGACAGGGCGAACCGGCCCCCGGTGTTCAGCACGCCCGACAGCAGCGACGCTATGGTCATGCAGGCCAGATACGGCATGGTCAGCTGCGCCGCCGTCACTGCGGCGTGCATCACCGCGTCGTCGTCGCGCCAGGCCGACAGCAGCCACGGCATGATCCACGGCATGGCGACCTGCAACAGGATGCAGAAGGCCGCCACCACGGCGAAGATGAAGCTCAGCGCCTCTGACGCCGTGACGGCCGCCGCCGCCTCCCCTTCGCGCGCCCGCACGCCGCCGTAGATCGGCACGAAGGCCTGGGCGAAGGCGCCCTCGGCGAACAGGCGGCGGAACATGTTGGGCAGCATCAGCGCGGTGGTGAAGGCGTCCATCATCGGGCCCTGACCGAACCGCGCCGACAGGAACAGGTCGCGGGCGAAACCCAGTATGCGGCTTCCCAGGGTCAAGGTGGCTTGCACCAGGGTGTTGCGGGCGAGACTCATGCGGACATTCGGCGAGGAGCGACGGATGGTCTTCGCTTAGCGCGCTTCCGACGGCGGCGATACGGGCTTGGCGCGGGTCCGGCGGCCCAGGTCCGAGACGTCGCGCGCGCTGGCCCTGGCCGAGGCGACCTTGCGGCCCTCGGGGGCCGGGGCGCGGCTGTCCAGCACGGCCTCCAGGGCGGTGCGCAGCTCGGCGATCCGCTGTTCGGACGTGATCTTGCGCCCCTTGCCATCGACCACATAGAAGCTGTCCACCGCCCGTTCGCCATAGCTGGCGACATGGGCCGAGCGGATGTTCAGTCCCTCGTCGCTGAAGACCCGCGAAAGCGCCGCCAGCAGGCCCGGACGGTCGGCCCCCGAAACCTCGACCACCGTGGCCGTCTCGCTGGCGTGGTGATCGACCATGACCACGGGCCGGACCTCGAAGGCGGCCTTTCTGGCGTTGCCGGCGGGGGCGGGCGCCTTGCTGATGCGGCCCTCGCCGCGCGCCGCCTTCTCCAGGGCGTCCACCAGGGCCTTGAGCCGGCGCGGTTCAGCCTGGCCGTAAGGCAGGCCCGCCCCGTCCTGAACCCGGAAGACGTCCAGGACCACGCCCTCGCTGGTCGTCGCCACCCGGGCGTCGGTGACGTCGGCGCCCAGGGCGGCCATGGTCTGGGCCAGGTCGGCGAACAGGCCGGGCCGGTCGGCGGCGGCGATGGAGATCTCCGTGGCCTGGACCGGCAGGCCCTCGACCGGGGTCAGGGGCGCGGCCTGGGCGGCGGCGCCGGTCTGGCGGGCCCGCTGCACCAGGGCCGGATGGGCCGCCAGCGGATCCTCGCGCGCCACGTCCTCGCCGCGGAACAGGGCGGCGACCTGATCATAGAGGGTGCGCATCAGCTGCCCCTTCCAGCCGTTCCAGACGCCCGGCCCCACGGCGCGGATGTCGGCCACGGTCAGGACCAGCAGCATCCGCAGCCGTTCGGGGTCGCCGACCAGTTCGGCGAAGGCGCGGATGGTGGCCGGATCGGACAGGTCGCGCTTCTGGGCGTAGTCCGACAGGGCCAGGTGGCTGCGCACCAGCCAGACCACCAGTTCGATGCGGCGCGGATCGACGCCCAGGCGTTCGCAGGCCCGGCGCGCGGCGATGGCCCCGTCCTCCAGCTGGCCCCGCTCGCCGCCCTTGCCGACGTCGTGCAGCAGCATGCCCAGCATCAGGGCCTCCATGTCCGAGATCAGATGCACGATCTCGGTCGCCATCGGATGGTCGGCCTTCAGCTTGCCGCGGGCGATGTCGTTGATGATGCCGATGGCCTGGAGCGTGTGCTCATCCACCGTATAGGCGTGGTACATGTTGAACTGGGTCTGGCCGACGATCCGCCCCCATTCGGGCAGGAACCGGCCCAGCAGGCCCGTCTCGTTCATGATGGTCAGGGTGCGATAGGGCCGCTGTCCGTGCGTCAGGACGTTCAGGAAGGCGCGCGTCGCCTCCGGATCGCGACGCAGCCTGGGTGTCACCAGCGACAGGGACCGGCTGACGGCCGAGAAGGCGTCGGGGTGCAGGTCCAGGTCGTGGCGGTCGGCGCAGACGAACAGGGTCAGCAGCTTGACCGGATCGGCGGTGAAGACCTCGGGGCCCTCGACCGATAGACGCCCCTGATCGACCCAGAAGCCCTCGACCTCCAGCTTGCGGCGGTTGGGCCGGAACGGGGTCATCAGGCGCGACAGGCCCTGGGTGGGCTTCTGGTGGCGGGCCTCCAGCTTGGCCGACATGGCGCGGGTCAGGGCTCCGACGTCGCGGGCGACCAGGAAATAGCGGCGCATGAACCGTTCCACCGCCGGCTCGTCGCCACGCCCGCGCCACCCCATCCGCCGGGCCACCTCGGGCTGCATGTCGAAGGTCAGCTTCTCCTCGGCCCGCCCCGCGACCAGATGCAGATGGATCCGCACCCGCCACAGAAAATCGAAGGCCTCGTCCGAGGTGCGGCGTTCGCGCGGGGTGAACATCTCGTCCATCACCGTCGCGCCCAGCCGGCTTTCCGGCGCCAGGGAGCGGGCGATCCAGTACAGGGTGTTCAGGTCGCGCAGCCCCCCCTTGCCGTCCTTGACGTTGGGCTCGACCTTGTAGCGGGTCACGCCCGCCTTCTGGTGACGGAGGGCGCGCTCCTCCAGTTTTGCGGCGATGAAGGGGCGGGGGTCGGACTTGGCCACCATGTCGCGGAAACGGCCGATCATCAGGTCCGAAAGCCGGGCGTCCCCGGCCAGCGGCCGGGCCTCCAGCAAGGCGGTGCGCACCGTCATGTCGGTGCGCGACAGGGCCAGACAGTCTTCGACCGACCGCACCGAAGGCCCCACCTTCGCCCCCAGATCCCACAGGACATAGAGGATGAACTCGATCACCCGCTCGCCGCGCGGCGTCGGCTTGCCGGGCCGCAGGAACAGCAGGTCCAGGTCGGAATAGGGCGCCAGGACGCCGCGGCCGTAACCGCCCACCGCCACCAGCGACAGGCGTTCGCATTCCACGGGCGATACGGGATGAAGGGTCTGGGTCGCCACCCGCCACAGGGCCGCCAGCATGTCGTCGGCGGCCGTGGCGTACAGGCGGGCGACCTCGCGCCCGTTCAGCCCCCCGTCCAGCTTGCGTTCGGCGCGGGCGCGGGCGGCGTCGTAACTGTCCCTCAGAACGGACGCGACCGCCGCGCGCGGATCTCCCGCGCGGGCGGCCTCGTCAAGGCGGTCATCCAGACTGGGCGAAGCGGTCATGTCAGCCACCTATAGGCCGCATCCCCCCTCGCGTCAGTGGAGGATATTACTCCGGGCGAACGCGCTTCTTGCGGAACGACGGGTTCAGCGTCTGCTTGCGCAGGCGGATGGACTTCGGCGTCACCTCGACCAGTTCGTCGTCGTCGATATAGGCGATGGCCTGTTCCAGCGACATCTGGCGCGGCGGGGTCAGGCGCACGGCCTCGTCCTTGCCGGAGGCGCGGACGTTGGTCAGTTGCTTGCCCTTGATCGGGTTGACGTCCAGGTCGTCCCAGCGCGCGTTCTCGCCGATGATCATGCCCTGATAGGTCTTTTCGCCGGCGCCGACGAACATGACGCCGCGATCTTCCAGGTTCCACAGGGCGAAGGCCGCCGTGTCGCCGTCCGAGTTCGAGATCAGCACGCCCTTCAGACGGCCGGCGATCGCGCCCTTGTATTCTTCGTAGTGGCTGAAGACCCGGTTCAGCACGCCCGAACCGCGCGTGTCGGTCAGGAACTCGCCCTGATAGCCGATCAGCGAGCGCGACGGGCATTTCAGGCTGATGCGGGTCTTGCCGGCGCCCGACGGACCCATGTCGGTCATTTCGGCCTTACGGGCCGACAGCTTCTCGATGACGATGCCCGAAAACTCGTCGTCCACGTCGATCATGACGTCTTCGATGGGCTCCATCTTCTCGCCGTTGGGGCCTTCCTGGAAGACCACGCGCGGACGCGAGATCGAGACCTCGAAGCCTTCGCGACGCATGTTTTCGATCAGAACGCCCAGCTGGAGTTCGCCACGGCCGGCCACTTCATAGGCGTCGCCGCCTTCGGTGGTGGTGACGCGGATGGCGACGTTGGCTTCGGCTTCCTTCAGCAGACGGTCGCGGATGACGCGCGACTGAACCTTGTCGCCTTCGCGGCCGGCCAGCGGGCTGTCGTTGACCGAGACGGTCATGGAGATGGTCGGCGGATCGATGGGTTGAGCGGGAAGCGCGTCGACGACTTCCATGGCGCACAGGGTGTCGGCCACGGTCGCCTTGGACATGCCGGCGATGGCGACGATGTCGCCCGCTTCCGAACCCTCGTCCAGAGCCTGACGCTTCAGGCCGCGGAAGGCCAGGACCTTGGTGATGCGGCCGCGTTCGATTTCCTTGCCTTCGCGGTCCAGGGCGTGGATCGCCATGCCGGGGATCGCCTTGCCGCTCTCGATGCGGCCGGTCAGGATCCGGCCCAGGAAGGGGTCGGACTCGATCAGCACGTTCAGCATCTGGAACGGCTTGTCCTTGTTCTCCTGAACCTTCGGCGGCGGAACGTGGTCGACGATCAGGTCGAACAGCGGGGCCAGGTTGTCGTTGGGCTGGTTCAGATCCATCGTCGCCCAGCCGTTACGGCCCGAGGCGTAGATGTGCGGGAAGTCCAGCTGCTCGTCCGTCGCGCCGATGGCGGCGAACAGGTCGAAGGTCTCGTTGTGGACGCGGTCCGGATCGGCGTGGGCGCGGTCGACCTTGTTGATGCACAGGATCGGACGCAGGCCCATCTTCAGGGCCTTGGTCAGGACGAACTTGGTCTGGGGCATGACGCCCTCTTCGGCGTCAACCAGGATGACGCAGCCGTCCACCATGCCGAGGATGCGCTCGACCTCGCCGCCGAAGTCGGCGTGGCCGGGGGTGTCGATGATGTTGATGCGGGTTTCGCCGGCCTTGCCGTTCCAGAGCACCGAGGTGCACTTGGCCAGGATGGTGATGCCGCGTTCCTTTTCCTGGTCGTTCGAGTCCATGGCGCGCTCTGTCGTCGCCTCATTGGCTCGGAAGACGCCGGACTGGGCCAGCAGTTGGTCCACCAGGGTCGTCTTCCCGTGGTCGACGTGGGCGATGATGGCGACGTTGCGCAGGTTCATTTGATAATCGCGAAAAGGCGCGGCCGGGATGCAGGCGGCCGCTGGTCATGAAAAGGCATGCAGGGAGCGCGCGCCTCTTACAGGCATGTGGACGGAAAGACCAGAGCAGGCGTTCAGACGCCCGTCGCCGCCTTACCGATATTTCATTCCCGCCGCCGCATCCGCAGGGGGTGGCGGCCCCCTCTACTCCCGTGACGGCATGACCGTTCGGGAATGGAGAAGACGATGTCGGCCTTGATGGGAATGATGATGGCGGGTCTGCTGGCGACAGGGATTGCGCCGGATATGCGGGTGGACGCCGGCGATCTCGCCATGGCCCGCCCGGGCGACGCTGCGGTCCTGGCTGAGCGTATTCAGGCGGCGAGCCGAAGCTGGTGCGCCCGCTATCGCAGCCTTCTGACGCCGAACGACGTGGGCATGCCCAGCGTCTGCGAGCATGAGATGAAGCGTCGCGCCTTCTATCAGCTGCCCCGGGCCCAGCGTCGTCTCTTCGTACAGGCAGGGGGACGGCGAACCCTGAACCGGCCCTAGAGGCGGCGGATCATGTAGCGGGCGTCGGCGCCATAGCTGGCCAGCTTGGCCGCCATGCCCGGCGCCGCGTGTTCTGCAAACCCGTGGCGACGCCAGAAATTCACGGCGTCGTTGACGGCGACCAGGGCTATGGCGGGCCAGCCGTCCCCGGCCGCCTGTTCCGCCAGCCGCTCGACGATGGCCCCGGTAACCCCGCCGCCGCGCGCCTGGGGGTGCAGGGCCAGGTCGTGCAGATAGATCAGGGCCGGTTCCGCCGGCAGGCCCTCGATCACCGTATTCAGCGGCGGCGCATTGTCGGCCCGCCACGGATAGGCGATCAGATAGCCTTTCGCCGCAGCCTCGCCGTCCGCCAGCACGAAACAGCCGCGCGGATAAAGCGCCAGCCGGTTCTGGAAACAGGCCCGGTCTTCGAAATGGTCCGGGAAGGACAGGCGGGCGACCTCGACCACGGCGTCGATGTCGGCCGGCCGCATGGGCCGCCATTGCAGGGTCATCAGTTCACCTTGGACGGATCCGGGGGGGCGTCAGGCAGGGCCGAGACGGGCACGCCGTCCTCCTTCAGCTTCTTGACCTCGGCGGGGGTGGCCTCGCCGTAGATTTCGCGCTTCTCGGACCGGCCTTCATGGATGTCGCGGGCTTCGCGGGCGAAGGCGTCGCCGACATAGTCGAAGTTGGCCTCGACGTGGGCGCGGACTTCCCGGGCGGCGGCCATCATGACGGTCTGCATCCTGACGGCCATGTCCGAGGCCGGATCGGCCCGGCGTGCGCCGCCGACGGCGGGGGCCATCACGGCCTTCTCCACCCTGTTGGAGCCGCAGAACGGGCATTCCACCAGGCCGCGCGCGGCCTGGTCGTCATAGTCGGCCGAAGAGCCGAACCAGGCCTCGAACCCATGGGTCTGGTCGCATTTCAGGGCGTATCGGATCATTGGGCGGGCTGGAAGTCGCGGTCATGGGTCAGGGCGGGCACCGCCGCGCGGGCCTTGGCCACCGCCTCCATGTCCAGTTTCGCCGCCAGTATGCAAGGGTGGTCGTGATCCGCCCGGGCCAGGATCTCGCCCCAGGGTCCGACCACGGTCGACCGGCCCCAGGTGCGACGCCCGTCCTCATGCAGGCCGCCCTGGGCCGGGGCCAGGACGAAGGCGCCGGTCTCGATGGCCCGGGCGCGCAACAGGGTCTCCCAGTGCGTCTGGCCCGTCGGCGCCGTGAAGGCGGCCGGGACTGCGATCATCGCCGCTCCGGCCTTGGCCAGGTGACGATACAGGTAAGGAAAGCGGATATCATAGCAGATGCTCAGGCCCAGCCGACCCCAGGGGGTGTCGGCGACCGCCGCCGCATCGCCGGGCCGCACCGTCGCGCTTTCGCGGTAGCGCTCGCCGTTCGGCAGATCGACGTCGAAGACATGCAGCTTGTCATAGCGGGCGACGATCCCGCCGGCCGCGTCGATCAGCAGCGACCGGTTGCCGGCGCGGCTGTCGCCGACATGGCCGGAGCGGACGATGGCCGAGCCGATCAGCAGCCAGACGCCCAGCTCCGCCGCCAGACGACGCAGGCCTAGGACGACGAGGTCGGCGTCCTCGTCCGTGACGACGGCGTCGCGGCGGTCGCGGCGCTGCTCCAGGACATTGGTCCCTTCGGGCGTCAGGATGAATTTCGCCCCGCCGGCCGCCGCCTCGCGGACCAGGGGCTCGACATGGGCCAGGGCCGCGGGCGCCGTCGCCGGCGTGCGGGTCTGGATCAGGGCGATGTCGAGCCCGCGGCTCATGGGATCAGGCCGCCAGAAGCGGGTCGAGCTTGCCCTCGCGGTCCAGGGCGTGGATGTCGTCGGATCCGCCGACGTGGTTCCCGGCGATGAAGATCTGCGGGAAGGTCATGCGGCCGCCGGACTTCTCGACCATCTCGGCCTTCTTGGCCGGGTCGTTCGAGGCGACGATCTCGGTATAGTCAGCGCCCTTCTTCTTCAGCAGCGCCATGGCGCTGTAGCAATAGGGGCAACCGGGTTTGGTGTAGATGACGACGTCGGCCAATTCGGATCTCCAGAATGATGCGCCAAGGGGCGTCGGGCGGCCGCGCCGCCCGTATTTGATGTCTACATAGTCAGTTCACGGGCGTTTCGCACCCGGGCGATGACGGCGAGATCCACCGCCCTGGCCCCGGCGTCGATCAGGGCGCGGGCGCAGGCCTCTCCGGTCGCGCCCGTGGTCAACACGTCGTCGATCAGAAGGATGCGCCGGCCCTTGATCCGCCGCCGACCGATCTCGCTGACGATGAAGGCCTTCTTGACGTTCAGCCGCCGCCCGCGCCGGCTCTTGCCGCCCTGGCTGGTCGTGTGGGTCCTGCGCGTCAGGGCGTCGGGCAGATAGTCGAGCCGGGCGTGGCCGGCCAGAGGCCTGGCGATCTCCGCCGCCTGGTTGAACCGCCGCGACAACAGGCGAAACCGGTGCAGCGGCACGGGCATGACGGCGTCAGCCTCCTGGATCAGATCGGCGGCCGCCCGGCCGATCCAGCGCGCGAACAGGGGGGCGAACTGCTGCTGGTCGCCGTGTTTGTAGCGCAGGATCAGACCCCGCGAATGGTCGTCATAGACACAGGCCGCCCTGGCCCGCGCGAAGACATAGGGCTGGGCGATGCAGGCGGCGCAGCGGGTTTCGGCGAAGGCGCCGCCGTCGAACTCAAAGGCCGCGCCGCAGCCGTCGCACACCGGCGCCTCGAGGAATTGGATCCGGCTCCAGGCGTCGGGCGTCAGACCGGCCGCCGCCGTCGCCTCGCGGCTGTCGTGAGCCAGGGGCGGCAGGACGATATCCGCCAAACCACGTCCCACGTCGCGCAACTGACGCCCCGCCCCTTCCCAGGCGCGGCGCCAGCCCCCATCCTGCATCATCATGACCGCCTCCCCCGAAGCAACGTCCGCATCCTCCAGCGCCCCGCCCCGCATCTTCGACGCCCGGCGACGCGAGGCCCGTCTGGCCCGTGCGGCCCATCGACTGGGCCAGGCCGACTTCCTGCACGTCCGGGCGGCCGAGAATGCGGCGGGCAGCCTGGAGGCCATCCTGCGCGACTTTCCGGTCGCCGTCGATCTCTCGGCCCATTCCGGCCCGTTCGCCCAGGCCCTCGCCGCCAGCGACGCCGCCGGCCGGGTGGGCGTCGTCGCCAGCCCCACGTCGCGCGCCGAGCGGGCCGCGCCGGGCGCCGCCGCCCTGCCGCTGGACGACGGATCGACCGATCTGATCGTCTCCCTGCTCAGCCTGCACTGGGCCAACGACCTGCCCGGCGCCCTGGCCCAGATCCGCAAGGCCCTGAAGCCGGACGGCCTGTTCATCGGCACCCTGTTCGGAGCCGGCACGCTGAAGGAGTTGCGGTCTGTCCTGACCGAGGCGGAGCTGGCCGAGCGCGGCGGGGCCCAGGCGCGGGTCTCGCCCTTCGCCGACGGCTATGACGGCGCCGCCCTGTTGCAGCGCGCCGGCTTCGCCCTGCCGGTCTCGGACGTGGATCGGTTCACCGTCCGCTATCCCGACCTGTTCGCCCTGGTCCGCGACCTGCGGGCCATGGGCGAGACCAATGTGCTGGACGGGCCGATCCGCCCGCTCAACCGCGCCGTGATCGCCCGCGCCGCGTCCCTGTACGCCGAACGCCACGGCGACGCCGACGGCCGCATCCCCGCCACCTTCGAGATCATCCATCTGGCCGGCTGGAAGCCCCACGAGAGCCAGCAGAAGCCGCTGGCGCGCGGCTCCGCCAAGGTCCGGCTGGCGGATGCGCTGGGCGTGAAGGAGATGACCGGCGACGAGATCGACTGACGAACGTCTCCGGGTTTGCTTCAGCGGTTCAGGGCGTCCGCGATCTTTTGCATGGTCTGATTATAGAGACCGCCGTTCGATGCGCCCAGCGCATTCAGCCCGCCGAGAATGGCGACGAAGATCAGGCCGCAGATGAGGCCGTATTCGATGGCGGTCGCGCCCCTGTCGTCATTCAGGAACCGGGCGGTGAAACGTCGCATGGCCGGCCTCCTGGTCGGCGGTGATCAGAGCAGGTCGCGCAACCAGGCGACCAGGGGTTCGTCCGCCGGCGGCATGGGATAGGCCGACAGCTTGTCCGGCTTCACCCAGGCCAGGGCGTCGTGTTCGCGCGCGGCGACCACGCCGTCCCAGCGGCGGCACAGATACAGTGGCATCAACAGGTGAAAGGAATCGTAAGCGTGGCTGGCGAAGACGAAGGGCGCCAGGCAGGATTCGCTGACCTCTATGCCCAACTCCTCGCGCAGCTCGCGGATCAGGGCCGCCTCGGGCCGCTCGCCCGGCTCGACCTTGCCGCCGGGAAACTCCCACAGCCCCGCAAGGGACTTGCCCTGCGGCCGTTTGGCGATCAGCACCCGCCCATCGACATCGATCAGGGCGACGGCGACGACGAGGACGGTAGGGAGAGGCGTATCAGTCACGAACGATAATCGCCGTTGATCTCGATATAGCCCTTGGTCAGGTCGCAGGTCCAAACCGTGGCCGAGGCCCGGCCCGCGCCCACGTCGACGGTGATGTCGATCTCGGGGTTCTTCATGTAGGCGGTCATTTTGGCCTCGTCGTAGGTCGGGGACGGGGCGCCGTCGACGGCGGCGACATTGGGTCCGAACCGGATGCCCAGCCGGTCGCGGTCCACCGGCTCCTCGGTCTTGCCCACGGCCATGACCACCCGGCCCCAGTTGGCGTCCTGACCGGCGATGGCGGTCTTGACCAGGGGGCTGTCGGCGATGGACTTGGCCAATTTTCTGGCTGATGCGGGGCTGGCGGCGCCGTCCACCGTTACCTTGACGAACTTGGTCGCTCCCTCGCCGTCGCGCACCAGCTGGTGCGCCAGGTCCAGCATCACCTTGTCCAGGGCGACCGAGAAGCTCTTCAGCCGACGATCCCCGACCCGCCCGATGCGCGGCGCGCCCGAGGTTCCGGTGGCGAACAGCAGGGCGGTGTCGTTGGTCGAGGTGTCGCCGTCCACCGTCACGCTGTTGAAGGTGGTGCGGACATGCAGGCCCAGCAGGGCCTGAAGCACGTTCGGATGGATGTCGGCGTCGGTGACGATGAAGGCCAGCATGGTCGCCATGTCCGGCGCGATCATGCCCGACCCCTTGGCGATCCCCGCGATCCTGACCTTGTAACCTTCGATCTCGGCCTCGGCGTAGGAGCCCTTGGGGAAGGTGTCGGTGGTCATGACGCCGCGTCCGGCCCTGGCCCATTGTTCGGACGGGTGGATGTCGGCATCCAGGCGGCTTTCGATGTCGGGCAGTTTGGAGACGATCTTCTTTTCGTCCAGCACCACGCCGATGACCCCGGTCGAGGCCAGCATGACGTCGCGCTGGCGACAGCCGAACCGTTTGGCGACCTCCGAGGCGGTGCGGCGGGCGGCGTCGGCGCCGGCCTTGCCGGTGAAGGCGTTGGCGCAACCGGCGTTGACCACCAGGGCGCGCACGTCCTTGCCGCCGTCCGCCCCGCCCAGCGCCTTCTTGCACCAGTCGACCGGGGCCGAGCCGATCTTGTGGCGGGTGAAGACGCCGGCGCAGCTGGTGCCCCGCGCGAACCGGAACACCACCAGGTCGTCGCGTTCATGCTTGTAGAAGCCGGCTCGGGCGGTGGCGATCTCGACCCCGCCGATGGGCGGGATGGTGGGGAAGGGCACGGCCAGGGGCGACACGGCCAGACCCGGCTTTCCGGCGGCGGGCGCGGGGGCTGAGGCGGGCTCGGCCGGGCGGGTGGCGCGTTTCAGGGCCGTGGCGAACGGATCCAGGGCTTTTTCGAACGCCTGTTCGATCTTCTGGCCGGTGGTCGAGGGGGGCTTGTTCATGTCAGGCGGCCGGGGCGGGGGCGGAAGTCGGGGAGGGGGCGGCGTCGGCGGGCGGAGGAGCGCTGGGAGCGGCGGGCGGCGGGGCGGAGGCCGGCTCCTCGTTTCGCCCGGCGGTTTCGCCCGCCAGCAGGACGTCGACCTTGGCCTTGCCGCGCAACTGCTCCAGCAACTGCCGCACGCCCTCATAGGTCAGGTAGCGGACGATCTGGGGCCGGGCCTGCTCCAGGGTCGGCGGGCTTTCCTTGCGCCGGTCCTCGACCCGCAGCACGGCCCAGCCGCCTTCGGTCTGGAACGGACCGACGGTGGACCCTGCCGGTTTGTCGCGCAGGGCGCCGGCATAGGCCTGGGGCATGACGTCCAGGGTCGAATAGCCCAGGTCGCCGCCTGAAAAGCGCGTCGCCTCGTCCACCGACCGCTCCATGGCCACGGCCTCGAAACTGGCGCCCTGGCCCAGGATGCCGATGACCGCCTCGGCCTCCGGCTTGGTGCGCGACAGGATCAGGCGGACGCGGATCTCCTCCGATGTCTTCGCCAGCCGCAATTGCTCATTGTACAGGGTCTGGACCGCCTGGTCGGAAATGGCGCCGTTGACCACGCTCTCCACCAGCATGTCGCCCAGGATTCGTTCGCGGGTCGCCTCGAGGCGACGCTGGGCCAGGGGCGAGGCGTCCAGGCGACGGCGCTCGGCCTCCCTGGCGAGCAGTTTCTGATCGATCACCTCGTCCAGCACGCGCCGGAACAGGTCCGAGGTCACGTCCAGCGGCTCGCCCTCGCCCACCAGCCCTTGGGCCACCGCCTCGCGCTTGACGTCCGAGGCCCAGACGGTCTCGTCCTGGACCCGGGCCACCGGCCGGTCGCCCGGCTCCGGGGCCTTGTCGTCCCCGCCGCCGCGCGAACAGGCGGCGACCGTCAGGACCGCAGCCAGAAGCGCCATGGAAAACAGGCCGAAAGGTCGCCGAAATGGGGTCAAGAGGGCGCTCCGTAGAAGGCGGCCGAAAGCCCCTCGCGTTGACAGGGGTTAGGCCGGTGCTTAAGTCCCGCCTGCGCCCAAGTCGAGGGGTTTTGATCGTCTGCGCGGCCCTTCGCGCGCGCCAGTTCCGGCGCATCGGGGTCGCCACCGGTTCGGGCCCCTCTCGCGGCGTCCGTATCGCCGCCCCTCACGGGATTTCCAGAGCCGCTCAGCTCGCAGACGCTCGACCGCTTACCGGATCCAATATGCTCGGCTTCGCCAAGAAACTTTTCGGCTCTTCCAACGACCGCAAGGTCAAGGCCTTCCAGGACCACGCCCAGCGCATCAATGCGCTGGAGCCCAAGTTCGCCGCCCTGTCCGACGACGAGCTGCGGATGATGACCGACGCCTTCCGGGACCGCCTGGCCAATGGCGAGACCCTGGACAAGATCCTGCCCGAGGCCTTCGCCGTGGTGCGCGAGGCGTCCAAGCGGGTGCTGGGCCAGCGTCAGTACGACGTCCAGCTGGCCGGCGGCATGATCCTGCACGAAGGCGGCATCGCCGAGATGCGGACCGGCGAGGGCAAGACCCTGGTCGCCGTGGCGCCCGTCTATCTGAACGCCCTGCCGGGCAAGGGCGTCCACGTCATCACCGTCAACGACTACCTGGCCCGCCGCGACGCCGAGACCATGGGCAAGGTCTATCGCTTCCTGGGTCTTGAGGTCGGGGTCATCGTCAACGGCCTGAGCCAGGGCCAGCGCCAGGCGGCCTACGCCGCCGACGTCACCTACGGCACCAACAACGAGTTCGGCTTCGACTATCTGCGCGACAACCTGGTCTATGACCGGCGCGAGATGGTGCAGCGCCCGCACAATTTCGCCATTGTCGATGAAGTCGATTCCATCCTGATCGACGAAGCGCGCACGCCTCTGATCATCTCGGGCCCGACCGAGGACCGTTCGGACCTGTACAAGATCCTCGACGGCCTGGTGAAGGAGCTGATCAAGGACAAGGACACCTTCGAGCTCGACGAGAAGCAGAAACAGGTCCTGCTGACCGAACTGGGCTCGGAGCGGATGGAAGAGGCGCTGGAAAGCGGCGGCCACTTCGCCGCAGACACCACCGGCCTGTACGACGCCGCCAACATCAGCCTGGTCCACCACACCAACCAGGCCCTGCGCGCCAACACCCTGTATCAGCGCGACAAGGACTATATCATCAAGGGCGGCGAGATCGTCCTGATCGACGAATTCACCGGCCGGATGATGACCGGCCGCCGCCTGTCGGAAGGCCTCCACCAGGCCATCGAGGCCAAGGAAGACGTCAAGATCCAGCCCGAGAACCAGACCCTGGCCTCGGTCACGATCCAGAACTATTTCCGCCTGTACCAGAAGCTGTCGGGCATGACCGGCACCGCCGCGACCGAGGCCCAGGAGTTCGGCGACATCTACAAGATGGACGTGCTGGAGGTGCCGACCAACCGGCCGATCCAGCGCAAGGACTATGACGACGAGGTCTATCGGACCCACGCCGAGAAGAACCAGGCCATCGCCAAACAGATCGCCGAATGCCACCTGGCGGGTCAGCCCATCCTGGTCGGCACCGTATCGATCGAGCGTTCGGAACAGCTGTCGGATCTGCTGAGCAAGTTCGAATACAAGGTCGAGGTCTCGCGCAAGCTGAAGCCCCAGTACGAGGGCAAGGCCAAGGAAGCCGAGAAGATCGGCGACGCCGCCTATGACATCACCTACGAGACCAAGCTGCGCGGCATCCCGCACTCCGTCCTGAACGCGCGCCAGCACGAGCAGGAGGCCTATATCGTCGCCGACGCCGGTCTGCCGGGCGTGGTGACCATCGCCACCAACATGGCGGGCCGCGGCACCGACATCCAGCTCGGGGGCAACCTCGAGATGAAGATGCAGAAGTGGCTGCTGGAACAGCGCAACATGGCCGTCGAGGTCACGCCCGAGATGGAGAAGGCCCAGGAGGCCCAGTACAAGGCCGACATCGCCGTCCAGCGCGAGATCGCGCTCGCCGCCGGCGGTCTGTTCGTCCTGGGCACCGAACGCCACGAGAGCCGCCGGATCGACAACCAGCTGCGCGGCCGCACCGGCCGTCAGGGCGACCCCGGCACCTCGAAATTCTATCTGTCCTGCGAGGACGACCTGCTGCGCATCTTCGCCGGCGACCGTCTGGACTCGATCATGAAGACCTTTGGCGTGGCCGAGGGCGAGGCCATCACCCACCCCTGGCTGAACCGCGCCATCGAGACCGCCCAGAAGCGGGTCGAGACCCGCAACTACGACATCCGCAAGAATCTGCTGAAATACGACGACGTCGTGAACGACCAGCGCAAGGCCGTGTTCGAGCAGCGCCAGGAGTTCATGGACTCCGAGGACCTGTCTGAACTGGTCGGCGACTTCCGCCGCGACGTGGTCTCCGACCTGGTCGAACGCTACATGCCGCCCAAGGCCTATGCCGAACAGTGGGACATCGACGGTCTGGACGAAAAGGTCCGCACGACCCTGGGCCTGGAGCTGCCGCTGCACGACTGGGCGGCCGAGGAAGGCGTGTCGAACGAGGAGATCGAGGAGCGGCTTCTGGCCGCCGCCGACGCCCGCGCCGCCGAACGGCTGGAACAGATCGGCGCCGACCAGACGCGCGGTCTGGAGAAGCAGTTCATGCTGCAGATGATCGACATGCAGTGGCGCGAACACCTGGTCCATCTGGATCATCTGCGCGGCGTGATCGGCCTGCGCGGCTACGGCCAGCGCGATCCGCTGAACGAATACAAGACCGAGGCCTTCGCCTTGTTCGAGAACCTGCTGTACGACCTGCGCCACAACGTCACCCGCTGGCTGATGACGGTCGAGTTCCGCTTCCAGGCGCCGCCGGAAATGCCCGAGTTCCAGGAAATCCACCTGAACCCCGGCACCGGCGAGAACGAGATGGTCAATCCGGCCGCGCAAAATCCGGAAGGCCAGTTGATCGGCGACGACCGCTCCAAGCTTCCGGTCGAGGCCCTGCCGCCCGGCTGGGAAATGACCGGCCGTAACTCCCCCTGCCCCTGCGGCTCGGGCCGCAAGTTCAAACACTGCCACGGGGCGCTGGTCTAAGCGCACCGTCCCGATGTGACGCCAGAGCGGCCCCGGATTTCGATCCGGGGCCGTTTTGTTTAGGTCAGCAAAGCCTTCAGCACCCCGTCCAGCACCGGCCGACCGCGCGGCGTCGCCACCAGTCGGCCGGCGCTGAGCCTCAGAAATCCGTCGGTGATCAGGTCGGCTGTCGGCGCCGCGTCCGCGTCCAACCCCAGGTCCGCCAGCAGCCCGACCGGCGCGCCCTCGACTGTGCGCAGGCCCAGCAGCAGCTTTTCTTCGGCCGCCCCGGCGGCGTCCAGCCGTTCCGTCTCCATCCAGGGTGATCCCGCCCCGACCCCGGCCACATAGTCGGCGATCCGGCGATGGGCGACAGTGGCGGTGCGGGTCCCGTCCAGCGTCAGCCGCCCGTGGGCGCCGGGGCCCAGGCCCAGATAGTCGCCGCCGCGCCAGACGTGCAGATTGTGCGCCGAGCGCGCCGACACGCCCCGCGCATGATTGGACACCTCATAGGCGTCGAACCCGGCGGCCTCCAGCACGGTCTGGGTGGTCTCGTACAGGGCTGCGGCCTGGTCTTCATCGGGCGGGATCAGGGTTCCGCGCGCCAGGGCCCGTCCGAACGCCGTCGTCGGCTCCAGGGTCAGCTGATAGGGCGAGACGTGCTCAAACCCCATGTCCAGGGCCGCGCCCAGCTCCGTCGCCCAGTCGGCCGGGGTCTGGCCCGGCCGGGCGTAGATCAGGTCGATGGACAGGCGCGAAAAGGCCCGCCCGGCCAGATCGACCGCGCGCCGCGCCTCGGCCGCCGAATGATCCCGCCCCAGGAACCGCAGCGCGGCGTCGTCCAGCGCCTGCACCCCCATCGACAGCCGGTTGACCCCCGCCCCCGCCAGGGCGGCGAACCGGGCCGCCTCGGCGTCGGTCGGATTGGCCTCCAGCGAAATCTCGATCGCACCCGCCGGGGGGAACAGATCGTACGCCTGGGCGATGATCCGGGCTGCGGCCTCGGGCGCCATCAGCGACGGCGTGCCCCCGCCGAAGAAGATCGAGGCCAGCCGGCGCGACCCCGTCAGGGCCCGCTGCGCCCGCATGTCGGCCAGGATCGCCTCGACCAGCGCCGCCTGTTCCTCGACCCGCCCCCGGTCGCGCACGACGTTGAAGTCGCAATAGGGGCAGATGCGCGAACAATAGGGCCAGTGGACATAGAGGCCGACGTCCGTTCCTGGGGCGAGGAAATCAGTCAATCAACGCGGCCCGCAGCTTGGCGAAGGCGCGGGTGCGGTGGCTGATCGCCTCCTTGGCCGCCGGCTCCATCTCGCCGAAGGTCAGCGCGCCGCCCTCGGGAATGAAGATGGGATCATAGCCGAAGCCCCGGTCGCCGCGCGGCGGGAAGGTCAGACGGCCGTGCACCTCGCCCTCCACCACCACGCACGGCCCGTCCGGCCAGGCCACGGCCAGGGCCGAGGTGAACCAGGCGGCGCGGTCCATCGCCCCGATCTCCTCCAGCCGGTCTTCGACCTTCTTCATCGCCACGGCGAAATCCTTGCCCGGTCCGGCCCAGCGGGCGGAGAATATGCCCGGCGCCCCGTCCAGGGCCGCCACCGACATTCCCGAGTCGTCGGCCAGGGCGACCTCGCCTGACAAGGCGGCCGCATGACGAGCCTTCAGCATGGCGTTGCCGGCGAAGGTGGTCTCGGTCTCGTCCGGCTCGGGCAGATTCAACTGGCCGGCGGTGAGGATCTCGTAATCTTCACCCAGCAGGGCGGCGATCTCCGGAACCTTGCCGGGGTTGTGGGTGGCGGCGACGATCCGCATCCCTTTGAAAAGCTTGAGAGTCATCGATTGTCACGGCCCTGAAACAGTCTATTGCCAAAGTTTAATATCGTTAAACGATATGTAACGTGCTTTTTAGCAGCGCACGGCCTATCTATTGATCGTCAGGAACGGGGCCGCACCGTTCAGGACTTCCGGAAAATCCGGAACGATCATGCGGATAATAAACCAAGCGGGTGATTATCACCCAAACAGGAACAACGGAGAACCCTGATGCATACGATGAACATGTCGCTCTGGCTGGACAAGGTCTGCGCCGCTTTCGTCAACACGGTCCTGATCGCCGCCCTGCCGACCGCCCTGGTCGCCATTCTGGTTCAAGCCCTCTGATCGCGCCCAAGTCCAGCCCTGTATCGATCACGAGAGCTTTGACGACCTTGACGAAGACCGCGATGTATAGAGCTGCGCGCGGGTTCGCCGGACCCCGCGCAGCCGTCGCGCCCTTCCCTCCGGCCTGAGACCGACCATGCGCCTGCTCCCGCCGCGACATCCGCTGAAGCGAGGCGAGGCGCTGAGTCCAAAATGGCTGACCCCGAAATGGCCCGCCCCTCGCTGGCTGCGCGCCATTACCGCGCCGCTGAAGGCCCCGTTCCGCGCCCTGGGCCCGGGTTCGGTCTCCAGCGTGCTGAAGGTGGCGCTGGACGTCGCCTATATCCTGCTCTGGCTCATCACCGGCCTGCTGTTGTTGCTGCTGGTCGCCGCCGTCTTCATTCCCCTGGACAATGTGAACATCACCGTCAGCGGCGAGTCCGGCGGGCGACAGCTGCCGCTGACCCGTATGCTTCTGCTGTTCGGCCTGGGGGCGGCCACCGCCTATTTCGGCGGCTTCATGCTGATCCTGCGCAGCCTGCGTCGGATCTTCCGCACCCTGACCATGGGCGATCCCTTCCATCCCGACAATGTCCGCCGTCTGCGCCAGATCGGCCTGACCCTGGCGGTCGTGACCGGCGGCGTCTGGCTGGCCCAGGGCTTCGTGGCCGCGCGCCTGGCGCCGGGCGTCATGGATCCCCAGGGGCTGGGTGAACTGCTGACCCCGATCTTCTCCGTCCTGATCGTCTTCGTCCTGGCGGAGGTTTTCCGCGAGGGGGCGCGCCTGCGCCGCGAATCCGAACTGACGATCTGAGCCGTTTCCAGTAGGACTTCCCCATGGCCATCCGCGTCCAGCTTGATCGCGTCCTCGTCGAACGCCGCATGTCGCTGACCGAACTCGCCGACCGGGTCGGGGTGACGGTGGCGAATCTGTCGATCCTGAAGACGGGCAAGGCGCGCGCCGTGCGGTTCTCGACCCTCGACGCCCTGTGTCGCGAACTGGACTGTCAGCCCGGCGATCTGCTGGTTCACGAACCCGGTCCGGGCGACGCCTTCGACGACGACGCCGAGGCATGAAGCGCAAGGGCCCCGGCCGTGACGAGAACGGGCTGACGCCCGAGGACCGTCGCATCTGGAGCCGCATCACCGGCACGGTCGCCGCCCCACGCAGCCGCAAGGCCGCCCGCGTCACCCCCGGCGCCGAGGCTCCGGCCCATGTCGTGGTCGCCCCGCCGGAGCATCCGCGCCGCCTGCCCAAGGTCTCGCCGCAACGCAACCTCCCGACCGCCCCGCCGGTCGACTCTCGCCCCCCGGCGTCCCGCGCCGCCGCCTCGCGTGTCCGCTCCGCGCCCGAGGATCTGGAGCCGCGCCGCAAACACCGGCTGTCGCGCGAGCGGGACCCCATCGAGGCGCGCATCGACCTGCACGGCTTCGGCCGGTTCGAGGCCGAGGATCAGCTGCAGGCCTTTCTGACGTCGTGCCAGGCGCGGGGCATGCGGGCGGTCCTGGTCATCACCGGCCAGGGACGGCTGGGCGGCGGAGTGATCCGCGCCTCGTTCGGGGAATGGATGCAGTCGCCGGGCCTGCGCGGCGTCGTGTCCGGCTTCACCGTCGCCCATCAGAGGCACGGCGGCAACGGCGCCTTCTACGTCACCCTGAAGCGTAAGGCCTGAACGCGGAACGCCGTGCATGAAAAGGCCGGGACCGCGCGGCGGCCCCGACCTTTTCAGGCGCTTCTATTGGATTATTTGGCGGACAGCGCGCCGGCCAGGATCACGTCGATCTGCTTGCCCATATGGTCGGACAGGGCTTGAGCGTCCCATTCGTCATAGGCGGCGCGGCGGTAGTTCGACAGATAGGCGTCCCAGATCAGCTCGACCAGCAGGCGGATGTCGGCGTCCTTGTTCACCTCGCCCTTGGCGACGGCTTCCTGGAGGATGCCGCCGATCGCCAGCAGCAGGTTCTTGGTCGCGGCGCGGGCGCGCATCTCGGCGGCCAGGGGCTGGAACCACGACCGGGCGACGATGGCCTGGAACAAGGGCAACTGGTCCAGCGAGGAGTGATAGCCGGCGCTGAGGGCGCCTAGCAGTCGCTGGCGAACGGGTTCGCCCTGGGGCGCGCCCGCCTCGACCACCTCGGCCAGGCGGGTCATGTCCTCGGTCAGGACGGCTTCGAACAGTTCGGCCTTGTCCTGGAAGTTGGCGAAGACCGCCCCGGTGGACATGCCGGCGCCCTTGGCGATGTCGCGGATCGTGGCCGGCTCATAGCCGCGCTCGGCGAACAGGGAGCGGGCGGCGTCCAGAACCTTCTGGCGAGTCCGGACCTTGGCGGCCTGACGGCGGTTCAGGCGGGGAGCGGCTTCGGTCGAGAGAACGGTATCGGTCATGAAATCAGGCTTTTACTCTACGCATTTCGGAAGCCCTGACGGCCCGAAGTTGACTGGGTCAGTCGCTTAGACCGCGAGGCGAGACGTTATGTTGCTTCGCCCGCCAACCGCGCGATGCTGAAGCAGGGCTTGCATCACGGAACCATGACGAAAATGGGTCGCAAAAGCTAATGTCGCGGTTAACGGCCCGATTTCTAAGCTTAACTGTTATGGTTACCTGTCCCCATCTGAGGCATTCTCAACGCGCGGGTGGTTCTACTGCGTCCTCCGGCGGGTATGGCGGCCTGGAAGGTCCGGCGAAACTGATCCCGCTTCTCGTGGATCGAGGCCAGCACCAGGCCCATGGGCACGCCCAGATCGACCAGGGTGTTCTCCGCCAGCTGCAGGCTGGCCTCGGTCGTTTCGGGCACCGCGTCGGTGACGCCCAAGGCATAGAGGCGCGCCGCATGTTGGTCGTCGCGGGCGCGGGCGATGATGATCAGGTCGTCGCGCAAGGCGCGAGCCGTGGTCACCACCTCGTCCACCTTGGTCGGGGCGTCCATGGTGACGATCAGGGCGCGGGTGGACAGGACGCCGCAATGCGCCAGCATCTCGGCGCGACCCGCGTCGCCGTAGAAGACGTCGAATCCGTCGCGACGTCCCGCCGCCACGGCGGCGGCGTCGGTGTCCAGGGCGATGAAGGCCTGGTCGTGTTCCTTCAGCAGCTCCCCGATCAGTCGTCCAACCCGGCCGAAGCCGACGATGATGACGGCGCCGTCGGCCTGTTCCGGCGGGGCTGCGCCCTCGGGCGTGGTCGGCAGGGCCGGCGCCTTTTCGCGCGACAGCCTCTGGCCCAGCAGGGCCAGGAGGGGAATGGAGAAGATGCTCAGGGTCGCCGACAGGGCCACGGTGCTGGTCAGGGCCGGCGGGGCGATCCCCTCGACCATGCCGGTGGCGAAGACCACGAAGGCGAACTCGCCCGCCGGCGCCAGGACCAGGGCGGTCTCCAGCGCCGGGCGCGCGCCCAGGCCCCACAGGCGCGCCAGGCCGAAGATGACGCCGGTCTTGACCACGGTGATGGCCAGGGCCAGGCCGAACAGCAGGACCGGATTGGCCGCGACCGCGCCCAGGTCCAGGCCCAGGCCGACCCCGACGAAGAAGACCCCCAGCAAAAGACCCTTGAACGGTTCGATGGAGACCTCGACCTCGCGCCTGAACTCGGTCTCGGCCAGAAGCACCCCGGCGACCAGGGCGCCGATGCTCATCGACAGGCCGCTGGCCTGGGCCGCCAGTCCGGCGACCACCACGACCAGCAGGCTGGCGGCGACGAACAGCTCGCCGCCCTGCGCCGACTTGCGCGCCTGGGCCACCGAGCGGAACATCGGCCGCAGCACCACACGACCCATAAGAACCAGCAGGCCCAGGCCGATGGCGGCCGGCACCAGGGTGAACAGCGACCGTCCCAGAACCGCCGGATCCAGCGACCCGCCCGCCTGGGCGACCGCAGCCATCACGCTGACGGTGATCAGGATGGGCGCGACCGACAGATCCTGGGCCAGCAGAATGGCGAAGGTCGACCGACCGACCGTACCCTTCAGCCGCCCGCTTTCGGCCAGGACCGGCATGACGACCGCCGTCGAGGACAGGGCCAGGCCCATGCCCAGCACCGCGGCGCTGACCAGGCTCTGGCCCAGCAGCACGAACAGGCCCGCCAGCACGAGGGTGCAGACGACGACCTGCATCAGCCCCAGGCCGAAGACGAGCCGCCGCATGGCGCGCAGCCGCTCCCACGACAGCTCCAGCCCGATCATGAACAGCAGGAAGGCGACGCCCAGTTCCGACAACTGCGCCAGCTGAACCGGATCGCTGATGGTGAAATAGGAGAGCCAGGGAAGCGTGTCCGAAAACCGCGCCAGCCCGCTGGGGCCCAACACCACCCCGGCGGCCAGAAAGCCCAGAACCGGACTGATCTTCAGTCGGTTGACCAGGGGTACGATCACCCCCGCCGCCGCCAGGAAGACCACCAGATCCTTGTAGTCTGCGCCGTGCCCCTGCATTCGCCCTCCGTATCCCCGGCATGTGACCCGGAACCGCCGTCCCTGGCGAGACGTCGCGACCGTTTCATGAACTTTTTTTAAGGCGACAGCCCCAACCTCGGGTCTAGGGTCCGCTCCAACCTGCCCGCTTCAGGGGTGGAACCTAGGATACAGTGATGAAAAGACTGCTTATCGGCGCCGCTGTCGGCGCCCTTTTGGCGCCTGCCGCCGCCTTCGCCCAGGACATCGACCACGACCACGCCTGTATCGACGAGACCTGCTCGATCGTCTCGCTGTTCTCGGGCGAGGAGACCGCAGCCGGCTGGCAGGGCGTGGACGCCCCCCGCTACGGAACCTGGGGCTTCGATCTGAACGGCCGCGACACCTCGGTGAACCCGGGCGACGACTTCTTCCGCTACGCCAACGGCGCGGCCTTCGACAAGCTGGTCATCCCCTCGGACCGCACCAGCTACGGCTCCTTCGCCCTGCTGCGCGAACTGTCGGATAACCGGATGAAGGAACTGGTCACGGGTCTGGCCGCACGCACCGACCTGACGCCCGGCTCGGATGAGGCCAAGGTGGCCGACGCCTATCGGTCCTATATCGACCAGGCGCGCATCGATCAGCTGGACGCCCAGCCGCTGCAGCCCTATCTGGCCGCCATCCGCGCCGCCGACAGCCATGATAAGATGGCCGTCTACATGGGCCAGACGGTCGGCCGTTTCGGCGGCTCCTTCTTCGGCACCGGCATCACCATCGACGCGAAACAACCGACCCGCTACGTTGTCTCGACCGGTCAGTCGGGCATCGGCCTGCCCAACCGCGACTATTATCTGGACGCCCGCTACGCCGACAAGAAAGAGAAGTATCAGGCCTATGTCGCCGACATGCTGGGCATGATCGGCTGGGCGAACCCGGTCGAGACCGCCGCCCAGATCGTCGCTCTGGAGACCAAGATCGCCGGGGCGCACTGGACGCCGGTCGAGAACCGCAACCGCGACAAGACCTATAACGAGGTCACCATCGCAAAACTGACCCAGGATGCGCCCGGCTTCGATTGGCAGGCCTATTATGATGCGGCCGAACTGGGCGGCGTGCCCCGCCTGATCGTGCGTCAGGACACGGCCATGCCCAAGATCGCGGCCCTCTACGCCGAGACGCCGATCGAACTGCTCCAGGCGTGGGAAGCCTTCCACACCGCCGACGACATGGCCCCCCTGCTGTCGCAACGGTTCTCGGACGCCCAGTGGGGCTTCCGCTCGCGTGACCTGTCGGGCCAGCCGGAACAGCGCACCCGCGAGAAGCGCGCCATCTCCTTCGCCGAGGGTTCGCTGGGCGAGGCGACGGGCCGGCTCTATGTCGCCCAGTATTTCCCGGCCGAGTCCAAGGCCAAGATGGAAGACCTGGTCGCCAATCTGCGCACCGCCCTGTCGCACCGCATCGACAACCTCAGCTGGATGGGCGACGAGACCAAGGCGGCGGCCCAGGAGAAGCTGCGGAAATTCACCGTCAAGATCGGCTATCCGGACAAGTGGCGCGACTATTCCGGCCTTGATATCCGTGCAGACGACCTGGTCGGCAACGCCGAGCGGCGCGGTCTGTTCGAGTGGAACTACGACCTCGCCCGTCTGAACGACCCGGTCGACAAGACCGAATGGGGCATGACGCCGCAGACGGTGAACGCCTACTACAACTCGGCCAATAACGAGATCGTCTTCCCGGCCGCCATCCTGCAACCGCCCTTCTTCGATCCGAACGGCGACCCGGCGGTCAACTACGGCGGCATCGGCGGCGTGATCGGCCACGAGATCGGCCACGGCTTCGACGACCAGGGCTCCAAGTCCGACGGCGACGGCGTGCTTCGCAACTGGTGGACGCCTGCGGACAAGGCCAATTTCGAGGCCCTGACCGCCCGTCTGGGCGCGCAATACGCTACCTACGAACCGATCGCCGGCTACACCATCAACCCCGGTCTGACGATGGGCGAGAACATCGGCGACGCCTCGGGCGTGGCCGTGGGTCTTGAGGCCTATCATCTGTCGCTGGCCGGAAAGCCCGCCCCGGTGCTGGATGGAACGACCGGCGACCAGCGCTTCTTCTACGGCTGGGCCCAGGTCTGGCAGTCGAAATATCGCGACGAGGCCCTGAAGCAGCAGGTCGCCACCGATCCGCACTCGGCCGCCCAGTTCCGGGTCATCGGCCCGCTGCGCAACGTCGACGCCTGGTACGACGCCTTCGACGTCGAGCCGGGGACCAAATACTATCTGACGCCGGAAGAGCGCGTCCGCATCTGGTAGGCGGCGCCCATTCGAGAACGGAAAAGGCCGGGGTTCGCCCCGGCCTTTTTCATGGCGGACGCCTCGACAAATCGCCCCGGAAACCTCGAGACCACATCGAAATAGTCTACATATTGTCCATGGCGCGGGCGGCTCCAGGCGCGAAAAAGCCCGCTGCGGGGGATACATCGCAGCGGGCTTTCGCGCTCTTTGAAGAGCGGACGTTTCCTCCCCGAAACGCCTTCGAGTGCTGCGCGCTTGAGCAACGCTTGCCCTCGAGTGAGTTCATTTGGCCTATCGGACCCTGCGGCGTCAACGCACGTATCGGGCGGAGTCGAACTTTCTTCGACTTATCATTGATAAGTCATATTTCGCGCAAGTTATTCTCGAAGCTTATTCGATAATAGCCTTGATCGCAGCGATCAGGCCCTCCCGAGGGATCTTCATCTGGCCCGGACGCTCGGCCTTCCAGGCGTCGTTGTCGGTGATGGCGGCGGCCGCGGCGCGGCCGGCGTCCAGGTCCTTGATGGTGACTTCGCCCGCCGCAATCTCATCGCCGCCCAGGATGACGACGGCCGGAGAACCGCGACGGTCGGCGTATTTCATCTGGGCCTTCATGCCCGCACGGCCCAGATAGAGCTCGGCGGCGATACCGGCGGCGCGCAGTTCGGCGACCGCGGCCAGATAATGAGCCATGTCGTTGTCGGAAAAGACGATGACGACGACGGGGCCGCGCACGGCGTCTTCCGCCCCGCGGCCGGCGGCGCGCAGGGCCGAGGCCAGGCGCGAGACGCCGAAGGAGAAGCCGGTGGCGGGCACGCTCTGGCCGGTGAAGCGGGCGACCAGATCGTCATACCGCCCGCCGCCGCCGATGGAGCCGAACCGGACCGGACGGCCCTTGTCGTCAACGGTGTCCAGCAACAGTTCGGCCTCGAACACCGCGCCGGTGTAATATTCCAGCCCACGCACGATGGTGGGATCGAACTTCACCGCCTCCTGGCCGACCCGCATGGCGCCCAGCGCCCGGTCGATGGCGGCCAGTTCGTTCAGCGCCGCCTCGCCCGCCGCGCCCAGGTCGCCCGAACGGGCGACGGCCTCCAGGGTCTCGGCTCGTGACAGGCCCGGCGTATTGGCCGAGGCCAGGAAGGCCTCGATGGCGGCCGTCACCCTGGCCGGCAGGCTTGCGCCCTTGGTGTAGTCGCCGGAGTCGTCCAGCCGGCCTTCGCCCAGCAGTTGGACGACGCCGTCCCAGCCCAGCCGGTCGAACTTGTCGATGGCGCGCAGGGCCGTCAGCCGCTGGCCCGCCTCGGTCACGCCGCCGGCGTCGAACAGACCGTCGAACAGCTTGCGGTTCGAGACGCGGATCTGGGCCTGGCCCGCATCAAGGCCGGCGGCGCCCAGACCCTCGCAGGCCATGGCGATGATCTCGGCGTCGGCCTCGGGCCGGTCCGAACCCACGGTGTCGGCGTCGCACTGCCAGAACTCGCGGAACCGGCCCGGCCCTGGCTTCTCGTTGCGCCACACCGGCCCATAGGCGTAGCGGCGGAACGGCTTGGGCAGGGTCTCCCAGGTCTGGGCCGCGAACCGGGCCAGAGGGGCGGTGTGGTCGTAGCGCAGGGCCATCCACTCGCCCGGCTCGTCCGAACCCGCATCGTCCTGGAGCGCGAACACGCCTTCATTGGGCCGGTCGGCGTCGGGCAGGAATTTGCCCAGGGCGTCGGCGTATTCGAAGGCCGGGGTCTCCAGCGGCTCGAAGCCCCAGCGCTCATAGACCTCCGACACGCGCGCCACGATGCGGCGTTCGGCGGTCAGGTCGCGGCCGCGCTTGTCGGCGAAGCCGCGCGGATTGCGGGCGAGGGGTCGAAGGGGGGCGTCATCGGTCATGGCGCGCGCTTAAGCCAAGGGGGAGATGATCGCAACGTATCGCCGGCGGCCATGCAGGGCGCATACGCCTGTGAATTGCAGGCAGCCTGTTGTTCCTGCAAAGAAAAACCGGACCGCGAAGGAACAAAGGCGAAACGCTGTCCGTTGTTTCGCGCCATGACCCCACACGCCGTCCTCGTCTCCAAGACCTGCATCACCTCCGATCACCGGACCATCCGGTGGTGGGAATGCGAATTGGTCGATGAGGACGGCGCCCGACGCATCCGCGAACAGGCCTTCTTCTCCATCGGCGAAGCTCGATCCTGGGCGTCGTCCCAGGGCTATCCGGTCGAGGAGGCGTCTTTGCCCGGGGGGCGGACGTCAAGGCCTTGGGTCCCGTCGCCGACGTGATCTGAGCCCGTCGCGGGCCGATCAGGGCTCCAGCGTCTCCACCGTCAGATTGCCGTTCGTATAGACGCAGATCTCGGCGGCGATCTTCATGGCCTTGCGGGCGACGGCCTCTGCGTCGAGGTCGGTCTCCTCGATCAGGGCGCGGGCGGCCGACAGGGCGTAGTTGCCGCCCGAGCCGACGGCGGCGACCCCGTGTTCAGGCTCCAGCACGTCGCCGACGCCGGTGACGGTGAAGATCGACGACTTGTCGGCGACCAGAAGCATGGCCTCCAGCCGGCGCAGATAGCGGTCGGTGCGCCAGTCCTTGGCCAGGTCGACGCAGGCCCGCGCCAACTGGTCCGGATACTGCTCCAGCTTGGCCTCCAGCCGTTCGATCAGGGTGAAGGCGTCGGCTGTGGCGCCCGCGAAGCCGGCCAGCACCTTGCCGCCCGCCAGGGTCCGCACCTTGCGCGCCGCGCCCTTGACGATGGTGGGCCCCATGGAGACCTGACCGTCGCCCGCGATGACGGTGCGGCCGTTCTTGCGCACCGCCAGAATGGTGGTGCCGTGCCAGTCGGGAAAATTCGATTGAGTCATGATCCGCAGATGGCGCGACGGGCCTCGTCGATCAAGAGCGCGCGACGCCGGATAACGTCGTCATATTTATACCCATGTTTCTCTTATAACGCGCCATCCTTGACCGGAAGATCCGACATGGGAGATCGAAAATTGCTCTATCGCGTGCTTCTCGTGAGTGAAACAGTCGCGGCGGTTGAACGCTCGCCCTTGATGCTGGCTGACATTCTCGGCGCGTCTGAACGCAACAACCGTCGCGACATGATCGGCAGCGCCATGATGTTTCATGAGGGTCAGGCCGCCATGATGCTGGAAGGCATGCGCGCGGACCTCGATCGGTTGATCGCGCGCCTTCTTTCGGACGGTCGTCACCGAAATCTCAAGATCGTCGAGGATCGCCCCATCGTGCACCGTCGTGTGGCCGAGCCGGTCAAGCTCAACGCCATGTCGCCTCATCAGGCGGGCGAATATCTGGGCGGTCGCCGACTGGACCAGCTCGCCGCCTCGGTGCTGGAGCGGCTGTTGTCCTGCGACGGATTGCGTGTCTCGAGCTGTGCGGTCTGACGCCTTTGCTGCGTGTTTCGTTAACTCTATGGCCTTACTTCGGTCCTTGTGGCTGTAAATTGTAAAAGCGTAAGAGTAATCAATGAGTTTGTTCCGTATTGTCTATGTCAGCGACGCCGTGGGCGACGCGGGCGTGGGCCTGCTGCCCCTGATCGACATCATCGGCGCGTCGGACCGGAACAATCGCCGGGATCATGTGACCGGGGTGCTGATGCGCCACGACGGCCGGTTCTTTCAGGCCATTGAGGGCGCGCGGGTCGACCTGGATCGGTTGATGGGCCGGCTGCGCGCCGATCGACGCCACACCAATATCCGCATCCTCGCCGAGCTTGTGATCGATCAGCGCCTGTTCCCGGGGTGGGCCATGGCCCAGACGGACGCGTCGCCGGGGCTGGAGCGCCTGCTGGCCGAGGGGCTGGATCATACGAGCGTGAGCGCGAGCGCCGACAGGATCGTGTCGGAGGCGAGCCGGAGCCTGGCCGCCGTCTCCTGAGGCCTCGCGCCCAAGCCTGCCGCTCGCTAGAGAAGGGCATGGTTTTCTCTGAAGACGAAGTCGAACGCTACGCCCGGCATCTGGTCCTGTCCGAGATCGGGGGGCCGGGCCAGCAGGCCCTGAAGCGCGCGCGGGTGCTGATCGTCGGGGCCGGCGGCGTGGGCGCACCGGCGGCCCTCTATCTGGCCGCAGCCGGCGTCGGGACGTTGGGTCTGATCGACGACGACGTGGTGGGTTTGTCGAACCTGCAGCGCCAGATCGCCTTTTCCACGCCCGAGGTGGGCCGGCCCAAGGTCGAAGCGGCCGCCGAACGCCTGGGCGGGCTGAACCCGCATGTGACGATCCAGACCTTCGCCGAACGGCTGACGCCGGACAACGCCGCCGATCGGATCGGCGGTTTCGACATCGTGCTGGACGGGACCGATGATTTCGAGACCCGGCTGATCGTCAACGCCGCCTGTGTGGCGGCCGACAAGCCTCTGGTCTCGGGCGCCCTGGGGAGATGGAGCGGCCAGGTGGGGGTATTCGCCGGTCGGCCCTGTTACCAGTGCCTAGTGCCCGAGGTTCCGCCGGACGCCGAGACCTGCGCCCGTGTCGGCGTGGTCGGCGCCCTGGCGGGCGTGGTCGGGTCGATGGCGGCGCTGGAGACGATCAAGCTGATCACCGGGGCGGGCGAGGCTCTGGCCGGGCGGCTGATGCTGTACGACGGTCTGGCGGCGACGGCGCGGACGGTGCGGGTGACAGCCGACCCCCAGTGCCCGGTTTGCGGCGGCTGAACCTCAGGCGGCCGTGGCGAAACGGACGTCGGCCAGATCCAGATCCGGGATGGGCGGGGCGAAGCCCAGGGCGGGGTTGCTGAGCACCGTCACCAGCCGCTCGCCGCAGTACAGATAGAGGGTCTCGAACCCGACCCAGGTCCGGGCGAGCTCGGCCAGAGCCTGATTCGCCGCCGAGTCGTCGGTCGCGCCCAGAACACAGATGTCACGCACCGGAACGCCCGGCAGGTTGACGATACAATAGTAGGAGTCCAACGCACGCTTCCTCAGACAGGTCGCCGGAAACGAAGCTCGCTCGCGGCGGTTCCTCCCCTGCCCGTGGTTTTCGACAGCCGTGTGAGTCCGGTCCGACAGACTTGTGAAAAGGAGACCTGATGGCCCGACGCCCCGCCTCGCCCAAACGTCTGAACGCCGCCAGCCTGGCGTCCCTGGGGGCGGAGCGGCTGGGCGAGCTTTTGATGCAGGCGGCGGACGGCGACGCCTTGTTGAAGCGGCGTCTGCGGCTGGTGCTGGCGGCCGAGGCGGGGGTCGAGCCCCTGACGGTCGAGCTGGACAAGCGGCTGACGGCCCTGGCGTCTGCACGGGCGCGGGTGTCCTGGCGCAAACGGCCGGACCTGCTGCGCGACCTCGACATGCTGCGCCGCGCGGTGGTGGAGGATCTGGCCCCGACGGCGCCCGTCGCCGGGCTGGATCGGTTGATTGCCTGGTTCGACCTGTTTCGTGGGCTGACCTTGCGGGTCAAGGATCCGCGCGGCGAGATGACGGCGGCGTTCGAGGCGGCGGCTCCCGATCTCTGGACCGTCGCTCAGACGGCGCTGATGGATCAGGCCGCTATGGAACGTCTGGCCGCCGCCATCGAACGCCATCCGCTCGACTACGCCCGCTGGATCGGCGCGGCGGGCGAGGCCCTGACGCCGGAACTGGCGCGGGCCGTGCTGGCGGGGCTGGACACCAGTTCGGGCGTCCGCGGCGCGCGCACGGCGATCCGGCGACTGGCGGACCGGGCTGAGGATCTGGATCTGTGGCTGTGGTTGGTCACGCCCGATGAACAGGGCTCGCCGGATTTCGCGGCGGCGGCGGCGCGGCGGTTGCTGACGGCGGGCCGGGTGGTCGAGGCGCGGCAGGCCCTGGAGGCGGCGTTGAAGCCGTCGGCCGCGAACCGGCGCTTCACCTTCGGCCGGTCGCCCGCGGCGGGTCCGCCGCCCCTGACCCCGGCCTGGGAGGCGGCCTCCATCGACCTGCTGGAGGCAGAGGGGCGCAAGGCCGAGGCCCAGGACCTGCGCTGGGTCCTGTTCGAACGCGACCTGTCGGCGCCGGCATTGCGTGACTATCTCGCCCGTCTGCCCGACTTCGACGATGTCGAGGCCCTGGACCGCGCCCTGGCCCATGCCGCGACCTATGCGGACTTCGAGACCGCCCTGGGCTTCCTGATGGACTGGCCCGCCCACCGCGAGGCCGCCGCCCTGGTCGAACGCCGCGTCCGCGAGGTCCGGTCGCCCTTGGCGATGAAGGCCGACTGGGCGGCGCGGCTGGCGCAGAAATATCCGGATGCGGCCGAACGACTGCTGGCCGCGCCCTAAAGCATGGCTGGAATCACCCGGTCCGGCGGGCGGTGGCCGTTCTGGTAGGTCATGACATTGGCGATGACCCGGTCGCCCATGTCCTGGCGCGCCTCCAGCGTCGCCGAGCCCAGATGGGGCAGCAGCACGACATTGGGCTGGCCCAGCAGGCCGGGGTGGATGGCCGGCTCGTTCTCGAACACGTCCAGGCCGACGCCGGACAGGGACCGGGTCGCCACGGCCTGGGACAGGGCCGCCTCGTCGATCAGATCGCCCCGCGCGGTGTTGATCAATATGGCGTGGGGCTGAAGCCGGGCCAGGCGTTCGGCGGACAGCAGATGATGCGTGTCTTTCGTCGCCGGGCAGTTCAGCGAGACGATGTCCATCCGCGCCAGCATCTGGTCCAGATCGTCCCAGTAGGTGGCGCCCAGTTCCTCCTCGATCAGGGCGGAGACGGGCTTCCTGTTGTGGTAATGGACCTGCAGGCCGAAGGCCCTGGCGCGACGAGCCAGGGCCTGGCCGATCCGGCCCATGCCGACGATCCCCAGCCGCTTGCCCCACAGTTTGCGGCCGCACATCCAGGTCGGGGTCCAGCCCTCGAACCGCCCCTCGGCCACCACCTGGGCGCCTTCGACGATGCGGCGGCTGACGGCCAGGATCAGGCTCATGGCCAGGTCGGCGGTGTCCTCGGTCAGGACGCCGGGGGTGTTGGTGACGATGATCCCGCGCGCCACGGCCGCGTCGATGTCGATATGGTCCACCCCGGCGCCGAAGTTGGCGATCATCTTCAGCTGGTCGCCGGCGCCGTTGATCAGGTCGGCGTCGATGACGTCGGTGATGGTGGGGACCAGAACCTCGGCGCGCTGAACCGCCGCCTGAAGCGCCGCCCGGTCCATCGGCTGGTCCTTCAGGTTCAGCTCGGCGTCGAAAAGCTCGCGCATCCGCGTCTCGACCGCGTCGGGCAGGCGTCTGGTTAATACGACCTTAAGCTTGCGGACGGACATTGCGGGCCTTGGTTAGCGGGCGGCGATTTCAGGATCGAAAGCCCGCGCGACGGGTCGTTCCATCCAGTGTCTAGCAAAGCCTCCGCCATCTTCCAAAGCCTGCGACGCCGCAGCGCCCTCGCCCTGGCCATTCTGGGCGTGGGCCTCATGGCCGGCGCGGGCGCGACCATGCCCGACGGCCGGCCCACGCCGACGGGGCTGGAGGTGCCGCGCTGGATCTCGCTGAAGTCGTCGCACGTGCGCGCGCGTCAGGGACCGGGGCTGGACTATCCGATCCTGTGGGAATACCGCGCCGCCGGCCTGCCGGTGCAGGTGGTCGCCGAGACGACGGAATGGCGCAAGATCTGCGACCCGGACGGGGCCGTGGCCTGGATCCACCGCACGGTGTCGTCGGGCCGCCGGTCCGTCTTCAACACCTCGCCCGAAGAAGTGATGATCCACGCCGGCAAGTCCCAGGCCTCGGCCGTGCGGGCGCGCCTGTCGCCCCGTTCGCTGGTGTCGCTGGACGAGTGCGAGGACGGCTGGTGCCAGGTTCGGGCGCGCCGCCTGCGCGGCTGGGTCCAGGAACGGGCGGTGTTCGGAACCCAGCAGAGGGCGCTGTGCAACGCCAACCGCCCCGCCGGGACCGGTCGGGACTGACCGCCGTAACCCTTGGTGTTGAGCGAAGTCGCGCGGTCGTGTAACCCGCCAGCAACAGCAGACGTAACGGAACCGCCTTGACCCAGTCCCAATATCCCTCGTCCTTCGATCACGAGGCCCTGCTCGCCTCCGGGCGCGGCGAACTGTTCGGTCCCGGCAATGCGCAACTGCCCGCCCCGCCGATGCTGATGTTCGACCGGATCACCCAGATCTCGGCTGACGGCGGCGCGCACGGCAAGGGCTATGTCGAGGCCGAACTCGACATCAATCCCGAGCTCTGGTTCTTCCAGTGCCACTTCATCGGCGACCCGGTCATGCCGGGCTGCCTGGGCCTGGACGCCATGTGGCAACTGGTCGGCTTCTATCTGGGCTGGATCGGCGGCCCGGGCCGCGGCCGCGCCCTGGGCGTCGGCGAGGTCAAGTTCACGGGCCAGGTCACCCCGGACATCAAGAAGGTGGTCTACAAGATCAACCTGAAGCGGGTCATCAATCGCAAACTGGTCATGGGCATCGCCGATGGCGTGCTGGAGGCCGACGGCGAGGTGATCTACACCTGCAATGACATGCGGGTGGGACTCTTTGGCGCCGCCAAGGATGAGCAAGCGGGCGCCTAAACGCCTATATAACCGCGGACAGCGCGGAAGGCCCCCGCTCGAGAAGCTCGGGTCGAGAAGCTTAAGAAGGAAACACCATGCGTCGTGTCGTCGTCACCGGCCTGGGCATCGTCTCTTCCATCGGCCACGGCGCCGAAGAGGTGACCCAGTCCCTGCGCGAAGCCCGTTCGGGCGTAGTCCATGCGCCCGATCACGCCAAATACGGCTTCCGCAGCCAAGTCTGGGCCCCGCCCAAGATCGGCCCGTGGGAAGAACTGATCGACCGCCGCGCCGCCCGCTTCCTGGCCAACGGCACGGCCTGGGCCCACATCGCCTTTGAAGAGGCGCTGAAGTCGTCGGGCATGACGGCCGAAGAGATTCGCGACGACCGCATCGGCCTGATCGTCGGCGAGGGCGGCCCCTCGACCCAGGTGATCCTCCAGGCGGCGGCGACCACCATCGAGAAGACCTCGCCCAAGCGGATCGGCCCGTTCGCCGTGCCGAAAGCCATGGCGTCCGGCCCCTCGGCCGTCCTGTCCACCTGGTTCCAGATGCGCGGCGTCAACTATTCGATCAGCTCTGCCTGCGCGACCTCCGCCCACTGCATCGGCGCCGGGGTCGAACAGATCCAGTGGGGCAAGCAGGACGTGGTCTTCGCCGGCGGCTGCGAGGACATCGACTGGTCCATGTCGAACATGTTCGACGCCATGGGCGCCATGTCATCCGACTTCAACGAGACCCCGTCCGTCGCCTCGCGGGCCTATGACGTCAACCGCGACGGCTTCGTCATCGCCGGCGGCGCCGGCGTCGTGGTGCTGGAAGAATACGAGCGGGCCAAGGCGCGCGGCGCGACCATCTATGCCGAAGTCACCGGCTATGGCGCCAATTCCGACGGCTACGACATGGTCGCCCCCTCAGGCGAGGGCGCCCAGCGCTGCATGAAGATCGCGCTGGAACAGGCCGGCAATCCGAAGATCGACTATCTGAACCCGCACGGCACCTCGACCCCGGTCGGCGACTCCAAGGAAATGGAGGCCGTCCGCGCCATCTTCGGCGACCAGATGCCGATGATCTCCTCGACCAAGTCGCTGACGGGCCACTCGCTCGGCGCGGCGGGCGCTCAAGAGGCCATCTACTGCCTGCTGATGATGCAGAACGGTTTTGCGGCCGAGAGCGCCCATATCGAGACCCTGGATCCGGCCTTCGAGGGCATGCCCATCCTGCGTCAACGCCACGAGGGCGAACTGACCCACGTCATGTCCAACAGCTTCGGCTTCGGCGGCACCAACGGCACGCTGATCCTGTCCAAGGTCTGAGCCGCGACGCCCAGCCACGTCATCCTCGGGCTTGACTCGAGGATGACGTGAGAACGGCAGGGGCCGATGCTTTATTGCGTGCACGAGCCACTGACGCCCGCCTTCACGCCATTTTTTTTTCGCGTTAGCCAGTTTACAGTGACAAGTCTCGCCCTTAGAGAGCGTCGCCGTGACCCGCGCCCTGACCAATGCGATTACCTCGAAAACCACCGGCTTCGGCGGGGCGGTTTCGGGTGTGCGCGAGGTCTGAAGCGCCGAACCCCGATCCCAAGCCCCGCCGATGCGCGGGGCGGTCGATCCGGCTGAACCCCGCGCCTCCATCCTTCCAGGAGACGCCTGAATGTCCTTTTCCCCGTCCAATCCTCCTCACGTCGGCATCGTCGGCGCCACCGGCCTCGTCGGCGAGATGATGCGCGGCCTTCTGGCCGAGCGGAACTTCCCGCTGGCCTCGCTGCGCCTGTTCGCCTCGGCCCGGTCGGCAGGCAAGACCATCCACTTCGGCGAGACCGAGATCGTGGTCGAGGACGCGGCGAGCGCCGACTACGCCGGGTTGGACATCGTCTTCTTCTCGGCCGGCGGCGATACCTCCAAGGCCCTGGCGCCCAAGGTGGCCGCCGCCGGGGCGGTGGTGATCGACAACTCCTCCGCCTGGCGCAGCGACCCCGAGGTGCCGCTGGTCGTCGCCGAGGTGAACCCCCACGCCCTGGCGCACCTGCCCAAGGGGATCATCGCCAACCCCAACTGCACCACCATGGCCGCCATGCCGGTGCTGAAGCCCCTGCACGATGCGGCGGGGCTGAAGCGTCTGACGGTCTCGACCTATCAGGCCGTCTCGGGCGGCGGGGTCGAGGGAATTCGCGTACTGGAGGACCAGGCGCGCGCGGCCGTGGGGCAGGGCGCGGCCCTGGCCCGCGACGGCGGGGCAGTGGACTTCGGCGCGCCCGAGAAGTGGGTCGTGCCGATCGCCGCGAACGTCGTGGCCCTGAACTATACGCTCGGCGAGGACGGCTATACCGACGAGGAGCTGAAGCTGCGCGACGAGAGCCGCAAGATCCTGGAGATCCCCGGCCTGCCGGTCTCGGGCACCTGTGTGCGGGTGCCGGTCTTCACCGGCCACTCCCTGTCGATCAATGTCGAGTTCGATCGGGCGCTGTCGGCGGCCCAAGCGCTGGAGCTGCTGGCCCAGGCGCCGGGCGTGGTCGTCACCGCCGTGCCGAACCCGCTGGAGGCGGCGGGCCAGGACCCGGTCTTCGTCGGCCGGGTGCGCTCCGATCCGACGGTCGAGCACGGCCTGGCCCTGTTCGTCTCGAACGACAATCTGAGGAAGGGCGCGGCCCTGAACGCGGTGCAGATCGCCGAGGTTCTGGTTCAGCAGCGCGGTTGACCCGGCCCCAGGCGGGGTTCAGTCGTAGCGCACGCCGCTGAGATAGAGCCCCGCCGAGGGGGCGACGGGGCCGCACCGGGCGCGGTCCTTCGCCTCCAGCGCCGCCTTGACGTCATGGGCGGTCCAGCGGCCCAGACCCACCTCGACCAGGGTGCCGGCCATCGACCGGACCTGGCGGTGCAGGAAGCTGCGCGCCTGGAAGACCAGATGCACCTCCTCGCCGAACCGGCTGACGCGGGCCACGTCCAGGGTCTTGACCGGCGACTTGGACTGGCAGCCCACGTCGCGGAAGGTGGTGAAGTCGTGCAGGCCGACCAGGACCTGGGCCGCCTGGTGCATGGCCTCGGCGTCCAGGCTCTTCTTGACGTGCCAGACCCGGTCGCGCTCCAGCACCGGCTGGGGGCGGCGGTTCAGGATCCGGTACAGATAGCCCCGGCCGGTGGCGGAGAAGCGGGCGTGCCAGTCGGGATCGGGCGCGTATTCGGCCGACAGGACGCAGACGTCCTGTTTGATCAGATGGGCGTTGACGGCGTTCAGGACGGTGTCCACCGGCCAGTCGCGCTCCAGATCGGCATGGATCACCTGGGCCGTCGCATGGACGCCGGTGTCGGTGCGGCCCGCAGCGGCGATGCGGATACGCTCGCCTGAAAAGGCCAGTATGGCGGCCTCGACCGCGCCCTGAACCGTCGGCTGGTCCGCCTGGGCCTGAAAGCCGTTATAGGCCGTGCCGTCGTATTCGAGGGTCAGCTTGTAGCGCGGCATCAGCCGAGCACGGTCCCGGCCGGCAGGGCGAAGCCGCGCAGCATCTCCTCGGCCGATTGCGCCGCCTTGCCCTCGCGCTGAACCCGGATCAGGCGCACGGCGCCGGTTCCGCAGGCGACAGTCAGGGCGTCGTCCAGCACCGCGCCGGGCGCGCCGGATCCGTCGGCCAGGGCCGACAGCAGGGCCTTGATCCGAACCGGCCCCGCTTCTGACGGGGCTTCGAACCAGGCGCCGGGGAAGGGCGACAGGCCGCGGATATGGGCGTCCACCTCGGCCGCCGGACGGGTCCAGTCGATGCGGGCCTCGGCGGGGGTGATCTTGCGGGCATAGGTCGGCTCGCCGACCTGTTCGGTGGGGGTGACGCCGCCGCGATCTATGGCGGCCAGGGCGCGGGGCCACAGGCCGGCGCCGACATGGGCCATGCGTTCGGACAGGCTGGCGGCCGTGTCGTCGGGCCGGATGTCCATCACCTCGCCCAGCAGGATCGGTCCTTCGTCCAGGCCCAGGCTCATCTGCATGATCTGGACCCCGGTCTCGGCGTCGCCGGCCATGATCGCCCTCTGGATCGGCGCCGCGCCGCGCCAGCGGGGCAGCAGCGAGCCGTGCAGGTTCAGACAGCCCAGCCGGGGCGCGGCCAGCACCTCGGCGTTCAGGATCTGGCCGTAGGCGACGACGCAGGCGGCGTCGAGGTCCAGGCTCTGGAAGTCGGCGACGGCCTCGGGGGCCTTCATGCTGTCGGGCGTGAAGACCGGCAGACCCATGGTCTCGGCGAAGGCGTGAACCGGCGACGGCGTCAGCTTCTGGCCCCGGCCCCTGGGGCGCGGCGGCTGCGAATAGACGGCGACGATCTCGTGGCCCGAGGCGAGAAGCTCGGCCAGAGACGGCACGGCGAAATCGGGAGTTCCCATGAAGGCAAGGCGCATGGGCACGCCTTTAGAACTTTAGGTCGCCTACTGCCAGCGGGTGAAGACGCCGCCGCCCTCATCCCACTCGCCGCCGGCGTCCAGGGCGTCGTCGAAGTCCAGCAGCCGGTCCAGCAGCAGGCCCGCCACCACGCCCAGCAGGGCGACGCCGGCCAGGGTCGCGACCCCGGCGACGCCGATCTTCTGGCTGCGGGTCAGGCGACGGCGGCCTTGGGTGTCGATGACCAGGGACTGGCCGCGGCGGGGCAGGCGTGAGGTGCGTTTGGTCATCAGGCGGCGATCCTGTCGCGGGCGGCCTTCTTGACCTTGGTCACGGCGCGATCCCGCTTGAGCCGCGACAGATGGTCGATGAAGAGCACGCCGTTAAGGTGGTCCATCTCGTGCTGGATGCAGACGGCGTAGAGGCCTTCGGCCTCTTCCTCCACCGACTGACCGTCACGGTTCAGATAGCGAATGCGGACGCGGGCGGGGCGTTCCACCTTGTCGAAATACTCGGGGATCGACAGGCAGCCCTCTTCGTAGGTGTAGAGCTCGTCCGAGGTCCACAGGATTTCCGGATTGGCGAAGAAGCGCGGGTTCTTGCGCGCCTCGGCCGCTTCCGGCGTGTCTTCTTCCTCGGTTTCGCAGATCGTGCCGTCGCGATCGCCCAGGTCCATGACGATGACCCGGTCCAGCGCCCCGACCTGAACGGCGGCCAGACCGATGCCCGGCGCTGCGTACATGGTCTCCAGCATGTCATCCATCAGCGCACGCACGGCGTCGTCCACGGCGGCGACGGGCTTGGAGACCTGTTTCAGAATCGCCAGGTCGGCGGGGATGTCGATGGTGAGGATACGTCGGATGGCCATGGCCGGGACGTAGGCGCGCCCCGGCGTCAGGTCAAGATTTGCGCCTATTCCTTGCCCGGCAGCGGGCGCGGCTTGCGGTTCTCGTCGATGGCCACATAGGTGAAGACGCCCTGGGTCACGCGGACCGAGGTCGCCAGGGGCTGACCGCGCGCGCGTTTCCAGGCCTCGACATGGATGCGGATCGAGGTGCGGCCGGTGCTGATGACGTCGGCGTAGATGCTGACCTCGTCGCCGACGGCGACCGGCTGGTGGAACACCATGCCGTCCAGGGCCACTGTGGCGCAGCGGCCCTGGGCCAGTTCGAAGGCCGGGGTGGCGCCCGCGACGTCCATCTGGGCCAGCAGCCAGCCGCCGAAGATGTCGCCTTCGGGGTTGGTGTCCGCCGGCATGGCGATGATGCGTCCGACCGGACGGGTCTCGGGCGGATATTCGGGCGCGTCGGACATGGGCAGACTCTGGCGTTCGGGAAGGCGGCGTTCCTAGCGCGCCTCGGACGACTTGTCGCGCTTCGCACGGGGTTTCCGGGGCGTCTTAGCGGCCTTGGGCGGTTCGGATCGGGGAGGCGTCCGGGTCAGGCGCGACGCGGTTACGGCCTTTGAGTCCCTGAGCGCGCGCCAGGCGCCGCCCAATTCCAGCGCGATCAACAGATGATCTTCTTTGAGAACTCCGCGACGGGCGGCCCGCAGATCAGCGATCTCGTTCAGCAGACGGGACGCCGCGCGAAGGTCCGCCCGGCCGGACCTCGCGCCCAGGTCCTGCAGGCGGGCGAAGCGCCAACCCATCTCTGAGGGGTGGTCCAGCGTCAGGGCGAAGCGCGCCTCTGGCGACAGCGTGGCGGCGATGAAGGTCCAGGCCTCCGTGCCCGGCGCCTTGCGGTAATGGCCCGGCTTAGTCGGGAGTCCGGCGCGGGCATAGACTTCCAGCGCGCCGGTCTCGATCTCGACGAGCGCGATCTCCAGAGGGTCTGGCGCAGACGGCTCGAGATCGGACGGACGGTCGAAGGGAGCCGCCGCCGCGCTGTCGTCGTCTGTCCTTCGAAGGCGACCGGACGCGGCGGGGCCGCTCAGTTGGGACAGCAGGATCCGCCAGCGCCCCAGCACCTCAGTCGATGTTGACGGCGCTGGTCACCGACACGTCATAGACCACGCGAGTGACAGTCTGAACGAACTCGAAGAATTTCCGCGCCTCGGCGGCGCCGGCCAGGGGCACATAGATCACGTCTTCCGGCATGATCTGCATATTGGTGGCGGCGAAGACGTTGGCCGCCTCGTTGAAGTTCAGCTCATAGACCACGGGCACGCCCCGCGGGGTAGCGGGCTGGTTGATCCCCAGGGCTTGCGCCACTTCCGGACGCTCGAAGCGGAAGACCATCACGCGACGGGCGTTGGCTGTATTGGTGTTCAGTCCGCCGACCTTCGACATGGCGCCGGTCAGGGTCATGACCCCGGCGGGCATGTCGACCTGCGTCACCGCATTCAGGGCGCCGAAGGTCGAGAAGCGGCGCGGCTTGTACTGGACATTGATCACGTCGCCGCGTTGCAGGCGGACGTTCTCGCCGAACTCCGTCGTCACGGCGGTCATGGGGGCCGTATAGGTCTGGCCGCCGCGTTGGACGCTGATGGTCAGGTCGTCGGTCTCACGCGCGGAGCCGCCGGCGGCGGCGATCACGTCCAGAATCCGGTCGCTGTTGACGCCCAGCGGCGCGCGACCGGGCCGGCGCACGTCGCCGAAGACATTGACCGTATTGGAGGCGTTGTCGGCGATGCCGACCAGAACCTGGGGATTGGCGACCTTGCCGACCAGGGCGCGCCGAACGGCCGCCGCCGCCTGGGGCGCCGTCAGACCCTGGACGCGGACCTGGCCGGCGAAGGGCACGGCGACCGAGCCGCTGCGGTCGACGGTCACGCCCGGCAGGGCCTGGGACCCGCCGGACAGGGTCGACAGAGAGCGATTGGCGCTGGAGCCGCTGCCGAGCGCGCCGCCGAACAGGGAGCCCGAGGGATCGTAGATCGAGATGGCCAGGGTGTCGCCAATGCCGATCACATCGGCCGGCTGCTCGCTGGAGGCGGCGACCAGGGTGCCGAAGAACTGGGGCGGCACCGCCTTCATCCGTTCGGTGGCTTCATAGGTGAGGGGCACCAGAGCGTAGCTGCCCAGACCCTGGGGCGTCGTGGCGCCGGCGTTGATCGAGGCGCCTGAAGGTCCGTCACGCGGCAGGGTGGAGCACCCGCCCAGAATGGCGACGATGGCGAGGGGGAGGATGGTGCGAGTCATGAAGCAGGACGGCCCTTGTTCGCGGACTGATTACAAGTCTTTGGAGACGCCCGCCAGAGGCGAAGCCGGCGTTAGACCGATGGCCTCGGCGACGATGTCGAAATGTCCCGCCCAGGACGGCGCCGACTGAGGCGTCGGCGGCGCGGGTCTTTCCTGGGCGGCGCGTTCGACCGCCGCCAGCCAGCCGAGCCCATCCAGCGGATCGATCAGCACCGCATTGGGCGTGAGTTCGCGGTGGGCCGGAATGTCCGAAGCGAACAGGGACAGCCCCATGGCGCGGGCCTCGACCGCCGGGAGGTCGAAGCCTTCGACCGAAGACGGCGCCAGAACCGCCCGCGCCCCCCGCATCAACCGCGCCAGCAGGACGTCGGAGAGGTTGGACGCCTGGTGCACGACGCCTTGCAGGTTCGGCGACCGTTCCAGATGATCCAGCACCGCCTCATTCTCCCAACCGTAGCGCCCGACCAGCACAAGGGACGGCGTCCTCTCGCCCAGCCGTTCTTCCAGCCGCCGCCAGACGGTCAGTAGAAGCGCCAGATTCTTGCGGGCCTCGATCGTGCCGACATGAACGAAATACGGTCGGGTCGTCTCTACGATGTCGCCGTCGATGAAGACGGGCTCCAACCCAAGGTGCGCGACATGGACGGGCGGTTGAGGCAGGCCTTCGCGAGAGGCGAAGGCGCGCAGCTCGTCGCCTGTGGAGGCCGAGTTGACGATGACGCGGCTGGCGTATCGCAGGGTGTTGGCGACCCGGGCGTGATGTTTGGCGCCGTCGCCGGCACGGCAGAATTCCGGATGGGTGATCGGAATCAGGTCGTGGAGCAGAACAACCCGTTCCACACCCGCCGCCTCCAGCTCAATCAAGGCCGTCGGCTCGTGCAGCGTGGTGTGGCCCACGTTGAGATAGAGATCGGCGGCCGGCGGCGCGACGACATGGCGCGAGCGGAAAAACTGTTTGAGCACCCGGCTTCTGTCCGCCGGCTTTTTGAGCGACGGCGCGGGCGGCGGGCTGATCACCGACAGGTTCGGGCGAACCGATGCGGTCAGCGCGGCCAGCAGCCGCGCCTCGTGCGCCGGATCGCCCGACGCATCGGCAGCCCCATTCCACCGCGCCCGTAGTTCGCCGACGAACCGGCGGAACCACTCGGTATCGACCGCCACCAGTCGGTTCTTGCGGCCCCTCACCGGTATGGTGACGACGTCGGGGCGGGACAGCAGCCATTCGGCATAGGCCAGACAGACCCGATCGACTCCCGTGGGGGCTGAACGGTCGGCCCGGCTCATCAGCCGGCTGGCGTCGTAGAGGATTCGCATGTTCGAGGCGTCAGGCGACGTAGCCGGCCTGCATCAGTTCGGCGATGTGGACGATGGCGGTCGGCCGGCCTTCCTCGACGACAAACAGGTTGGCGATCTTGTTCGCGGTCAGCAGATCGACGACGTCGCTCATCCGCGCGTCCGGATCGACGGTGATGGGATTGGGACCCATGATGTCGGCCGCCGTCAGATTGGTGGTGTCGCGCTGGAAGGCGCGGCGGAGGTCGCCGTCGGTGACGATCCCCGCCAGCGTCCCGTCCAGGTCAAGCACGGCGACGGCGCCCTTTCGTCCCTCGGTTATGGCTGAAACGACTTCACTGAAGTTGGCGTTCAGGGGCACGCTGGCCGGGGCCGCTGCATTGTCTCCCATCCATTCGCGCACGCTTTGCAGGCTCATGCCCAGGGCGCCGCCGGGGTGGTGCAGGCCGAAGTCCATGGCGCTGAAGGCGCGGCGGTCCATCAGCACCATGGCCAGGGCGTCGCCGAGGGCCAGGGTCATCAGGGTCGAAGTCGTCGGCGCCAGGCCGTTGGGGCAGGCCTCGGCCACCTTGGGCATGGTCAGGCAGACGGCGGCGTTGCGGCCCAGGAAACTGGCGGGCCGCTGGGTGATGGCGATGACCGGTATGCCGTTGCGATGGCAAAATATCAGCGGATCACGCAGTTCGCGGCTCTCGCCCGAGTTTGAAATGGCCAGGACGGTAACGTCCGGGCGCAACATGCCCAGGTCGCCATGGCTCATTTCGGCGGGATGGACGAAGAAGGCGCTGGTGCCGGTCGAGGCCAGGGTGGCGGCGATCTTTCCGCCGATATGGCCCGACTTGCCCATGCCGGTGACGATCACATAGCCCGGCCGGCTCATGATGACATCGACGGCGCGAGCCATCGAAACGTCGATCGACCGCTCCAAGGCCTCCAGCGCCTCGATGTTCAGCCGCATCACGTCGCGGGCGCGATCGGTCATGGCGGCGATGTCATCGGGAGACGAGTGGGCGATCTCGGTCATGGTCTGTCAGGCCCCTTGTGGGCTCTCCTTGGTGCGAGGCGCGCGATCTGCCCCATCCCAAGGCCGCGCGCAACGTGTCCTTTCAGACGACTTTGTCGCTTTCGGGTCAACCTTTGCCGGAGTGGCGCGTTACGAGGTGCTGGGGAAGTCAAAATGAGTGCACGCCACATGCCGTCTCACGCCGGAGCAGAAGCTCTATTGCTGCCGCCGCCGCCTGTCGTCGCGGACGGGATCGCCCTGTTCCTGGATATGGACGGCGTTCTGGCGCCCATGGCGCCGACGCCGGACGGCGTTGGACCGGTCGCGCGTCGAACGGCCGCGCTGAAGGCGGTCGAAGCGCGACTGACGGGCCGTGTCGCTATCATCAGTGGCCGGACAATAGCCGAGATCGACCGGATTTCCGATCACGCCCTGACCTCGGCTTCCGGCGTGCATGGGCTGGAGCGTCGTCTGAAAGACAAGTCCATCCGCCGCGGCGCGCCTGACGCCGGCGTCGCCGTGGCCCTGGCCGGCTTCAAGGCCTTCGCCGCAGATCGACCGGGCGTCATCGTCGAGGACAAGGGTGTCTCGGCCGGGCTGCACTATCGCCAGGCGCCGGATCAGACGGACGCGGCCAAGGCCTTGGTCAAACGCTTGCAGGCCGAAACAGGCCTGAGCCTGCAACCCGGCCATATGGTGCTGGAACTCAAGACGCCCGGCGCCGACAAGGGCACGGCCGTGACCGATTTCATGCAGGACGCCCCGTTCAAGGACGCTATCCCTGTCATGCTGGGCGACGACCTGACCGACGAACACGGGTTCGAGGCTGCGGCGGCTCTGGGTGGATATGGCGTGCTGGTGGGGCCGCAACGCGAGACGGCCGCCCGCTATCGACTGGACGACGTAGACGCCGTCCTGACCTGGCTCGAAGCCGTGGCGAAGGCCTGAACCGATGAAACCCAATCTTGATCTCTTCCCCATCGGCAACTGCGCCATCAGCGCCCTGATCGATCGTCAGGGCCGGTTCGTCTGGGCCTGTGCGCCGCGCGTGGACGGCGATCCGGTCTTCTCGTCCCTGATGAACGGCGAGGATCCGGCGCACGGCTACTGGTCCGTCGAACTGGAGGGGCTGGAGCACGTCAGCCAAGCCTATATCCGCAACACGCCGGTGCTGCGCACGGTGTTGACGGCGGAAGACGGCGCTGCGGTCGAGATCATCGACTTCGCCCCGCGCCATCCGAAACACTCACGCACCTATCGGCCCCTGGCCTTCGGACGGATCGTGCGGCCGCTGAAAGGCACGCCGCGCATTCGCATCCGGCTGCGGCCGTCCGCCGACTGGGGCGCCCGGCCGGCGCCTTGCACGTCCGGTTCGAACCATATCCGCTTCATGTGTCCCGACGTGACCTTCCGCCTGACCACCGACTGTCCGGTGTCGCATGTGCTGGAAGAGCGGGTGTTCCGCCTGGAAAGGCCGCACGCCTTCTTCATGGGGCCGGACGAGGGCTATGATCAGGACGTCGGTCCCGGGGTTCAGGCGGCGCTGGATCGCACCGTGGCCTATTGGCAGGACTGGGTGCGCAAACTGTATCTGCCGCTGGATTATCAGGAGGCGGTCATCCGCGCGGCCATCACCCTGAAACTGTGCGCCTATGAGGAGACGGGGGCCATCGTCGCCGCCATGACCACCTCGGTGCCCGAGTTCAAGGAGAGCGGCCGCAACTGGGACTATCGCTACTGCTGGATCCGCGACGCCTACTATACGGTGCGGGCGCTGAACCGGCTGGGCGCGGTCGACATCCTGGAAAACTATCTCGGCTATCTGCGCAATCTGGTCGATGACGCTGCGGGCGGCCATGTGCAGCCGGTGTATGGGGTGGGTCTGGAGCCCGGCATCGGCGAGAGCATCGTCGATACGGTCGAGGGCTATCGCGGCATGAAGCCGGTGCGGATCGGCAATCAGGCGCACGAGCATCTGCAACACGACGTGTACGGACAGATCGTCCTGCCTCTGGTCCAGGCCTTCTATGACCAGCGTCTGCTGCGTCCCGGCACGGTCGAGGATTTCCACGCCCTGGAGAAGGTCGGCGAGCGGGCCTTCGCCATGCATGACCAGACCGACGCCGGCCTGTGGGAGTTCCGCACCATCGCCCGCGTCCACACCTATTCGTCGGTCATGTGCTGGGCGGCGTGCGACCGTCTGGCCAAGGCGGCGGACCATCTGGGCCTCAGCGCGCGGGGCGAAGTCTGGCGTGAACGGGCCACGATCATCCGCGAGCGGGTCGAGAGCGAGACCTTCCTGCCGGACGAGGGGCGGTTCGCCGCCAGTTTCGGCGGTCGCGAACTGGACGCCTCGTTGTTGCAGCTGACGGATCTGGGTTTCCTCGACGCCCACGACCCGCGTCAGGTCGCCACCTTCGACGCCATCGAACGCGATCTGAAGAAGGGCGCCTTCCTGTTCCGCTATGTCGAACCGGACGATTTCGGCGAACCGGAGACGGCGTTCAACTTCTGCACCTTCTGGTTCATCGAAGCCCTGCACCAGAACGGCCGGGTCGAAGAAGCCCGGGAAATTTTCCAGGAAATGCTGAGCCGTCGCACCGAGGCGGGCTTGCTGAGCGAAGATATTTCGGTCGAGGACGGCGAACTGTGGGGCAACTATCCCCAGACCTATTCTCTGGTCGGCATCATCAATTGCGCCGTGATGTTGAGCCGTTCTTGGACCGACGTGCGTTAAACCGCCGAACGCCGTGTCTGACCCCGGGGCTGGGGTCGTTGCCGAAGTGAAATCATGAGCCGTCTTATCGTCGTATCCAACCGGGTTTCGGCCCCCACCGATCCTGCCGCCGGCTCGGCCGGCGGGCTGGCCATGGCCTTGTCCGCCGCCTTGAGAAAATACGAGGGGCTGTGGTTCGGTTGGTCAGGCGAGACGATCGAGACCTTCACCGGCGAAATGAAGGTGGAGGACCGGGCCGGGGTCACGGTCGGCCTGGTCGATCTGGAGCCGCAGGACGTCGACGAATACTACAACGGCTACGCCAACAAGACCCTGTGGCCGCTGTTCCATCACCGCATCGATCTGGCTCAGTACGAAAGGTCCTACGGCGAGGGCTATGAGCGGGTGAATCGACGGTTCGCCGAGGTTCTGGCGCCGGTGATCCAGCCGGACGACGTCATCTGGATTCACGACTATCACATGATCCCGATGGCGCGGGACCTGCGCCGCCTGGGGATCCGCAACCGGATCGGCTTTTTCCTGCACACGCCCTGGCCGGCGCGTCAGCTGCTGGTCACCTTGCCCCACCACCGGCGACTGGTGGAGTCGATGTTCGATTTCGACCTGATCGGCTTCCACACCCAGGAATGGAGCGACCTGTTCACCGACTATGTGGTCAGCGAAGCCCAGGGCGAACTGTTCGGCCACGGCGGGCTGGAGTGTTTCGGGCGACGGGTTCAGACCGGCGTCTTCCCCATCGGCATCGACGTGGACGGCTTCCTGGCGGCGCGGAACTCGACGCTGGGCGCCCGGACCTATGACCGGATGGCGGCGTCGGCGGCCTTCCGGTCCATGATCGTCGGCGTGGACCGGCTGGACTATTCCAAGGGGCTGGAGGAACGGCTGCTGGGCTATGAGCAGTTCCTGCACGACAACGCCTCGATGCGGGGCGAGGTCTTCCTGCTGCAGGTGACGCCCATCTCGCGCGACGACGTGGACTCGTATCAGGATCTGCGGGCGCGTCTGGATTCCCTGGCGGGACGGGTCAACGGCGCTTTCGGCGACATGGACTGGCAGCCGATCCGCTATCTGAACCGCACCTATCGCCGCGATCAGCTGGCGGGCATCTATCGGGCGGCCAAGGTCGGGCTGGTGACGCCGTTGCGCGACGGCATGAACCTGGTGGCCAAGGAATATGTCGCGGCCCAGAACCCCGACGATCCCGGCGTTCTGATCCTGTCGCGGTTCGCCGGGGCGGCGGAACAGATGGGCGAGGCCCTGCTGGTCAATCCCTACAGCCGCGAGGAACTGTCGGACGCCATCCAGAAGGCCCTGACCATGCCCCTGTCCGAAAGAATCCGGAAATGGGAGGCCCTGATGCAGGTGGTGCGCGACACCGATGTCGGCATCTGGCGCGACGACTTCGTCAAGGCGCTGCGGTCTGTGGCGAGCGAGCCTGAATCAACCCAGTGGGCGGGGGCGGCCTGAGCAGCCTCAGCGCAGGTCGAAAGCCAGCAGAAGGGTGCGCTGGGCGGGGTTGGCGTTGTCGTCTGACAGCAGATAAAGCCGCGTCGCCCGGCCGCGCCGCTCGGCCGCCACCCCCTCGAAATTATCCGTCGTGCCGGGCAGTTTCAGCTCGATCAGCACCGGCCCCCGCGTTCCGTCTGACGACAGACGACGCAGACGGCCCCGCATGTCGAACGGCGGGCTGTAGCGGCGCTGGACCATGAACCAGCCGTCGCCGGACGGGTCGCGATCCAGGCCGGTGTTGCGATAATCGGCGCCCTGGGGCGCTTCGGTCGGTTGCGAGGCGACGAGGCGGCATCCGGCGGACGTGCAATCCCAGACGCCGCCCGTCTCGCCCGCCGCGCGCCAACCGTCCTGACGGTCTCCCGGAAGGGCGGCGGCCAGACCTTCCAGACCTTCATTGTCGGGGAAGGCGGCGTCAGGCGAGGCTGCGGGCGTCGGCGTCTTCAGGGCCGACAGGGGGCCATAGTTCCAGATGCGATGACGGCGTTCGAAACTGATCAACAGGTCGCCCGAGCGGGTCAGGGCCAGACCCTCGGCGTCGCCGTCGACCTTGTCTATGATCGGTCCGCCGTCTTCCAGCGTCAGCCGACGCGTGGCCAGACGATCGACGCCGATCAGCCGCCCGCGGGCGTCCAGCCGCAGCTCGCCGCGCACCAGGTCTCCGGCGTCCGACACGGCCACGAAGCCGCCGTCGCCGGTCAGTTTCAGGTCCGACAGACCGTGCAGCGGCGAACCCAGGCCGGCCACGATCTCCACCCCGCCCGCGAAATGAACACCCGGCGCCAGGACCGCGCCGGGCAGGCCGAGGCCGACAGGCTTCAGCTGGGCCGGGGCGTAGGTCCAGCCGTCCATCCCCGCCAGGTCCGGCTGGGGCGCGCTGAGCGCGGTGGCGCAGGCCGTCAGCGACAGGGCGGCCCAGACGGCGGCCAGACGGCGTAAACGGGTCATGCGGCCAGTTTCTTCCGCGTCCGGCGCGTGGGGCCGGCTGCCCCCTCGGCCTCGAACAGTTCGGCCAGTTTCTCGGTCATGGCCCCGGCCAGCTGTTCGACATCGACGATGGTCAGGGCCTTGCGGTACCAGCGGGTCACGTCATGGCCGATGCCGATGGCCAGCAGCTCGACCGGCGACCGGTCCTCGATCTCGGCGATCACCTGGCGCAGGTGTTTGTCCAGATAGAGGGCGGCGTTGGCCGACTGGGTCGAGTCGTCGACCGGAGACCCGTCGGAAATGACCATCAGGATGCGCCGCTGCTCGGTCCGGGCCAGCAGGCGGTTGTGGGCCCATTGCAGGGCCTCGCCGTCGATATTCTCCTTCAGCAGGCCTTCGCGCATCATCAGGCCCAGGTTCTTCTTGGCCCGGCGCCAGGGGGCGTCGGCGGCTTTGTAGATGATGTGGCGCAGGTCGTTCAGGCGCCCCGGATTGGCGGGCTTGCCGGCGCTGATCCAGGCTTCGCGGCTCTGTCCGCCCTTCCATGCCCGGGTGGTGAAGCCCAGGATCTCGACCTTGACCCCGCACCGCTCCAGGGTCCGCGCCAGGATGTCGGCGCACACCGCCGCCACCATGATCGGCCGCCCGCGCATCGAACCGGAATTGTCCAGCAGCAGGGTCACGACCGTGTCGCGGAACGGGCTTTCGCTCTCGGCCTTGAACGACAGGGGGGCGGTGGGGTCGGTGACGATCCGCGTCAGGCGGGCCGTATCCAGCATCCCCTCTTCCAGATCGAAGGTCCAGGAGCGGTTCTGCTGCGCCAGCAGGCGGCGCTGCAGCTTGTTGGCCAGGCGCGAGACGACGCTGGACAGGATGGTCAGCTGCTGGTCCAGCAGGTTGCGCAGCCGCTCCAGCTCCATCGGGTCGCACAGGTCGGCGGCGTCCACCACCTCGTCATAGGCGGTGGTGAAGACGCGATAGAAATCCACGGCCCGACCGTCGTCGGCGGTCTGCTGGCGATTGGGCTGCTGGCCCTCGTTCAGTTCCGGCCCGTCCTCGGATGCGTCGCCTTGCGGGTCGCCGGGCGCGCCCTCGGGTCGGCTGTCGCGTTCGTCCTCCGACGACTGATCGTCGGCGTCCCCCTCCATCGACTGGGAGCCTTCGCCGCCCTGTTCGTCCTCGTCCTCGTCCGGCTCGTCGCTGGCTTCGGGGTCCTGGGGATCGGGCTCGTCCTGGCCGGGATCCTCGGAGGAGTCTTCGCCCCGGCCGTCGCCGGGATCCAGGTCGAGGGCGCGCAGCACCTCGCGCATCTTCTCGGCGAAGCCCGCCTGGTCGCCGGCGGTCGCCGCCAGGGCGTCCAGCTTGTCACCGGCCTTGGCCTCGATGCCGGCGCGGACCAGGTCCAGCATGGACTTGGCGCCGTCGGGCGACGGGCGGCCGGTCAGGCGTTCGCGCACCAGCAGGGCCACCGCCTCGGCCACCGGCACGCGGTCGGCGTCGGCGATGCGCAGGGCGCCGGTCTTTTCCAGCCGGGTGACCAGGGCGGCGCCCATGTTGTCGCGCACCCCGGCCAGATATTCGGAGCCCACCGCCTCGACCCGCGCCTGTTCGACCGCGTCGAACACCTCGGCCGCCTTGGTGTCGAGGGGCCGCATCCGGGCGTTGATCGCCGTGTCGTGATTGGCGAGGCGCAGCGCCAGCCGGTCGGCCTGGCCCCGCAGGGACGCGCTCTCGGGTCCCGACGGATCGCGCGGCGGATGCGGCAGGGTCAGGACCCCGCCGGCCAGCTTCGGTCCGTCCGAACCGAACACCACCTCCAGCTCGGGCTGTTCGGCCAGGGCGCGGGCGGCATGGCCCAGCGCGCGCTTGAAGGTTTCGGCGGGAGTATCCGGGGCGGCCATGGCCCCCAGTTAATCCCTTCGCGCCTGCGATAAAAGCGCGATCAGCCCGCTTTTCGGATCGGCGTCCAGCGGCCGTAGGTCAGACAGCGCCAGACCCACTCAAGCGGCCCCATGCGGAAGGCCGCCAGCCATAGCGACGACCAGACCAGTTGAACCGCCCAGACGGCCGCCACCAGGCCCCACATGCCGACATAGTCCACCTGGCCGAACAGGCGCGGACCCCAGGGCATGTAGAACAGGCTGGTCATGATCAGGGTCTGGGTCAGATAGTTGGTGAAGGCCATCTGGCCCACCGGCCGCAGGGGCGCCAGCCACGACGCCCCGTGCCGGGTGATCAGGACGATCAGGCTGACATAGGCCAGGGTGATGAAGATCGGGAAGGAGGCGACGACCTCCGACAGGCCGCGCGTCGGGTGGCTCCCCCGGGGCGCCATGACCTCGGCCCATTCCAGAACGCCCAGCAGGGCCAGAACCGCGCCGCCGACCGCGATGACCGCCAGATAGAGCCTCGTCGGCGCCCGGCCGCTGAGGAAACCCGCCTTGAACAGGCCCATGCCCGTCATCATCAGGGCCACGGTCGAAAAGACGAACATGCTCAGACTGGCGCCCTGAAGGAAAAGCCAGGCCGTCAGGTTCTGACCCATGGCCCCGGCCCAGCCGCTGCGATAGGCGGCGATGGCGGCGTTGACGGCGTCGAGCGAATACTGCGGGCCGCCCTCGTTCATGGCGTCGACGACCACCGGCGGGCCGGCGACCATCAGCCAGGCGGCGCCCGCCTGCATCGCGCCCAGCGCCAGGGTCACGGCCAGGCCGATCCCGATCAGCAGCCGGGCGGAGAATGACCGCATCAGCATCACGAACAGGCCGGACCAGGCGTACAGCAGCAGGACGTCGCCGTACCAGAAGGCCAGGCCGTGGATCAGGGCGATGACCGCCAGCCAGAACAGCCGCCGCCGCAGCAGACGCCCGCGCGCCGCATCGCCCCGCTCGCCCCCGACCAGGAAGATCGAGGCGCCGAACAGCATCGAGAACAGGGTGATGAATTTCTGGTGGAAGAAGACATCCACCGCCCAGCGCGCCACGGCGTTGGCGCCGGTCACGGGAAAGGGGCTGAGGTCCGCGTCGCCATAGACCATGAAGGGCAGGCCGAACGAGGCGACATTGACGGCCAATATGCCCAGCACCGCCAGGCCGCGCATGACGTCGAGGCTGATGATCCGCGCGCCCGCCTCGACCGGCGCCAGGACGGCGTCGCCGACCACGGCGCGGTCATTCCCCTGATCTTCCATCGACATCGGATTCCCCAATCCCGCGGCCGAAAGGGCCGCGGGCCTCAGCCCCTCGGCATCAAGCCCAGCCGGTCCTTGACCGCCGGCTTGGCCTCGAAGGCGATGAAGGCGGCGCACAGTCCGGCCCACAGGGCGTAGCTGACGCCCACGATCATGGCGATGGGCAGGCCCCCGACGCCGTAGATCAGCAGGGTCGTCTCGGTCGCGCCCAGAGCCTGCATCACGTCGCCGGCCTCGAACCAGCCCGAGATCACCATCCCCAGGGCCACCGCCACCTGCAAGCCCGCCGCGGCCAGTCCGCCGTACAGCATGAACCGCCACACCACGCCCAGGCGTGATCCCGGCCGGCCGCTGTCACGACGCTCGACGATGATGCGCCACAGACCCAGGGGGACCACCACCAGTCCGATCAGCAGCACCATGAGACGCCAGTCCAGATCACGGCCGAGCGCGACGGCGTGGGGCGGCCACAGCGGCAGGGTCAGCAGCAGCGGCGGCCAGGCGGCGCCGGCGACGGACGCCAGGATCGGATACAGGGGCGCGGGGCGCGAATGGATCGTCGCCTGCCCCGGCAGGTCGCTGTAGCTCTCGAACCGGCTCATCGCGTCGGCGCCGGCGTGTCGCCGGAATAGTCATAGAAGCCGCGCCCGCTCTTGCGGCCCAGCCAGCCGGCCTCGACATATTTCACCAGCAGGGGGCAGGGCCGGTATTTGCTGTCGGCGAGGCCGTCGTACAGCACGTTCATGATGGCCAGGACCACGTCCAGACCCATGAAGTCCGCCAGTTCCAGCGGCCCCATCGGGTGATTGGCCCCCAGACGCAGGGCCTTGTCGATGGAGGCGACATTGCCGACCCCTTCGTACAGGGCGAAGATCGCCTCGTTCATCATCGGCACCAGGATGCGGTTGACGATGAAGGCCGGGAAGTCCTCGGCGTCGGTGGTGGTCTTGCCCAGGCTCTCGGCGAAGGCGACAGCGGCCGAATGGGTCTCGGCCGAGGTGGCGATGCCGCGCACGATCTCGACCAGTTTCATCACCGGCGCCGGCTTCATGAAGTGCAGGCCGATGAACCGGTCGGGCCGGTCCGAGGCCGAGGCCAGGCGGGTGATCGAAATGGAGGAGGTGTTGGAGGCCAGCAGGGTGTGCGGCCCCAGATGGGGCGCGACCTGGGCGTAGACTGCCTTCTTGACCGCCTCGTCCTCCAGCGCGGCCTCGATCACCAGGTCGGCGCCGGTCACGGCGTCGGCGATGACCTCGGTGACGGTGATGCGGGCCAGGGCTGCGTCGGCGTCGGCCTGGCCGATCAGGCCGCGCGCGACATGGCGCGACAGGCTGGCGGCGATCTCGCCCTGAGCCAGCGGCAGTCGGGCGGCGGCCACGTCATAAAGCCGGACCGAATAACCGCCCAGGGCCACCGCGTGGGCGATGCCTGCGCCCATCTGTCCGGCGCCCAGGACGGCGACTGTGGTGATCGTGCTCATGAACCGTGGTCTATAATGGTCGGGCGGGCACCTTTAGGAAGGTGGCGGCGCGGCGCAAGGGTGGATTTGTCCCTGCACATGAGAATCCTGCGCACCGTGTCCGCCCGGACCGACGCCCGGCCTCAGCCCAGAAGCCCGATCAGGGCGGGGGCGGCGGCGCGGTTGAACAGGACGCTGGCGAACTGAAGCAGCAGGATCACCACGATGGGCGAGATGTCGATTCCGCCCAGGTTCGGGATGATGCGGCGGAACGGCTCCAGCAGGGGCGCGGTGATCCGGTCCAGGAAGGTGCCGACCGAATAGACGAAACGGTTACGGTAGTTGATCACGTCGAACGCGACCAGCCAGCTCAGGATCGCCTGGGCGATGATGAACCAGATCATCAGACTGATGACGGCGTTGACCAGCCAGACGATGGCGAAACCCATGGACGCTTCTCCTGCTTGAGCGAGCGGCGCTTTTAGCCTGTCCCGCCCCCTTCCGACAACGCCCCTCGCGACCCTGCTTCGATTGCGCGCACAAGCCCGTTGACACCACGCCCGCCCGCCTTCTATGTCCCGGCCTCGCCTGGAGGCCCGATCCAGCACTGGAAACGGGGCCGTAGCTCAGTTGGTAGAGCGCGTCGTTCGCAATGACGAGGTCAGGGGTTCGACTCCCCTCGGCTCCACCAGGCGTTATACTTCAATGACTTGGGCTTTGGGGCTGCGGCTTAAGGCTGCCGGGTTTCCCGCACCATGGACAGGTCGTAGCCCAGTTCTCGGGTCCGGCGCAGGATGGCGTCGCGGACGTCGCGAGATGGGTGGGGCGTGCGGCTCAGAAGCCAAAGATAGCGGCCGGAAGGCTCACCTACGATAGACCAGGAATAGTCTTCAGCGCGGGCGAGCACCCAATAGTCGCCTACGTAGAAGGGGCCGAAGAAGGAGACCTTCAGCTTGGCGTTCCGGCTTCCCTCGACGATCTTGGCCTTGCCCTCGACGGTCTTCTCCTCGCCGGTCAGGCCGCCCTGGCGGCATGAGTTCAGTATACCCACGAGGCCGTCGTCCCGCACGGCGTATCGCGCGGTGACGCCCTCGCAGTCGCGCTCGAACCCGTTCTCGTAGCGGCCGATCTCGTACCAGAGACCGGCGTAGCGGTTCAGGTCGACGGCCTGGGCGGGTTGGGGAACGGCGGTGTTGCCGACAGGACCGCGCTGGAAGGTGGCGCAGGCGGTCAGGGCGACGGCGGCGCCCGCCAGAGCAAGGATTGGAAGAGTGCGTCTAAGGGACATGGCGATACAAACGGAACGACACCCCCCGCGGTTCCTGGGAGAGATGGCGACCCCTCGGTCTCCTTACTTCAACACCGCATACCCGCGCTCCACCATCCGGCGCAGGGCCTCGTAGACTTCGGCGAGTTCGTCGAAGGCGGTGCGGGCGGCGGTCAGGCGGGCGACCTGGTCGGCGGTGACCGGCGAGCCCGAGTGGGCCAGGCGCAGGGCCTCGGCGCCCCATTTGGCGCGGGCGCCGGCGGTCAGGACGGCCAGTTTCTGCAGGGAGGCGGCGTCCAGCCCGGTCAGGGCCTGGCCGATCAGCTCCTTGTTGGCGACATAGGCGGCGTAGTCGATCTGCTCCAGCTGGCCGCGCAGGCGGCGCTGCTCGTGCGGATCGGTGTCCTGCGGCTCGAAATGGTCGCTGTGGCGACGCACGCTCGAGGTTATTTTGGTCGACATGGGCCGGCCCTCCACGGCCGATCCAGACGGTTGCTGGCGGCCACATGAAGACGAAGGTGCGCTGCGTCGGTTAACGCCGCGTTGCGCTGACGCTACGGAAACCCGATATCCGCCGCCTGAGCCAAAGCATGGAGCCGACATGGACCTGAAACTCACGCGCAAACGCGCCCTGATCTGCGGCGGTTCGTCCGGCCTGGGCCGGGCCGTGGCCACGGCCCTGGTGGCCGAAGGCGCCCATGTGGCCCTGTTGTCGCGCGACGCGGCCAGGCTTCAGGCCGTGGCCGACGAACTGAACGCCATGGGCCCCGGCAAGGCGGCCGTGGTCACGGCCGATCTGGCCGATCACGAGGCCCTGATGAGGGCCGCCGACCTGGCCGAGGAGCTGCTGGGCGGCCATATCGAGATCCTGCTGAACAACACCGGCGGGCCGCCGCCGTCGGGCGTGTCGGGGCTGGAGCCGTCGGTCTGGCGCGATCATTTCGAATCCATGGTGCTGTCGGTCTTCCGCCTGACCGACCGGGTGCTGCCGCGGATGCGGGCCGCCGGCTGGGGCCGGATCCTGAACGTCGCCTCGATCACCGTGGTCGAGCCGTCGGCCGCCCTGGGGGTGTCCAACACTTTGCGGGCTTCGGTCGCCGCCTGGGCCAAGACCCTGGCCAACGAGGTCGGGCCGGACGGGGTCACGGTCAACACCCTGCTGCCGGGCCGGATCGACACCCCGCGCATCGCCCGCCTGGACCAGGCGACGGCCGAACGCACCGGCGTGACGCCGCAGGAGGCCCGCGCCGAATCCGTGAAATCCATCCCCGTCGGCCGGATCGGCGCGACCGAGGAGTTCGGCGCCACCGCCGCCTTCCTGGCCAGCCCCCTGGCCGCCTATGTCACCGGCTCGCTGATCCGGCTGGACGGTGGCGCGGTGAGGGCGATCTAGTCAATCCGCAGTTGCAGGTTTAGGATGGGGCCAGAAACCGGAGGACTCCGATGCTGAGTTTGCTGATTCTGGCCCTGTCGAACGGGGCGGTGATCGTTCATCCGGCGCCGCCGGTCGATCAGCCCATGGTGCGGGTCGTGCCGGTGGTGGATCAGGCCATGATCCGGTGTGGCGACCCTCTTGTTCAGACACAGACCGCTTCGCCGTCATCGGCGGGGGCTGTTGCGCCTTTGCTGGATCGCTCGCGAGATGATGGGCAGGTGAGGCGTTACCTGCTTTTGGACCGGCGCGACCAGAACAACTGTCCGGCCCCCATCAGCTATGACGTACCGAATCAGCCGCGCGCCTTGGGACGCGAGTTCGGCCCGTACCGGACGGTCGAGCCGAACCGTTCGGAACGTCCCGCCCGCCCAGGTCTGTAGTCTTTAAAACCGAACCGGCGTCCCTCTAGGCGCGGGGATGGGCCGCCGCATAGGCGTTCAGCAGGCGTTCCGCATCGACGCCGGTGTATTTCTGGGTCGTCGAGAGACTGGCGTGGCCCAGCAGTTCCTGGATCGACCGCAGGTCGGCGCCGGCGCCCAGCAGATGGGTCGCGAAACTGTGGCGCAGGGCGTGGGGGGTGGTGCGTTCAGGCAGGCCCAGCCGGCCGCGCAGCCGCTGGACCGAGGCCTGGACGTGGCGCGGGCTGAGCGGACCGCCGCGCCGGGCGCGGAACAGGGCGTCGGACGGTTGAAGCGGAAAGGGCTGAAGCGCCAGATAGGCGTCCACCGCCGCGCGGACGGCGGGCAGGACCGGGACGATCCGGGTCTTTGATCCCTTGCCGAGAACACGCAACGTCTCACACAACGGAGCATCGGCCCGGGTCAGGGACAGGCCCTCGGAAATCCGCAGGCCGCAGCCGTAGAGCAGGGTCAGGACGGCGCGGTCGCGCGCGGCCTCCCAGGGTTCGGCGTCCGGGTCGGCGTCGGGTTCGGCCAACAGGCCGCGCGCCTGATCCTCCGTCACGGGCCGGGGCAGGGACGGCTTGATCCGGGGGCCGCGCACCAGGGCCAGCTGGGGGGCGGGCGTGTCCAGCCGCCGGTCGAGAAAGGCGTGAAAGCCGCGAATGGCCGACAGGCTCTGGCTGAGGGACCGGGCCGCCAGGGGATGATCGCCTGATCGGCGCTCCGCCATATGGGCGCGGACCTCGGCGGCGGTGACGGTTCCCAGGCCTTTCAGCGACAGGGCCTCGCCGCGATGGCGTTCGAGGAAGGCGACATACAGCCGACCGATATGGCCGTAGGCCTCGAGGGTGCGCGGCGACAGCCGCCGCTCGTGCGCCAGATGCTCGAGCCAGGCGAGCAGGGCGTCGGCGGCGGTCAGTTCAACACCGGCCATCGCTCGGCCATCCGCTCCACCACCCGGGCCAGGAAGGCCGCCAGTTCGCAGCCCATGGTCGGGGTGAAACCCGCTTCCTCGGGCGAGCCGAAGGCGCACAGGCAGGACCGGGGCGGTTCGCCCGGCGTCAGATGCGGGGCCATGCGGATCAGGGCGACCGACTTCACCTGGTCTCCGGCCGCGCCGAACAGGTCCAGCCCCTCGAACATCGGGCCCAGCCAGGTCAGGCCGTGTTCGCCCAACAGATTGTCCACCGCGCCGGTCTCCAGCGCACGCCAGCCGAAGGGCACGCCGCCCGGCTTTTCCATGGCGATGGCGGCGCCGGCCAGACCGAACCGGCCCTGGGCCGCGGCATCCAGACGGCGCGCCAGGTCGGAATGGTTGCGGGCCTCCATAAGGTCCAGTGCGGCGACGTGGGTCTGGGTCTGGGCGGCGAAATTGGCCCGGGCGATCATCTCGACCTCGCGCCGGGCGCCGGTCTCGCGTTCGACCACCGCCTCGAGCCGGGTCAGGGCGGCGGCGCCAAACTCGACCACATTGCGACCGTGCGGACGCAGGCCGATCTCCTCCAGCAGGGAGCGATCGTCCAGCAGGGTCTGGGCATGCGTCTGCAGCCAGCCGCGCACCTCGGGCCAGTGCAGGCCGTCGCCCAGGTGGGGGACCGGCTCCGCCTCGGAGGTTTCGAAAAGGTCCAATGAGCCGCTCAAACAGACCTCTCCGTGACGCGCGATTTACAGGATGGACTGACCGGTCTTGGCCCAGTCCGCCACGAAGGCATCAAGACCTTTGTCGGTTAACGGGTGCTTTACCAGGGCCTTGAATGTGTCGGCGCCGAAGGTGGCGGCGTCCGATCCGGCCACGGCGGCGGCGGCCACATGGGCGACGTTGCGCAGCGAGGCGGCCAGGATCTGGGTCTCGAAACCGTGCACGTCATACAGGACGCGGATTTCCTCCAGCAGGGCGATGCCGTCGGCGCCATTGTCTTCCAGCCGGCCGACGAAGGGCGAGACGAAGGTGGCGCCGGCCTTGGCCGCCAGCAGCGCCTGGGCCGCCGAGAAGCACAGGGTGACGTTGGTCTTGATCCCCTTGTCGGTGAAGACGCGGCAGGCGCGCAGGCCGTCCCAGGTCAGGGGCAGCTTCACGACCACGTTCGGGGCGATGGCGGCCAGCTTGTCGCCCTCCTTGACCATGGTCTCGAAATCGAGCGAGACGGCCTCGGCGGAAATCGGCCCCTCGACCAGGGCGCAGATTTCGGCGATGACCTCGGCGATGTTCCGACCCGACTTGGCGATCAGCGACGGATTGGTGGTGACGCCGTCCACCATTCCGGTGGGGACCATGTCCTTGATGACGGCGACGTCGGCGGTATCGAGAAAGAGTTTCATGGACGGCTTCATAGCCGAGGGCGAAGTTCGGTGAAAGTCGCCTCGGTCCTCATTCCCCTGCCCGTGCCGGAAGCCTTCGATTACGAGGCGCCCGAAGGCATGACGCTGGCGCGCGGCGATCAGGTGGCAGTGCCCCTGGGGCCGCGTCTGATCCGAGGCGTGGTGGCCGAGGTGTTCGAGACCACCGGCTCCAACCGGCGGCTGAAATCGGTCGAGTCGAGACTGGACGACCCTGCGCTACCGGCCGGGGTGATGGACTTCGTCGAATGGGCCGGGCGCTGGACCCTGTCGCCGCCCGGCGAGATGGCGGCGACCGCACTGAAGGGGCTGCGCGCGCCACGCCCCAAGCCGGAACGCCGCGTGCGGCGGGTCGGCGACCGCCAGCCGGCGCGCGCCACCCCGGCCCGGACGGGGGTGCTGGAAGCCCTTGGCGAGCGCGCCATGGCGGGCGCCGATCTGGCGCGCGCCGCCGGCGTGTCGTCCGGCCTGGTCAAGGGCCTGATCGACGAGGGGGTGCTGGAGATCATCGAAATCGCGGCCGAGGCGGCGTTCGAACGGCCCGATCCCGACCATGCGCCGGCGACCCTGAACGGCGACCAGGCGGCGGCGGCTTCGGCCCTGGCGGCCGGGGTGACGGGCGGCGGGTTCCGGCCCTTCCTGCTGGACGGGGTCACGGGGTCGGGCAAGACCGAGGCCTATCTGGAGGCGATCGCGCGGGTGCTGCGGTCCGATCCGGCGGCGCAGATCCTGATCCTTCTGCCCGAGATCGCCCTGACCCAGGCCCTGATCGAGCGGATCACGGCCCGGTTCGGCGCCGCCCCGGCCGAATGGCATTCCGGCGTCGCCCCGCCCCGTCGCCGCCAGGTGTGGGAGGCGGTGGTCGCCGGCCGGTGCAACATCGTGGTCGGCGCCCGCTCGGCCCTGTTCCTGCCCTTCGTCGATCTGCGGCTGATCGTGGTGGACGAGGAGCACGACAGTTCGTTCAAACAGGAAGAGGGTCTGGTCTATCACGGACGGGATCTGGCGGTGGCGCGGGCGCGGATCGAGGGGGCGGCGGTGGTCCTGGCCTCGGCGACGCCGTCGCTGGAGACACTGTGGAACGCCCAGGCCGGGCGTTACGACTGGCTGAAGCTGGGCGCCCGGCACGGGGTGGCGGTCATGCCCGATATCGAACTGCTGGACCTGCGCCAGCACACGCCTGATCCCCAGACCTGGTTGTCCCAGCCCCTGCGTACGGCGGTGGCCGAGACCCTGGCGCGGGGCGAGCAGACCCTGTTGTTCCTGAACCGACGCGGCTATGCGCCCGTCGTCCTGTGCCGCGTCTGTGGGCACCGGCTGACGGCGCCGGACACCGACAGCTGGCTGGTCGAGCACCGGTACACCGGCCGTCTGGTCTGTCACCTGACCGGCTTTTCCATGGCCCGGCCCAAACTGTGCCCGTCATGTGGAGCGGAGGACTCGCTGGTCTCGGTCGGCCCCGGCGTCGAACGGGTCGAGGAGGAGGTGCGCCAGCTGTTCCCCGAGGCGCGGACGGCGGTGTTCAGCTCCGACACCGCGCCCGACGCCAAGTCTGCGCGGGCCTTGATCCAGCGGATGACCGACGGCGAGATCGACATCCTGGTCGCCACCCAGGCCGCCGCCAAGGGGCACAACTTCCCCCGTCTGACCCTGGTCGGGGTGGTGGATGCAGATCTGGGTTTGCGGGGCGGCGACCTGCGGGCGGCCGAACGGACCTATCAACTGCTGGCCCAGGCGACGGGACGGGCGGGTCGCGCCGACCGGCCGGGGCGGGCCATTTTGCAGACCTGGACCCCCGAACATCCGGTGTTGATGGCCCTGGCGGCCGGCGACCGCGACGCCTTCGTCGAGGCGGAGATGGCCGAGCGGGAAGCCGCCGCCCTGCCCCCCTTCGGCCGGTTGGCGGCGATCATCCTGTCCAGCGAGAATGCGGCCGCGGTGGAGAAGGTCGCCGCCGACCTGGCCCAGGCCATTCCCAACGCCGAACGGCTGGAGGTCTATGGCCCCGCCGACGCCCCCCTGGCCCTGGTGCGCGGACGGCGCCGCAAGCGGTTGCTGGTGCGGGCGGACCGCGACGTGAATCTTCAGGCGTTTCTGCGCGCCTGGCTGGCGCGGGTGAAGGTCCCCGCCTCGGTCCGACTGACGGTGGACGTCGATCCCTACTCCTTCCTCTGACTGCAAGGAGAGGATGGAGGCCTGGCCTCCGAGTCGAACGGAGGGTTTTCGGGCTTGCAAGCCCGCCGCGTAGCCACTCCGCCACCAGGCCGTAACGCGTACAGACTGCCACAGGCCCGGCTGGGACTGATGTCGCGCGCGTTTCGACATGTAACGCGCTGTAGCGGCGAGATGGGGCGCAAAAACGCCTTGAGCGGGCGGCGACACGCGCATCGTCGGCGGCGGAGACGGTCATTCACGAAGGCCGGGTGGTCGCTCCCGCATGTCCGATGGCGAAGGCGTGCCCTCGTCTTCAGGGTCCAGTCATCGAGGGCCGGTCGGCGGCCCGGCATGAACAGGACGCCCGCATGAAGACCCTTTCCGCCCTTTGCGCTTCCGCCGCTCTTGCAACCGCCCTGGCGTCGACCTCCGCCTTGGCCGCAGACATCACCTTCGACTTCGACGTCGCTGCGCCGACCGGGCGGATCATGGTCGCCCTTTTCAACAGCGAGGCCAACTACGGCGGCGAGGGCCAGCCGGTTCGTTACGCCATGGTGGACGCAGCAGCCGCTTCCAAACAGGTCCGGTTCGAGGACCTGCCGGACGGCGACTACGCCATGCGCGCCTTTCACGACATCGATGGCGACGGGAAGATGAACACCAACCCATTCGGCATGCCGATCGAGCCCTTCGCCTTCTCCAACAACGCCGTCGGAAACATGGGGCCGGCCTCGTGGGAGCGCGCGAAGTTCGCGGCGACCGGCGCCGTCGCCCAGACCATCAGCCTGAAGTAACCAGACCTAAGCCCGGAGCCGGACCATGACCCCTTCACGCCGTTCCTTCCTGATGGGCGCCGCCGCGCTTTCAGCCGCCGTCGCCACGCCCGAGATGGTCCGCGCCGCCGCCGCCCTCGACGCCGCCGCCCAGGCGGACTGGGCCCTGGCCACCCGCGACGTCGAGGGCGATCTGCCGCGTCAGACGATGCGCCTGATCCACGGCCGGGCGCCGGCGGGGCTGGAGGGCGCCTTGTTCCGCAACGGACCCGGTCGGTTCCGACGGCCGGGCGGGTCCGTCACCCACTGGTTCGACGGCGACGGCCTGATGCGGGCCTTCCGCATCCATGACGGCCAGGCCACGCTGGAGGCCCGGTTCGCCGATACGCCCAAGCGCCGGGTCGAGACCGAACTGGACGCCGTCGTGACCCCGGGCTTCGGGACCGGCGGCGACCCACGCGCGCGGGTCAACTCGAACGACGACGCCAGCGCCGCCAACACGGCCGTCCTGGCGGTGGGAAACCAGATCTGGGCCTTGTGGGAAGGCGGTTCGCCCCTGGCGATGGATGCGTCCGACCTGTCGACCCAGGGCTTCGTCACCCTGCGGGACGATCTGAAAGGCATGCCGTTCCAGGCCCACCCTCGGCGCGCGCCCGACGGCTCGATCTGGAACGTGGGCACGGCCGGCGCCCAAGCCGTGATCTGGCGGCTGAACGCCGACGGCGGACTGAACCGGGCCGAGATCGTCCGCCTGCCGCGCGCCAGCTATATGCACGACTTCACCGCCACCGACCGGCACCTGATCCTGGTGCTTCAGCCCTGGATCCAGGAACGCCAGGCCATGCCCGTCATCAATGGCCTGGTGTGGCGTCCGGAGACCGGGACACAGGTCATGGTGCTGGACAAGGACGACCTCACGCAGTCACGCCTCTATGAGCTGCCGGGCTTCTTCCATTTCCATCTGGGCGACGCCTGGGCCGAACGCGACGGTACGATCCGTTTCGACGTCGCCGCCAGCGGCGATCCGCGCTTCGCCGTCGCCGGCGCGCGGGTGCTGGTCGAAGGCCATGGCGTCGTGCCGGGCGACCCAGCGAAACTGGCCCTGGTCACCCTGCGCCCCGACGGCAAGGCTGACATGCTGACGACCGACGCCGTCGGCGAGTTTCCAAAGGCCGACCCCCGTCGTCTGGGGCTGAAACGCAGCCTGACCGTCCACACCAGCGGCGAGACGCCCGGGCGCCCCCTGCCCACGGGCCTGGCGGTTCAGGACTGGGACAGCGGCCGGTCGCACGGCTTCACCTTCGGCCTCCATCAGATCGTTGAGGAGACGGTCTTCGTGCCCAAGCCCGGCGCCACGGCCGAGACCGACGCCTGGCTGGTCGGACCGTCGGTCAATCTGAAGGCCGGGCGCACCGAACTGCACGTCTTCGACGCGGCCCATGTCGAGGACGGGCCGGTGGCGACCTGGCAGGCGGACACGGCCCTCCCCGCAGGCTTCCACGGAACCTGGGTGGGATAGGGTGGCCAAGGCACGGCGCTTGCGGGCCTTCACGGTTCGCAAAGCCCGACGTGCCAAGGTGAGACCATGACCCCCGTCCAGACGCCCGCCGACCTGCGCCCCATCACCGCCCTGCGTTTCGGCGCGGCGATCTGGGTGGCCGTCTATACCTACTGGGAAAACCTGGCCGGCGCCGGGTCGTCCGGCCTTGTCGACAAGGGCTATCTGGGGGTCGAACTGTTCTTCGTCCTGTCCGGCTTCATCCTCAGCCACGTCTATCTTCAGTCGGCCGGCGAGAAGCGGTTTTCGTATCGCGGCTTCCTGTGGGCGCGGGTGGCGCGGGTCTATCCCCTGCATGTGGCGACCCTGGTCGGGGTGGGGTTGCTGGCCGCCGTCGCCCTGGTCGCCGGGATGAGCGTGGACGGCAATGTGCTGTCGTGGGTCTCGCTTCCGGCCAATCTGCTGATGGTCCACGCCTGGGGCCTGGCCCCCGTCGCCGGTTGGAACCATCCGTCCTGGTCGATCTCGGCGGAATGGTTCGCCTATCTCTGTTTCCCCCTGTTCGCCTTCGTCTTCTGGCGTGCGCGTGAGAAGCCGGTAGCGGCCGTGGTCGGTACGGCCGCCTTCTTGACGGTGCTGTATTACGGGTTCGAGCGCGTCGCGGGCTTTTCGTTGACCGAGGCGACCATCCGCTGGGGCGCCTTGCGGATCGTGCCCTGTTTCGCCCTGGGCTGCGCCCTGTACCTGGTTTATCGCAAGGCGCCGCTGAAGGCGCCCTGGACCGCCTCGGCCGTGTCGTTCGGTCTGATGGTGTTGAGCGCGGCGCTCGGCCTATGGGACGGGATCACCGTTCTGCTGGCCGGCGCCCTGATCCTGTCCTTGGCCTCACTGCCGAACGAGCGGGCCGGATGGCTGGCGTCCAGGCCGGCGGTCTATCTGGGGGAGATCAGCTATTCGGTCTATATGGTCTGCGTGCCTTGGAAACTTCTGGCCGTTAACCTCGCGGCCAAGCTGACCGACGCCCCGGACAAGCAGCTTCAACTTTTCGTGTGGTTGGCGATTCTGGCGCTTCTGCCGGTCGTGGCGGCCCTGTCCTACCACCTCGTGGAACACCCGGCTCGCAAGGCTTTGAGAGGGATGGCGCAAGGACGCAAAACAGCGTCAAGCGACAAACCGCAGGACGGCGATACGCCGAAAAGGGTTTTTCAATCCTAATTTCCTATGGTCTAAAAAGACCATCGGCAGTCGGGACGAGACCTCAGCATGATGAAACGGCTCAAAGCCGCCGCGGTTGCGGCGACCCTCGGTTTTTTTGCGCTGGGCGTCACCCCCGTTTCCGCAAAGGCCGATGAGCCGTACTGGCAGTGCGTGACCTTCGCCCGCATGTTCTCGGGCATCAACATCTTCGGCGACGCCTGGACCTGGTGGCGTCAGGCCACCGAGAAGTTCCGCACCGGCGACGCGCCCGAAACGGGTTCGGTCCTGGTCTTCCGTCCCGAAGGCCGGATGAGCCGGGGCCATGTCGCCGTCGTCTCCGACATCCTGACCGACCGGGTCGTGCGCGTGACCCACGCCAACTGGGGCGGCAGCCGCGGCAAGGTCGAGGAAAACGTCACCGTCGTGGACGTCTCGCCGTCCAACGACTGGTCTCAGGTCAAGGTCTGGTACAATCCGATCAACGGCCTGGGCACGACCGTCTATCCGACCTACGGCTTCATCTACAAAGGCGCCCGTGACGCCTTCGACGCCGGTCGTCAGATCGCGTCGAACGCTTCGAGCCAGGGCCAGCACTAGGCCGGCTTGCGCATCCGCCCCCCGCGGGCGATAGCGGCGCATGACCCAATCCAGCGACATCACCTACGCCGGCTATCTGGCGTTGGACGACCTGCTCTCGGCCCAGCATCCGCTGTCGGATCAGCATGACGAAATGCTGTTCGTCGTCATCCACCAGACCAAGGAGCTGTGGCTGAAGCAGATCCTGCACGAGACAGCCCTGGCCCAGCAGCTGGTTCGCGCCGGCGACCTGGTCCCGGCCTACAAGAGCCTGGCCCGGGTTTCGCGCATCCAGGCGGTGATGACCCACAGCTGGGACATTCTTTCGACCATGACCCCGTCGGACTATCTGCGGTTCCGGGGTTCGCTGGGCTCCTCCTCGGGCTTTCAGAGCGACCAGTTCCGCCGGTTCGAGGCCATGCTGGGCCTGAAGGACGCCAGCTTCCTGAAGTTCCACGCGGACCGGCCAGAGGCCCTGGCCGCGCTGGAAGCCGCCATCGCGGCCCCCAGCCTGTACGACGACGCCCTGGCCCAGATGGCCCAGGCGGGGCTGCCTATCCCGGCCGAGGTGCTGAACCGCGACGTGACCCAGCCTTATGAGCCGTCCGAAGCGGTGGAGGCGGCCTGGCTGGAGGTCTATCGCGACACCGAGCGCTGGTGGGCCCTGTATCAGCTGGCCGAGAAGCTGGTCGATCTGGACGACGCCCTGCTGACCTGGCGGCACAAGCACGTCGTCACGGTCGAGCGGATCATCGGCCGGCGGCGCGGCACCGGCGGCACCGAGGGTGCGGCCTATCTGGCCTCGACCCTGACCAAGCGCTGCTTCCCGGAACTGTGGTCCCTGCGCACCAAACTTTGATGTCGCGGGGCGGCAACCAAGGCCTCGCCCAGCCATTCCGCCGTTCGACCGCAATCGCGGAGGAACGCAAGACATGACCAATCCCAACGCCCACGACATCAAGGTTCTGAACAGCCTGATCGAGACGACCCTGGACAGCGCCGACGGCTATGGCGAAGCCGCCGTGGAATCCCGCGATCCCGATTACACCAGCCTGTTCGAGCGCCGCAGCATCGAACGCCAGCAGGTAGCGGACGACCTGTCCGAGGCCGTGCGGGGCCTGGGCGGCGACCCGGAATCCAAGGGCTCGATCCTGGCCAAGGCCCACCGCGCCTTTCTCGACGTCAAACACGCCCTGCTGCGCAACGACGACACGGTCGTCGGCTCCATCGACAGCGGCGAAGGCTTCATCGCCGCCAAGTTCGAAAGGGCGCTGGAAGACGCCAGCATTTCGGCCACGACCCGCGAGACCATCCGTCGGGCCTACGCCTTGGTGAAGGCCGATCATGACGAGGTTCACGACCTGAATCGCAGCCTGGAAGGCCAGAGGGACGCGTCCAATCCCCTGTACCCGCAGTAGGGTCAGTCATCGCGCATGAAAAAGGCCCCGGCGCTGTCGCCGGGGCCTTCGTCATTTCAGCACGATCCGCGCTCAAGCCGCGCGCGACAATGTCAAATCAGGCTTCGTCGCCCTTGGCGGCCGAACCGGTTTCCGGAACCACGACGCCCTTGGCGGGACGGACGGTCTGGCGTTCGGCGATCCGGGCCGACTTGCCGCGACGATCACGCAGATAATAGAGCTTGGCGCGACGCACGACGCCGCGGCGCTTCACTTCGATCGACTCGATGTTCGGCGACAGAATGGGGAATTTGCGCTCGACGCCTTCGCCGAACGAGATCTTGCGGACGGTGAAGGTCTCGCTGATGCCGCCGCCGTCACGGGCGATGCAGACGCCTTCGAAGGCCTGGACGCGCTCGCGCTCGCCTTCCTTGATCTTCACGTTGACGCGCAGGGTGTCGCCGGGCTGGAAGACCGGGATGGTGCGTTCGCCCAGGACGCGGGCTTTTTCTTCGGCGTCCAGCTGTTGAACGATGTTCATGTCATTTCTCCTCGAGCTTTGCGCTCTTTGCCTGTGATTTGGCGAGATGCGCTTCCCAGAGGTCTGGTCGTCGCTCCCGCGTGGTCTCTTCCCGCTGCGCCTCGCGCCATTTGGCGACCTTCTTGTGGTCGCCCGACAGCAGCACCTCGGGTATCTCAAGCCCCTCGAACGTCCGCGGTCGCGTGTACTGCGGGTGTTCCAGAAGCCCATCCTCGAAGCTTTCGGACGACAGGCTGTCTGCCGCGCCGAGTACGCCGGGGATCAGTCTTACGCACGCCTCGATCACGACCATGGCCGCCGCCTCGCCGCCGGCGAGCACCGCGTCTCCGACCGAGACCTCCTCGAACCCGCGTGCGTCCAGCACCCGCTGATCCACCCCCTCGAAACGGCCGCACAGCACGACGATTCCGTCGGCCCCACCCTTTTCAGGCGAGACCCATTCCTTGACGCGCGCCTGGGTCAGGGGCCGACCCCGGGCGCTCATGTACAAAAGCGGCCGTTTCGGTCCCGGCAGGCTATCGACCGCCCGAGCCACCACGTCCGCCTTAAGCACGGCTCCCGGGCCGCCACCCGCAGGGGTGTCGTCCAGGAAGCCGCGCGTATCTGTGGAAAAGGCGCGAATGTCAACCGTATCCAGGCTCCACAAGCCTTTCTCGCGCCAGGCCGTGCCGATCAGCGACACGCCGAGCGGGCCGGGAAAGGCCTCGGGAAACATGGTCAGAACGGTTGCGGTAAAGGGCATGGCGGCGGCTCATACACATAAAGTCGGAAAAATCCGACTCCAGACCTTTCCCTCCCCGCTCCGGGGAGGGTGACCGAGCGAAGCGAGGTCGGGTGGGGGCGGCAAAGCGCCGTCCTCGGCAATTTTTCCGACATCATTCAAGTGCGTCCCTGCCGGGCCGCTCCCACCCGGTCGCTCCACGACCCCCCTCCCCCGAGGGGGAGGGAGAAAGGCGTGTCTAGGTCGTCGGCGCCCCGCCGCCCGCCGCGATCCAGCCATCGACCTGGTCTTCCAGCACGTCCAACGGCACCGAGCCGGAGCCCAGGACCACGGCGTGGAAGTCCTTGATGTCGAACCGATCACCCAGCGCCGCCTTGGCCCGGTCGCGCAGTTCCTCGATCTTCAACTCGCCGATCTTGTAGCTGGTCGCCTGGCCGGGGTTGGTGATGTAGCGCTCGACTTCCTTTTCGATGTCGCGTTCCGACAGCAGGGAGTTCTGGCGGAAATAGTCCATCGCCTGTTCCCGGCTCCAGCGCTTGGCGTGCAGGCCCGTGTCCGTCACCAGCCGCACCGCCCGCCACAGCTCGGTCGAGAGCCGGCCGAAATCGGAATAGGGGTCCTGATAGAAGCCCATGTCCTTGCCCAGCTGTTCGGCGTACAGCCCCCACCCTTCCGCGTAGGCGCCGTAGCCGCCGAAGCGGCGGAAGCGGGGCAGGCCCTCGATCTCTTGCGCATAGGCGATCTGGAAATGGTGGCCGGGCGCGCCCTCATGATAGCTGATGCCCTCGATCTGGGGCTTCAGCACCTGGGTCATGTCCGACAGGTTGACGTAATAGATGCCCGGCCGCGACCCGTCCGGCGCCGGCGAATTATAGAAGGCGATAGAGGCCGTCGCCTCGCGGAACGGTTCGACCGCCCGCACCTCCAGCGCCGCCTTGGGCAGGGTCGAGAACCACTGAGGGGCCGCCGCCATCACCTGGGCGATGAAGCCGCGCGCGTCTGTCAGATACTGTTCCTTGCCTTCCGGCGTGTTCGGATACTGGAAGCGCGGATCGGTCTTCAGGAAGACGAAGAAGTCCTGCAGCGTGCCGGTGAAGCCGACCTGGGCCTTGATGACTTCCATCTCGGCCTGGATGCGGGCCACCTCGTCCAGGCCGATCTGATGGATCTGGTCGGCGGTCAGGTCGGTCGTCGTCGAGAGCTGGAGCCGGGCGTTGTAATAGGCCTCGCCCTGCGGCAGGCGCCATACGCCGGCGTCGCTGTCGGCCAGAGGCTGAACCTCGGCCAGGGCCGCCAGCACGGTGTCGAACCCGGCCTTGTAGGGGCCGGTCAGGGCGGCGCGTCCCTCGGACAGCAACCGGTCCTTGGTCGCCTGGTCGGCCTCCAGCGCCGCGACCTTCTTGTTGAAGTCGGCCCAGACCGGATTGTCCGGCCCATCGTCGAACGGGGCGCCGGAAATGACGTTGCGGGTATTGGCGATGGAGGGTGCAAAGACGAAGCGGGGCGACACCACGCCGGCCGCCGCGCGTTGGCGCAGTTCGTCGGCGACCTGGCCCATCCGGACCTGGGCGGCGCGCAGCCGGGCGACATAGGCCTCGGCGTCGGCGACGCTGGAGACGCGGTGATTGTTGATCAGGAAGACGGGCAGACTGGTGGTCGGATTGCCGTTGGCGGCGAACTGAAAGCCCCAGTCGCGCCACTGGTTCGACAGTCGCGCCTGCTGGACGCCATACTCGAACATCCGCCACGACAGCCGCGCCTGAGGCCCCAGTTTCTCGGGATCGAACTCGGTCTTCAACCGGGCCAGCTGGCTTTCGGACAGGGCCAGGGCGCGGTCTGCGGCGGCGTCCGAGACGTCGTCCAGCCTGTCATAGTCGGTCTTGATGCCCAGCGAGGTCATCTGTTGCGGGCTAAGGGCGATGCGGGCCTGGAAAGCCTCTTCGAAGAAGGTGTTCAGCCGCGCGTCCTCGCTCTGGGCCTGGGGCGACGGCGCGGCGGTCGGCGCTACGTTTGGCGTCTGGGCCAGGGCCGGAACGCCGGACAGCAGCGCCAGGCCGGCGACGGACGAGATCAGAAGACGACGCATGGACAACCCCTCGAAGAACAGGCGTCCACCTTCGGGGCGTCGCCCGTCCGACGCAAGCGTGTCAGCACGGCAGCGTCACGACGATCCAACAGGGATCGGTCGAAATCGCGATATGGCGCCGCTTGATGCAACCTATGCCCAGGCGCGGCGTTGGGGGACAGCTTGACCATAACATCCGGGTTTTCACCATGCGCAAGATCATCGCCCTCTCCATCGTCGCCGCCGCCCTGGCCGTGTCGGCCTGCAACACCATCTCGGGCGTCGGCCGCGATGTCTCCGCAGCCGGTTCGGCGGTCAGCCAGGGCGCCGAAAACGCCAAGCACTAGGACCGGCCAACGCTGGAACGAAGAAGGCCCGCCGGCGTCCGGCGGGCCTTTTCTTGGGCGTCGTCCGTCTCGTAATCCGACCAGAAGCGGACTAGTCGGCGGCGCCGACGGTCGCACGCTCCAATTTGCGGCGTTCGAACGTAAGGCGAACCCATTCCAGTAGGCAGAAGGCGACGGCGACCAGCCCGATAAGGGCTGCGAACTGGAACATGGGCGCGAAGCCTTCGCGGTCAACCAGTTCTCCCAACGGCGCGCGCCCCAGTGTTCCGATAAGCAGGGCCAAGGACGCAAAGACGGCGAACTGCACCGCGCCGAACAATCTGTTGGACAGGGCGGACAGATAGGCGACGAAAGCCGCGCCCGCGAAGCCGCCCGCGATATTCTCGCCGGCGATTGCGGCCATCAGACGCGCCAACGGTTCTCCGACTCCGAATGCGCCGAACAGGCCGTAGAGGCCCGTCGCCCTCATGAAGGGGTCGATGACGGGCGCGCCCATCGCAAGGTCCATCATCAGTAGGTTGGTGGCGGCGCTGAGGACTGCGCCGATCAGAAGACAGGGCATGCGGCCGACGACGACCAGAGCCCAACCTCCCAGGCCGATGCCCAGGATGGTCATGACGACGCCGAAAGTCTTGGACGCCAAAGCAACTTCCGTCATCGTCCGCCCCAGGCCGCCGCCCTCCGTACCAAGATAGAAGGGATAGGCGAACGGCCCCCAGACGCCGTCGGTGATCCGATAGCTGAGCACCAGGCCCAGGACGATCAAGGCGCCCCAGCCGAGCCGACCCATCAATTCGACGAGGGGCGCGAGGATCGCATCATAGAATCGATCCCCGACACCCATCGACTCCTGACCCGTCGAGACCGCTGACCGGCCGCGCCAGACCAAGGCGCCGGCGAGAGCGGCCGGAAGCAGAACCGCCGCCGCCACAATGCCGGGTCCCCAGGACTGGATGAACTGACCCGCGCTCGGCGCGGGCACGGTCGTCAGGGCGGTGATCATGAAACGGATCAACATGAAGGCCGCCCAGGCCCAGGCCGCCAGGGTGACCAGCAGGGCGGCCCGGCGAAGCCGAGGCGAGCCGACCCGCTCGCGCGCCACGGCCTGATCGGCCACGACGGCCGGTTCCGGCGCGATCAAGCTTCCGGCCAGGCCAAGCCCCATCAGGACAGCCGCCGCCACAAATGTCGCCGGCCAGCCGGCCGTATCGGCCAGGACCAGGGCGCCGGCTCCGCCGACCAGGGCCGCCGTGCGGAATCCCAGTTGATAGACCGATGACAGAAGATCGACAGGCAGGCCGTCATCGGCCGCCTCGATCCGCCAGGTATCTATGACGATGTCCTGGGTGGCGGAGGCGAAGGCGCCGACGGCTGCAGCCATGGCCAGGACACCGATCGCGCCGCCTGTCGGATGCGATGCGGCGATGACGATGAAGACCAGGGCGAGGACCGACTGACAAACGACCAGCCAGGACCGGCGCCGGCCCATTCGTGCGACCAGCGGCAGCCGAAGCCCCACCGCAGGAGACCAAAGGAACTTGAAGGCGCCGAAAAGACCCACCCAGGAGAGGATGCCGATGGTCGCGACCGAGACATCGACCTCCGAAAGCCAGGCGTTCAGGGTGCCGAACAGCATGGCGAACGGAAGACCGGCCGAAAACCCAAGCAAAAGCATGGCCAAGGTCCGACGTTCGCGGAAGGCGGCCTTGATGACGCCAAATCCCTTGGGCTGAGGCCGCAGGGCTGCGACTTCTTCGGCGGGGGTGGCTTGATCGGTCATGCACGGCTCCGGCGGCGGCCGGAATCGCGGGCGCCTGTAACTCAGCCGACCTTGGCGCGGATGTCGCGTTTCGTCCAGCAGGCCAGGGCGGCGCGCAAGGCCTCGGCGTCCAGCGGCTTGACGAGATGGTCGTTCATTCCGGCCTCCAGGCACAGGCGCCGGTCCTCGGCGAAGGCGTTGGCGGTCAGGGCCAGTATGGGGGTGGCGTCGCCCGCAGCGCGGATGGCGCGGGCGGCCGCGGGACCGTCCATGCCCGGCATCCGCATGTCCATGAAGACCAGGTCATAGCGGGCGCGCGCCAGGGCGGCGACGGCCTCATGGCCCGTGGCGGCGGTCTCGACGGTGCAGCCTTCGCGCCGCAGCAGGGTGCGGGCCAGAAGGGCGCCGACCGGATTGTCCTCGGCCAGCAGCACGCGGACGCCGGCGAACCGGGCGGGGACCACGCGGTCGTCTTCGGGCGCGGCGACGGCGGTCGGGGCGGCGGGGTCCGCACCCACGGCGGCCAGAACCCGTTCGGCCAGGGAGGCCCGGCGCAGGGGCTTGATCAGATAGCCGTGGAAGCCGGCGGCCCGATAGCGGGGGATCAGGTCCCGTTCGGACGGTTTCAGCAGCACGACGCCCCGCCCTGCGGGCGGAAGAGGCGCCAGGTCGCCGGCGGGGGCGCCCGCATGGTCGACCAGGGTCACCGGCGCCTTGGCGGCGACCCTGCCTCCGGACGCCTTGATCTGATCGGCGGCGGCGGCGCGGACGAAGGAATCGGGCGAGTCGATGCAGACCGTCTGGCCGTGCAGCGGGGTGTCGCGCGGGCCGGCGACGGGCAGGAAACCGGCCTCGAAGCGGAAACGGGCTCCGCCGCGAGCATCCGCGTCGGCGCCGTGCGGTCGATCCTCGACCCGAGCCGTCCCCCCCATCGCCGTCGCCAGTTTGCGCACCACCGCCAGGCCCAGGCCCGCGCCGTCATGGCGCACGGCGTCGGAGGAATCGGCGTGGCCGAACTCCTCGAAGATGCGGGCGCGGGCTTCGGCCGGCACGCCGGGGCCGGTGTCGTCGATGATGAAGGCCAGGCGGACGCGCCCGTCGTCCATGTCGGTGGGATCCGGGGTGACGCGTTCGACCGACAGACGCACGCCGCCGGTCTCGGTGAACTTGACCGCATTGCCGGCCAGATTGAACAGCACCTGTCGCAGCCGGCCCTCGTCGGCCAGGATGTCGGGGGCGTCGGCGGCGACCGACCAGACGATCTCCAGCCCCTTGTCGTGGGCGCGCGGGCTCAGCAGTTCGGCGACGCCGCGCACCAGGCCTTCCAGATCGACCGGCGCCAGGTCGAACTCCAGCGACCCCGCCTCCAGCCGGGCGTAGTCCAGCAGGTCATTGACCAGGCCCAGCAGATGTTCAGCCGACTGGCGCGCATTCTCGGCATAGGCGCGCTGGGCGCCGTCCAGCCGGGTGCGTTGCAGGAGGTTGATCATGCCCAGCACGCCGTTCAGCGGCGTGCGCATCTCGTGGCTCATCAGCCGCAGGAACTGCTGGGCCGGATCCACGGCCTGCGTCGCCTGCGTCTCGATCCGTTTCGTCGCCGCCCGTCGCGCCATCACCGTCTCCGTAGGCCGCGCAATATAGGGGCGGCGGGTTAAGGATTGTCCCTCTCACGAATAGAGGAAGGGCGCCTGTTCCGCCGTCGCTTCCCGGATCTCGGACCCCTCGCCCCGCTGGGCCTGGCGTCGGTCGAAGTCGGCCTCGGCCCCCACGGTGGTGCGGCGATAGATCAGGGCCTCGGCGATGTGGCGCCGCAGCACGCCGGTGCAGCCGTCCAGGTCGGCGATGGTGCGGGCCAGGCGCAGGGTGCGGGTCCAGCCCCGTGCGGTCAGCCCCCCGGCCTCGCCCGCCCGCATCAGCAGCATCCGGCCCGCCTCGTCAGGCGTGGCGAACCGATCCAGAGTGTCGCCCGAGGCGCGGGCGTTCAGCCCCTGGGCCGGATCCAGCCCCGCGTCGCGCACCCGGTCCTCCTGCATGGCGCGGGCGGCGGCGACGCGGGCCCTGGCCTCGGCCGTCCCCTCGGCCGGCGGGGGCAGGGTCATGTCGGCGGCGGTGACGGGCGGGGTCTCCACCGTCAGGTCGATGCGGTCGAACATGGGGCCGGAGATGCGGTTCTGGTAGTCGCGCTGGCAGCGGGGAGCCTTGCCGCAGGCGCCGCGCCCGGCCCCGCCCATGCCGCACCGACAGGGGTTCATCGCCGCCACCAGCTGGAACCGAGCCGGATAGCGGATATGGGCGTTGGCGCGGGCCACCACGATCTCGCCCGTCTCCAGCGGTGCGCGCAGGGAATCCAGGGCCTGGGCGCTGTATTCCGGCAGTTCGTCGAGGAACAGGATTCCGTTGTGCGCCAACGAAGCCTCGCCCGGCTTGGCGCGCAGACCTCCGCCCGTCAGGGCCGCCATCGAGGCTGAATGGTGCGGGCTTCTGAAGGGCCGATCCCGGGTCAGGGCGCCGCGCTCGATCAGGCCGGCGACCGACCAGACCATCGAGGTCTCCAGCAGTTCCTGCGAGGTCAGGGGCGGCAACAGGCCCGGCAGGCGTTGCGCCATCATCGACTTGCCCGATCCCGGCGGGCCGACGAACAGCAGATTGTGCCCTCCCGCCGCGGCGATCTCCAGCGCCCGCTTGGCCCCCTCCTGGCCCTTGACCTCGCGCAGGTCGGGCGCGACGCCGCCGGTCGCCAGCGGGCCGGGCTCCGGCGCGCGCAGGACCTGGGTTCCCTTGAAGTGATTGACCAGGGCGATCAGGGATCGCGGCGCCAGGATGCGGGCCCCGCCGGCCCAGGCCGCCTCGGGCCCCGTCGCCTCTGGGCAGATCAGGCCCAGGCCCATGGCGTCGGCGGCGACGGCGGCCGGCAGGGCGCCGCCGACCCGCGCGATCTGGCCGTCCAGCCCCAGTTCGCCGATGGCCGCCCAGCCGTCCAGGGCGTCCGGCGCGATCACCCCCATGGCCGCCATCAGGGCCAGGGCCAGCGGCAGGTCGAAATGACTGCCCTCCTTGGGCAGGTCGGCCGGGGCCAGATTGGCGATGATCCGCTTGGCCGGAAGCGCCAGGCCGATGCCCGCAAAGGCGCCCCGCACCCGTTCGCGGCTTTCGGCCACCGCCTTGTCCGGCAGGCCGACGATGTTGAACACCGTCTGCTGATCCTGGCCGACCAGCTGGACCTCGACATCCACGCGCCGGGCCTCGACCCCGTCGAAGGCGACCGTGACAACCCGCGCGACCATGACGTCCTCCCCCCATCCGGAGAAGGAACGAACCATGAACTGAAATCTAATTCAAGTGGCGATCACACAACCTGTGCGGCGCACTTCTTCTCGATCACGTCCCACATCAGGGCGGTGGCGTCGACGCCGGTGAAGGTCTTCAGCTGCTGGGCGCCGGTGGGGGAGGTGACGTTGATCTCGGTGAGATAGTCGCCGATCACGTCGATGCCGACGAAGATCAGGCCGCGCTCTCTCAGGGTCGGGCCGATGGCGGCGCAGATCTCCAGGTCGCGCGGCGTCAGCTCGACCGGCATGGCCGTGCCGCCGACGTGCAGGTTGGAGCGGACGGCGCCGGCCGCCGGCACGCGGTTGATCGCGCCCACCGGCTCGCCGTCGATCAGCAGGATGCGCTTGTCGCCCTTGGACACGGCGGGGATGAATTTCTGGATCACCAGCGGATCGCGGCTGCCCACGGCGTGGATCTCGATCAGGGCGTCCAGATTGGGGTCGTCGGCGCGCAGCTTGACCACGCCCGAGCCCCCGTTGCCGTGCAGCGGCTTCAGCACCACCTCGCCGTGCTTTTTGTGGAAGGCGTCCAGAGCGACGGGATCGGCCGAGATCAGGGTCGGCGGCTGAAGTCCGGGGAAGGCGGTGACCAGCAGTTTCTCGGGCGCCGAACGCACCTGGGCCGGGTCGTTGACGACCAAGGTCTTCGGATGGACCGTCTCCAGCAGATAGGTGGCGGTGACATAGGCCATGTCGAACGGCGGATCCTGCCGCATCAGGATGACGTCCACGTCCTCGGCCAGGTCCAGCTTCACCCAGTCGCCGAAGTCGACGTGGTTGCCGACCTCGCGTCGCACGGTGATCGGCCGGGCGCGGCAGTAGAGGCGGCCCTCCTCCAGCGCCAGGGTGCGGAAATCATAGACCCACAGCTGGTGCCCGCGCGCCTGGGCCGTCTCGGCCATCAGGAAGCTGGTGTCCCCGGCGATGTCGACGGCCTCGATCGGGTCCATCTGGATGGCGACTTTGAGTGTCATGCTTGGGCCTATCGCTTCGCGCTGCTTGAGGCCCGTTTGGCGCGCCGCGCTCAGGGCCAGTGAAGGGTCGTCGCCTGCTGGGGCTCAGTCCAACTGACGGGCTTCCTCGGCCAGCATGATCGGCACGCCTTCGCGGATCGGATAGGCCAGTTTGGCGCCGACGGAGATCAGCTCGCCCGCGTCGCGGTCGTAGGTCAGCTTGCCGCGCGTGACCGGGCAGACCAGCACCTCGAGCAGGCGGGGATCGACGGAGACGGGCGTGTTGAAGGCGTCACTCATTGTTCTGGGCCTGTCGCGCTTTGCGCTACTTGAGGGTTCTTTAGGGGGCTACCGCGCTTCGCGCTACTTGAGCCCGTCATTGCATGGACGGCGCCGCGTCGTCACCGGCGTCGGCGGCGTCGATGCGGAGCAGGGCGGTCAGGGCCTCGGCGCGGGGCAGCAGGCCCATGGCCTCCAGAAGGGCCTGTTTCTCGGCCGGTTCGAACGGCAGGGCCATCGACAGGCTGTTGATCAAGGCCTCCATCGGCGCGCTCTCGGCGGTGTCCCAGTCGATGTCCAGCAGCCGGTGGGTCATGTAGGCGCGCAGGGCGTCGAGGAAGGCGTGGCGGTCGAAGTCCGGCTCTTCCGGCGGGGGCGCCAGATCGTCCTCATAGGCGTCGAAGGCCGCGCGCACCTGGCGATAGGGCGCCTTGGACGGCAGTTCGGCGGCGATGCGGAACCGCGACACCCCGGTCAGGGTGATCAGATACCGACCGTCCGAGGTTTCCGCAAAACCGGTGATCCGCCCGGCGCAACCGACCGGCGACAGGCCAGGCAGGGCCGGAGTCCCGCCCTTGGGCTGGACCAGGCCGATGATCCGGTCCCCGGCCATGGCGTCGTCCACCATGTTGAGATAACGCGGCTCGAAGATGTTCAGCGGCAGCTGGCCGCGCGGCAACAGTATGGCCCCCTCCAGCGGGAACACCGGGATCACCTGCGGCAGATCGAGGGCTCGAACATAGCCTTGAGGCATCATGTCTCCTTGGCCTGTCGCCCTTTGGGCTTTTGAGGCCGGTGTTTTGGCGCCTACGAGAAAAGAATGGAGGACAGGCGGCGACGCCCGTCCTTGGCGACGTCGGAACTGACGCCGGCCGCGTCGAAGATGACCAGCAACTGCTTGCGGGCCGCCTGGTCGTTCCACTCGCGATCGGCCTGGATGATGTGCAGCAGATTATCGACTGCGCCCTTGAAGTCGCCGGCCGCGCTTTGGGCCTCGGCCAGGTCGAACCGGGCCTGGTGGTCGTCGGGGTCGGCCGCGACCTTGGCCTCAAGCTCGGCGGAAGCCCCGGTCGGCGCCTTGGCCGCCAGGGCCAGTTGCGCGCGCACGCTCTGGACCGCCGGCTCCTTGGAGTCCTGGGGGGCCATGGCGATGGTCTGGGCGGCCTGTTCGGCATCGCCGCTCGCCAGATAGACCCGCGCCATGCCGGCGATGGCCTTCTCGTTTTCGGGCTCGATCGACAGGACGTGGGCGAAGGCCTGGGCCGCGCCGCCGAAGTCGTTCAGGCCCAGCGACTCCTCGCCCAGCTCCAGCAGTTGCGCCGTCTCGGTCGAGCCGCCGGCGCCGCCGGTCAGCTTGTCGATGAAGGCCTTGATCTGGCTGTCGGGGATCGCGCCCTGGAAGCCGTCCACCGGCTGGCCGTTGACGAAGGCGTAGACGGTGGGGATCGACTGCACCCGCAGCTGGCCTGCATAGGCCGGGTTGGCGTCCACATCGATCTTGACCATCTTCACCGCCCCCTTGGCGGCGCGCACGCCCTTCTCCAGCGCCGGACCCAGGGTCCGGCACGGCCCGCACCAGGTGGCCCAGAAATCGACGATGACCGGCTGATGCTTCGACGCCTCGATGACGTCGGTCATGAAGGAGGCGTCCGTGCCCTCCTTGATCAGGTCGCCCGAGAGATTGGGGTCCAGGGTGGGGTCAGCGAAGGTCATGTCGGGGGTCCGTGCTGGGTCGAAGGATCGTAACGGCTCAGATGGCGACGGGATGCGCCGGCATCAAGCGGCGAATTGACCCGCTGTGACCCGGGGCGGCGCCCCGCCGCGCGGAATTCAGACTCGGCCTGCGGAAAAACACAGTCTGAATCGTCTGAATCGTCTGAAATCCCCCGCCTCACGCCCGGCCTCGCCGCGCCGCTGCATCCAGATGGGGCGCCGGGCGCACGGTTCAAGCGGCCAAAGCCGTCATCGCCCGCGCCGGCCGGGCGGTCCTAGTGCTGGTTTTCCGGCAGGCGCACGACCAGGCCGTCCAGGGCGTCGGACACGCGGATCTGGCACGACAGCCGGCTGTTGGGCTCGACCTCTTCGGCGAAGTCCAGCATCGACTCCTCCATGGCCGAGGGTTTGCCCGTCGCCTCGCGCCAGGCCTCGTCGACATAGACATGGCAGGTGGCGCAGGCGCAGGCCCCGCCGCAATCCGCATCGATCCCCGGCACATTGTTCCGGATCGCGCCCTCCATGACGGAAAGCCCCGGTTTCACGTCAACGACGTGCTCGGTTCCGTCATGCTCGATATAGGTGATGCTGGCCATGCGCCGCTCATATCAAGCCGGGGGGATGGTGCAAGGGCGCTGATCGACGGCGCAGCCGCTCCGTGGCATTCTCCCCCCCATGACCGACAGGCGCAAGATCCCCGCCGCCCCGCCCGCGCGCCCTTCGGCGGCGTCCCCGGACGCGACCGGCCAAGGCGTGACGGAAACCCAGCACCACGGGCTGAAAACCCCGGCCCATTCAAACTGGTGCCGCTGCCTGCTGGCCTTAGAAGGCAGCGCACCATTGGACCTAGATCTGGACGCCCTGCGACGGGATGGCGCGTAGCCTGATTTAACTGGCCAGATCGCCCGATTTTGTGGGGAAATCTAAGATCACGCTCGGCTCAATCAGGCCGCCGCGACGAGGTGGGCTCTAGTGTCGATGTGTGCATGGAAAGCCCGCGCAACGTAGTCGAGGTAGTCCAATACGATGTCAGCAAGAACCCGGATATCGCTCAACTGAAGGTCATTCGCTCCTTCTTCAAAAGATCGCCGTCCGTGAGCAATTGCGTTGCGCCGTCCCGCCAAGAACTGAAGTGGCGTCGCGTCGGCATAGTGCGGTTGCGGGGTGAGGCGTCGCCACATCTCGCCGGGCATGTCGATGTCCATGCTGACGCGTCTCATAAAGGTCGCGATAGCCTTGTCATCCCAAGTTCCCGAAGGCTTTTTCAATTTTTGCGGACCAAGCGCCGCAATTGTCAGAAGCTGGGTTGAGGATGCGACGACTGTGTCGAGGCGCCCATCCTCGCCTCCTTCGGAAATCCGACTCACTACGGCCTCACGCAACCATTCCCGCAACGAGTGTTCAGTCCATTGGCGCGGTTCCGCTTCGCCGAGTGCGTTTCCCAGCATCTGCAGCGATTCCGTCATCAGCGCCTCTTCAATGTTGTAGAGATGAATGACGAGACCGGACTTGACGGTGTTGATATGGCGAGCGGACAGGCTTACGCCACCTAATGACGAATCGGCCTCGAGCATCATTCGATCCTCCAGCGCCCTCGCCAGCCCATAGTGGTTATCGAATTCCTCTCTCCTCACCGCCAATGATGTAATGAGCGTAGTCATCCTGCGGCCAGCAGAAGCGAGCGCACGATCTCAATGCGCCCCTCCAGCTTACTCCTGACGTTAGCACTTCCTGAAACTACGACCTGATCGAACGATTGAGCCTTCATTCGACTAGCAATCTGGTCCGCGGTCAGCGCCAAGTTGTCGTTTTCTCTCAGCGCTAGCGCCGTTCCGATCGCGATGGCTTCGAACCTCACTCGCGGGACACTGTTGTGGCTAGCGTTCTTTCGGAACCCGTCAGGGAAATTCGCCTGGACAAATTGCAGCATACGGAAAAATTCGCTCCGCATCCGCTCAAGAAGGGAGGGGTCTTCGCCAGCAGCTTCGTTCGCGCCTCTCAGGAAGTCGTAGAGGTACTTCTTCGGGCGGTCCCTATATCCAGGGAAACGTCCTTCGGGCGTTTCCCAACCTTCAAGATAGGCGAAGAATCGAGTGACCAGCTCCTCGCGTTCGCGCTGGTCCACGACCTTTTGTGTCATCGGGGTGGCTTCAGCTAACTGAGAGCTCTCTGCGAGCTCGCGGATAAGATCGGTGACAGGCCCCGGCAGGGAACCTCGTCGGATTTCCGCTTCGTTAGCAGTCGTGCCGGACTTGTTGATGCGGGCGAACATCTCCGCGCGCGTAGATGGGTCGGTGCTCGTATCCAGAACTATGGTCCTGACCGTGACGTCCTCAAGCTTGTTTTGACGATCCTGAGGGAGATCTTCAAAGGCAAAGCCGTTCAATTCTGGAAGCAGCACGAGATCCGAAAGGCGCAGCCCTTCCTTCAAAAATGCACGCATGGCGCGCATTCTTTGGGACCCGTCCACAATTTCCATTCGGCCATCAGGTGTCTGATAGAAAAATAGAAAGGGGATAGGCAGACCAACCAGCAGCGATTCGATAAAAGATGATTGCTGCCCCGCATTCCAAGCAAGGTTGCGCTGGTATTCTGGCACGAAGAACCGGCCGGTCACATCATCCTCGAACCGAGAAACGTAGATCGAGATCGGATACTCAGAAACTGTGAACTTAACTTGTCGCGACACGGCTGAGATGGCGGCCTCTGCGGAGGCAATCTCAGCTGGATCCCGTTCCTTTTTCTTCGCCATCCAATTCCCCGCCCCCTAGCCCTGCGCGATCCTGAACTAGCTGGAGTTGCAGGAAATGGGAAGTCAGGCCTTCAGCACGTTTGAGCGCTTGAGACGTGCGACTTGATAACTTCGCCGATGGCCTGTCCTAGCTTGGGGGGGACGGCGTTGCCGATCAACATTCCAACCTTGGCGAAGGTCAATCGCCCCTTCGGCTCAACGAAGGAATATCCTGCGGGGAAAGACTGGATAATAGCTGCTTCCCGGAGACTGATGGCCCTGTCCTGCTCGGGATGACCAAACCGCCCGTTGCCGAACCCGAAACATTGGGTGGTCATCGTGGGGGCGGCTGCATCCCATTCCATTCGTCCATAAACGGACGGATAGGTTTCGCCAGATTTCTTCAGATGACACGCGGCGCGGAGGGCCTCGGGCCAGTCGCGCCATGTGCCTCCAGGCTTAGACGCCTTCATACGACGCATGTTCACGTCGCTCAGTTTGCTAGCTGTGTGCAACGGGTCATCTGGATCCGTTTGGCCGGCTTTAAGCTTGGGAAGTGCCGAGATGGCTTGGCGCACCGTGACCGGAACTGCTCCCACGGCCCTCTTGGGCATTTCGATCGGGCCGAGAATAGATGCGATAAGCACCAGACGACGACGTGTTTGCGGAACGCCGAAGTCTTCGCAACTCACTTCGTCCCAGACGACGTGGTAGCCCGCCGCCTTCAGGCCCAAAACAAACTCTGCCCAGATCGGCTTGGCTGCGAGCCCTCGCACGTTCTCCATGGTCACGATCTCGGGCCTGAGATCGACCGCAAGTGCAAGGAACGACCTCAGAAGGGACCAACGGGCGTCCGGGGTCTTGCGCTTCTGCGAATAGGTAGAAAAGGGTTGGCATGGCGCACATCCTGCCAACACACGCACGTCAGCCCCTTCGAACCACCGCGCGACAGTCTCACACTTTAGGTCGGACACGCTGGCTTTCTCGAAATGACCAGCCGTGTTCGATTCAAAGGGATGGCGGCAAGTCGGATCGAGGTCCACGCCCGCTGCGATTTCTAGGCCAGCCGCTTTGAGCCCATAGGCCAGCCCGCCCGCGCCACAGAACAGATCGACCACCTTAACGACAGGGACGCGATCGGCTGCTGGGTTAGGCTGCTGTGACATAATGGTTAAACTAGCACGTCCCGTTGTTCTGTTGACTTGGATCACCGCGTCGCGAGCGCATTGACCTCGATCTGTTGCCAGAGAGACTCGACAGATTCGGACGTAGGCAGGTTAGCCCCGCAACCGGCAAACCACTCGCTCCCAAGGGGATCGCAATAATGCCGCCCGGACGTTCCCGTCCAGGCGGCGTTCGAACTCACGCCGCCTGTCTCTTCCGGCTGGGCGAAACCATCAGCTTCTTGGTTTCGGCGATGGCCTTGGCCGGGTTCAGGCCCTTGGGGCAGACCTGGGCGCAGTTCATGATGGTGTGGCAGCGGTACAGTTTGAACGGGTCTTCCAGGTCGTCCAGACGCTTCTGCGTGGCGTCGTCGCGGCTGTCGGAGATCCAGCGATAGGACTGCAGCAGGGCCGCCGGGCCGAGGTATTCTTCCTGGTTCCACCAGTAGCTGGGGCAGGAGGTCGAGCAGCAGGCGCACAGGATGCACTCGTACAGGCCGTCCAGCTTCTCGCGCTCGGCCGGGGTCTGGAGCCGTTCCTTCTCGGGGTCGGGCTCGTCCGACTGGAGATAGGGCTGGATCGAGTCGTACTGGGCGTAGAACAGGCTCAGGTCCGTCACCAGGTCCTTGACCACCGGCTGGTGCGGCAGGGGGGCGATGGTGATGTTGTGCGACTCGCACTCGTCCCAGCCCTTGGTGCAGGCCAGGGTGTTGCGCCCGTCGATGTTCATCGAGCAGGACCCGCAGATGCCCTCGCGGCACGAGCGCCGGAACGACAGGGTCGGGTCGATGGTGTTCTTGATGTGGATCAGGGCGTCCAGCAGCATGGGGCCGTGGTCGCCGGTCGGAACCTCATAGACGTCCCAGCGCGGGTCCGCATCGACCTCGGGGTCGTAGCGATAGACCTTGTAGGTACGGACGTCCTTGGAGCCGGGCGCGGCCTTGTGGACCTTGCCCTTGGTCGGCTTGGAGCCGCGGGGGAGGGAGAGTTGAACCATCTGCGTTCGACCTCAGTAAACCCGAGCCTTGGGCTCGATGTACGCGATGTCGTCGGACATCGTGTAATTGTGCACGGGACGGTAGTCGATCTGGACCTGCTCGCCCGGACGCTTCCAGGCCAGGGTGTGTTTCATCCAGTTGGCGTCGTCCCGGTCGGGATAGTCCTCGCGGGCGTGGGCGCCGCGCGATTCCGTGCGGTTCAGGCCGCTCTCGATGGTGACGACGGCCTGGGCGATCAGGTTGTCGTACTCCAGCGTCTCCATCAGATCGGTGTTCCAGATCAGGCCGCGATCCGTGGTCTTGATGTCGGCGCCGGCGGCGTCGATGGCCCGCAGCTTGTCGGTGCCCTGTTGCAGGGTCTCGCCGGTGCGGAACACCGCCGCGTCGGCCTGCATGGCCTTCTGCATCGACAGGCGCAGCTCGGCGGTCGGGGTCGAGCCGTCGGCGAAGCGGAAGCGGTCCAGGCGGGCCAGGTGGGCGTCGGTCTGGGTCTTGGAGGCGGACGGCACGGCCGAGGCCTTGTCCACTACCTCGCCGCAGCGCAGGCCGACGGCGCGGCCGAACACCACCAGGTCGGTCAGGGAGTTGGAGCCCAGGCGGTTGGCGCCGTGAACCGAGACGCAGGCCGCCTCGCCCACGGCCATCAGGCCGGGCACCACGCTGTCGGGGTTGCCGTCGCGCAGCGTCAGGACTTCGCCGTGATAGTTGGTCGGTATGCCGCCCATATTATAGTGGACGGTCGGCAGGACCGGGATCGGCGCCTTGGTCACGTCGACGCCGGCGAAGATCTTGGCGCTTTCGGAAATGCCCGGCAGGCGCTGGTGCAGGATCTTGGGATCCAGGTGATCCAGGTGCAGGAAGATGTGGTCCTTGTTCGGGCCCACGCCGCGGCCTTCGCGGATTTCGATGGTCATGGAGCGGCTGACCATGTCGCGCGGGGCCAGGTCCTTCACGGTCGGGGCATAGCGCTCCATGAAGCGCTCGCCTTCCGAGTTGGTCAGGTATCCGCCCTCGCCGCGCGCGCCCTCGGTGATCAGGCAGCCGGCGCCATAGATGCCGGTCGGGTGGAACTGGACGAACTCCATGTCCTGCAGCGGCAGGCCGGCGCGCAGCACCATGGCGTTGCCGTCGCCGGTGCAGGTGTGGGCGCTGGTGGCGCTGAAATAGGCGCGGCCGTAGCCGCCGGTGGCCAGAACCACCATCTTGGCGCGGAACTGGTGAAGCTGGCCGTTGTCGAGCTGAAGCGCCGTCACCCCGGTGCAGGCCTGAGTTCCATCAGACTGGGCCTGCATGATCAGGTCGAGCGCGAAATATTCGACGAAGAACTTCACTTCCCGACGCACCGACTGGCCGTACAGGGTGTGGAGGATGGCGTGACCGGTGCGGTCGGCGGCGGCGCAGGTGCGCTGCACCGGGCCTTCGCCGAAGTTGCGGGTCATGCCGCCGAAGGCGCGCTGATAGATCTTGCCTTCGTCGGTGCGGCTGAAGGGCACGCCCCAGTGTTCCAGCTCGTACACGGCCTTGGGCGCGTTACGGACCAGATATTCGATCGAGTCCTGGTCGCCCAGCCAGTCCGACCCCTTGACGGTGTCGTACATGTGCCACTGCCAGCTGTCCTCGCCCATATTGCCCAGCGAGGCGGAGATGCCGCCCTGGGCCGCGACCGTGTGGCTGCGGGTCGGGAAGACCTTGGTGACGCAGGCGACCTTCAGTCCCTGCTGGGCGGCGCCGAGGGCGGCGCGAAGGCCGGAGCCCCCGGCGCCGACGACGACGACGTCGTATTCGTGATCGATCAGTTCGTAAGCGGCCATCAGCTAATCAGGCTCCGAAACCAGCGGGCAGGGGCGCCGAACCCAGCGCCATCCGCACGATGAAGAAGACGCTGGCGGCCGCCAGCACGAGGAAGACCAGGTTCAGCAGCGCCACGAGCGCCTTGCGCGTTCCCGGCTGGGGCACATAGTCCTCAAGGATCACCTTCCAGGCCACGCTGACGTAGCCGAAGAAGACCACGGCCGTCAGCGCCAGCAGGCCGGCGTTCAGCCGGTTGGCGAACCAGTCCTGCACGGCGTCATAGCCGGCGCCCGTCAGGGTGAAGGCGGTCGAGGCGACCCACAGGCCCAGCGGCAGCACGACGACCAGCAACACCCGCTCGGCCAGCCATTCGCCGGCGCCGTGGCGCTCGGAAATCTTGACGTTGTTCTTGAACCTGGCCCCGTTCCCTTTGACTTGACCGCTCACAGCGAAACCCTCCCGACGGCGAACAGGACGACCCAGAACAGGATCGCCAGCGGAACCGGCGCCCAGACCGCGATGCGCGACAAGATCGTGGACGACTTGATGGTCAGGCCATTGCCGGTGTCGTTGATCGTGTGACGCGTCCCGTTCAGGATGAAGGAGAACAGCACGACCGTCAGGCCGAAGCCGACGAACAGGCCCAGCGGGGACCCGGCCAGGGCCAGGGCGGCCGCATAGGCGTCCGGTCCGAAGGCCAGGGCCCCCAGCCAGGCGACGACGATCAGCGCGCCGACCGTGGCGGCGATGATGGTGGCCCGGAACAGGATGGAGGCCGCCATGGTGACGTGCCAGCGCCAGATGCCGATGTGGGGCGAAAGCGGTGTGACGTGACCGTTGGGCTGGGTGACGAAACGACCGGTCCGGTCGCTAGAGGCGCCACCCGAGGTCGGGCTGGGCTGGGTCATGCGAATGGTTCTCAAAAGCGAATGAATTCAATCGCCGTGTGCGGTTGCGAAGGCTTTTGTGTCTCTAGAACGACGGTGTCAACGGACCGTGACCAACATCGCGAATTCTTGCCGCCTGTGGCCTGTTCCGTGTCGTGGCCGTCGGATTTGCACATGATCGATCCACGCTCTGTCTCGGATAGAGGATTTACGCGGGCGGCCGGGAATTGGATTTTTCCGATCTGGCGGCGCTTCAAGCCCGTCTCCGATCTCGCCATGTCCAATCCGCCACCCTATATGTGACGAATGACCGAGATCACGCCCCGCCCCGTCCTTCGCCTGCATCCCGCCCATCGCGACGACATCGGCGACCTGACTACGCGCCGCCCGGTGCCCGGTCCGGGCCTGGACCAGGTCGATCCCTTCCTGTTCCTGAACCACCACGGGCCCCAGACCTATGCGCCGGGCAACGCCGGCCTGCCGTTCGGCCCGCACCCACACCGGGGGTTCGAGACCGTCACCTTCATCCTGGACGGCGAACTGGCCCATAACGACTCCGGCGGGGGCGAGAGCATCATCAAGGCGGGCGGGATCCAGTGGATGACCGCCGGCTCGGGCCTGATCCACGCCGAACTGTCGCCGGCCGACTTCAAGCGGAACGGCGGGCCGATGGAGATCCTGCAGCTGTGGGTGAACCTGCCTTCCCGGCTGAAGATGACCAAGCCCGACTATGTGGGGCTTCAGGCCGCCGACATCCCGACCTTCACCACCGAGGGCGGCGTCACGGTCGAGCCGGTGTCCGGCGAATGGCTGGGGGTCAAGGCGCCGATCCAGTCGCTGATCGACATCCATCTGGCCGTCGTCCGCCTGCCTGCCGGCGCCCGGTTCCAGGCCCCGGTCGCCGCCGGCCGCAATGTCTTCTTCTATGCGATCAAGGGCCAGGTCTCCGTCGCCGGAACCCCCGTGCCCGAATGGAACCTCGCCGCCCTGGGCGAGGGCGACACGGTCGAGATCACGGCCCAGAGCGACGCCATCGTCCTGCTGGGCCACGCCGAACCGATCAACGAGCCGGTCTTCAGCCACGGCCCCTTCGTCATGACCACCCGCGAGGAAATCATCCAGGCGATCGAGGACTACCAATCCGGCAAGTTCGGCCCGCCGCCGAAGGTATGAGGCGGCCATTGGCCTCGTCGCCCGCAGAACGCAGACATTGCGAAGGGCCGTTCGGGGTGATGGGGTGGACGCCCCCCGACGGCATCTATGTGCCAGAGTGAGGTGTTGAACAGCACTCGAAGGAGG